>JALFNN010000057.1 GCA_022774325.1 bacterium | reverse complement strand
GAAGTGCCGGAACTGAGGCTGGATGATGGCGCGAGACGCATTTTCATAAATACGAAAGGAAAGAATCCGGAAGGCTTTACAGAAGAATTTCTGGAATTGATGGAATACATCAATCATACGACAGATGAAGTAGCCGAAAAGGTAAAGAGTGAGAAAATAAAGAAGATTCATGACAGAGTCCGAACAGTTAAGGGATCGGAAAAGGTAGGAGTGAAGCTTATGCAGAAGTGGGAAGAACTGGCTTATGCGAGAGAAGAGGGAGAATTAGAAGGCGAGAAAAAAGGCGAAAGAAAGGGTGAACTGGTTCTTTTAGTAAGCCAAGTATGCAGGAAGATGAAAAGGGGACTCACTCCGGAGACAATAGCTGATCAGCTGGAGAGGGAACTTCCTGAAATAAAGAGAATATGTGATAGAAGATACTGCCGATTATGACGAGAAGAAGATTGTTGAGAAGTTAATGGAAGAAAGGATGTGTAGCTGTTAAGTGACTATGAACCCGTCCCCCAGCCACCCCTTTTGTATATTTCTAAAAAAAATGTTCAAACTATCCTTTGAGGTGATTATTTTGAACACAAATAAAAAAGAGATGGAAAGACAAAACCGACAAAAGAACCTGAACGAGTTCAACAGTATAACCCACAAAAAGGAACCGGAGAACCAGAACCAGACGAATAACATCAGGTCGGAGGCTGTGGAGCCGAAGAACAGGCAGGTGTGACCGGACAGAAGTATGCTGGGATCTTTTTATGGTTGGTATATGAAATGTCAGTCGGACAATCAGACGTTAGCGGTCATACCGGCATTACACCAGTGTGGAGGAAAAGTTACGTGTTCTATTCAGCTTATAACGGACAGTCAGGTATGGATTGAGACATTTCCCGCTGAGAAATTCAGTAGAAAAAATAAGTGCATTGATATTGGTCGGAATCATTTTAGCCTTTATGGTATGGAACTCTCGATTCATACTGAGGAACTGGCTGTGGAGGGCAGGCTGAGTTATGGTGCTTTGACTCCGCTGAAATATGATATTATGGGGCCGTTTTCTTTGGCTCCGTTTATGGAGTGCTGCCACAGTGTTTGGAGTATGCAGCATTCGGTTTTTGGAAGGATCATGCTGAATGGTGAGAGTTATGAATTTGACCATGCATTGGGGTATTGGGAGGGAGACCGCGGCTATTCATTTCCGAAGAAATATGTCTGGACCCATTGCTTCTTTCGGGGAGGTTCGTTGATGCTGTCTGTGGCGGAAATTCCGGTACTGGGATTTCCTTTCATAGGGAAAAGCATTTCTTTTACTGGTGTTATAGGAATTGTTTGGTGGCGTGGAAAAGAATTTCGATTTGCGACGTATCTGGGTGCGAGAGTGGTTGAAAATGCAGATGGCAGACTTCGGGTTGTACAAAAAGGGATGGAGCTGGAAGTAAGACTTCTGGAAACCGGTGGTTATCCTTTGAAAGCGCCGGAGCTGGGAAATATGGTGCGGACTATTCATGAAAGCGCATCTTGCCGTGCATTTTACCGATTACACATTCAGGGGGAATCTGTATTTGCTTTCGAGACGGAACGGGCATCCTTTGAATATGAATATTCATAATCCTATTCGGCATATACTTTATACCGGAGGTGAATGGTTTGGATTATTGTGTATGTTGTGGAGAGTATGTGCCGGAGGGAACGATGGTATGCCGGGCCTGCTGGAAGCGGTATATGGAAAATGCTGAGGAAGAGGAGCCGGAAGATGAACGCAAATCTATGGCATTTCACAATATAATATGCTACGACAGGAGAAAAGAAAAATGAGGGACTGTGCAAGGAATGTTTGAGTGGGACGATATGGTTCATGATGGGCTCGGATGTGTGGTAGGGTGTTAAGTATGAGCTTTATGACAACATGTATTATTTTCTAATCATTTTAAAAGAATGCTTGAAATTTTTCCTCAAAATGCTATACTAATAGCATGCAGATATTGTTCATCGGTAGAACGCCAGCTTCCCAAGCTGGAAAGGCGGGTTCGACTCCCGTTATCTGCTTATTATGATGACGTAAGAACTTCTATTTTAAGAAGTCCTTACGTTTTTTTATTCTGATTCTTAATTATCTTTAACAAGATATAGCAGGAAATCTCCTATCTCTATAGGTGGCGGGATGAGTAGATAAGAGTGTTCACAAAGAACCGGTTGCCACAGGCTACAGTTCTGTTATAGAATAAATTCAAAGACAAAATCTTTATCAAGATCAAATCGGAAAGGAACAAATTCATCTCAGAAAGGAACAAACAAAATGAAAAATACGACGACAAAAATTGTAAAATTCGTGATTCCGCTTTTAATCGCCTTCATTTCGATCTTTGTGTTAGCAAAATATGCAGCTTCCCCGGAGTTACATGCGAATACGATCCGGTCATTGGATGAGAAGAAAACGACGGTCATGGAGCTCACTGCGGCTTCAACGGCAACTTCGGCGGCGATTACTCTGATTCCGGGCGATACAGCGACGCCGATCGCGGAGAAGCTTGCCGATCTCAGCGGCTATTTCCTCATCGTTCTCTGTGCGATTTATCTGGAAAAGTATCTGGTCACTATTACGGGATATGCGGCGTTCGTGGTTTTGATTCCCGCCGCGTGTGTGCTGTATTCGTCCAGCGTTTTTGTGAAAGGAAGGGCATGCAGGAGGATGGCAAATAAACTGCTGGCTTTTGCGTGTGCGATCGTTCTGATTATCCCTGCAAGTGTCAAGGTGTCAAATCTGATTGAAGCAACATACCAGTCTTCCATCAACGAGACCATTGATTCGGCGAGAGAAACGGCGGAAGAATTGGAGGAGAGTGCGGAAGAAGAGGAAAGCTCAACGGGGATTTTCTCGAAGATCAAAGACGGGGTGTCCGGAATTACCGAACAGGCTGAGCAGATGTTGAATCAGTTCCTGGAATCGCTTGCGATCATGCTGGTGACTTCCTGCATTATCCCGATACTTGTGATTCTGTTTTTTGTATGGATTATCAAAATGCTGTTCGGGGCGAATCTGAATCTGACAAAATTGGAGTGATGTTATGCAGAAAATATTGATTGTTGAAGATGATGAAAAATTAAGACATGAGCTGGAGATATTCCTACAGCGAAATGGGTATGAGGCATTTGGACTGGAGAATTTCGAACGGACGCTGGAGGAGATTCTCGGCGCGGATGCGAATCTGATCCTGCTGGATATCAACCTTCCGAATGTTGACGGGGAGTATCTGCTGAAAGAGGTCAGGAAGGCGTCGGATGTTCCGGTCATTATGATCACCAGCCGAAACAGTGAGATGGATGAACTTTTATCCCTGCATTATGGGGCGGACCATTATGTGACGAAGCCATTTAACACGCAGATCCTTCTTGCGAAGATCAGGGGTATCTTGAAAAGAACCGGAAATCTGGCTATGCAGGATCGGATTAGCTGTGGAAGTTTTGTACTGAATCTGTCGAAGAGTCAGGTGGAGAAAGATGGGAAGGCAGTAGAGCTCACTGCAAATGAACTGAAGATCATGAAATGTCTGATCCGGTCCAAGGGCAGTATCGTGTCCAGAGAAGATATCATGAATGAACTGTGGGACAATGAGGCATTTATCGATGACAATACCCTGACCGTAAATATGACGAGAATACGCAAGAAGATGGAAGAAATCGGAATGAAGGATGTCATTGTGACAAAGAGAGGGCAGGGATATCTTTTATCCGTATAAGAAAATATAGAAAACGGGAGGCGGCGATAACATGAGCTTTGGAAGGTATTTAAAAGATAGGTGGAAGACGCTTGTGCTCTTGATCTTCGCGGTGGCAACCGGAGAGATTTTCCTTCTGATTTATCCGGTGCACTGGGTGATACGACTGTATCTGGGAGTGAGTATCCTGCTTTTATTTTTGTTGGGTACATATCTGGAATTCCGTTCCAAAAAGGAATTTTATCTGGAAACTGCAGAGAAAATGGAGAAACTTCGGGAAAAATATCTGATCATGGAGATGCTTCCCGAGACATCCTGTGTGGAGGAGGAGCAGCTTCGGGAGATCCTGCAGGATGCGGGGAAGTCGATGGCGGAAAATGTGAATGTTTACAAGCGGATCCAGGAAGAGTACAAGGAGTATATTGAACTGTGGATCCATGAGATTAAGCTTCCGATCGCGACTTCGAAGATGATTATCGAGAACAACCGCAGTGAGGTGACGAGAAGTATCGAGGAAGAACTGACGGAGATTGAACAGTATGTGGAACAGGCACTTTATTATGCAAGGAGCAGTCACGCGAATAAAGACTATTTTGTGGCAGAATGTAAGCTGAAGCAGATTGTAAATGAAGCGGTGAAGCAGAATCGGCAGAGTCTGATCCGGCAAAAGATCCGGATTGAGATCGATATTTCCGATCAAACCGTGTTCACAGATGCAAAATGGTGTCAGTTTATCCTGAATCAGATCATTTCAAACAGTATGAAATACCGGAAAGAGGAAGGTGCTGTGATACGCTTCTCGGCAGAAGAGCGAAAAGAGCAGACCATTCTCGGCATTTGGGATAACGGCATTGGAATCCGACCGGAGGAGATCGGAAGAGTATTTGAAAAAGGATTTACCGGGAGCAACGGGCGGAGCCGAAAGAAATCGACCGGAATAGGACTGTATCTTTGCAAGAAACTTTGCGATAAGCTGGGGCTTGGAATTACGCTTACATCGGAAGAAGGAAACGGATGTCTGGTGAAACTGATTTTCCCGAAGAGCAGCTTTTCATTGACCGAATAAGAAGAAAGCTTACGATTTCGTAAGGTTTTCGTAAGCTGTATCGATGGCTGGTAAGAGAGAAAAAGCTTATGATGGAGTTACGAAAAGGAGGAACACATCATATGAAACACATATTAGAAGTAAAGGAAATCGAAAAATATTATGGAAATAAATCCAATCTTACAAAGGCCATTGATCAGATCAGTTTTTCGGTGGATAAGGGTGAATTTGTGGGGATCATGGGAGCCAGCGGAAGCGGAAAGACGACGCTGCTTAACTGCATTTCCACGATCGACAGGGTGACGGCAGGGCACATTTTCATCAATGGGATGGATATCACCCGTTTAAAGGGAAATGGACTGAACAAATTCCGCAGAGAAGAGCTGGGATTTATTTTCCAGGATTTTAATCTTCTCGACACGCTCACGGCTTATGAGAATATTGCGCTGGCGCTAACGATTCAGAGAGTGAAACCTGTGGAGATCGAAGAACGGGTGAATCAGATAGCCATGCAGCTTGGAATCACGGATATCCTGAAGAAATATCCCTATCAGGTGTCCGGTGGACAGAAACAACGGATCGCGGCGGCGAGAGCGATCGTCACAAATCCGCAGCTGATCCTGGCGGATGAGCCGACCGGCGCGCTGGACTCCAAGGCGGCGAGACAGCTTCTGGAAAATATGGAGCTTTTGAACCGCTCGATGGATGCGACAATCCTGATGGTCACGCATGATGCATTTACTGCAAGTTATGCGGATCGGATCCTTTTTATCAAGGACGGCAGGATTTTCAATGAGATCATGAAAGGAACGGGAGGACGTAAAGAGTTTTTTGAAAAGATCATTGAGGTTGTCACGCTTCTGGGAGGTGAATTGAACGATGTTATTTAAGATGTCGGTAAAAAACATCCGGAAGAGTATCAAAGATTATACCATTTATTTTCTGACCCTGATCCTGGGCGTGGCGATCTTCTATATGTTCAATTCACTGGACAGCCAGGAGGCCATGCTTGTGGTCAACAGCTCAACGCGCCAGATCGTGAAACTGATGGTGGGGATGATCAATTATGTGTCTGTATTTGTGGCGGTAATCCTGGGATTTCTGATCGTGTATGCCAATAATTTCCTGATTAAGAGAAGAAAGCGGGAATTCGGACTTTACATGACGCTTGGAATGGGGAAAAGGCAGATTTCGGGGATCCTTCTCGGGGAAACGTTTCTGATCGGTCTGATCTCGCTTGTGGTGGGGCTGGTGATCGGCGTGTTCGGATCTCAGCTGATGTCAATTCTGGTTGCGAAACTGTTCCAGGCGGATATGAGTGAATATCAGTTTGTATTTTCCGAGGCGGCCTGCTGGAAGACTTGTGCATATTTTGGCGTGATGTATGCGGCTTCGATGGTTTTGAATATCGTTATCATTTCTCGATACAAACTGATCGATCTGATCAGTGCGGAGAAGAAGAACGAAAAGGTTCGGATGAAGAATCCGGTGATCTGTGTGCTGGTGTTTCTGGCGGCGGCTGTCACACTGGGAACTGCATATTATATGGTGACGGGCGGACTTACACAGCTGGATCTTATGAATCAGCTGGTTATTCCGATTCTCATGGGAATCGTATCGACCTTCCTGATTTTCTGGTCGGTATCGGGACTTGCCCTGAAGGTGGTACAGATGAGAAAAGGGCTGTATCTGAAGGATTCGAATATTTTCGTGCTGAGGCAGATTCACAACCGGATCAATACGACGGTCGTCAGCATGACGATCATCTGTCTTTTGCTGTTTATGACGATTACGGTCCTCTCAACTGCGCTTTCGCTGAACCGGGTTTTGACGCAGGATCTGGAGGAGATGACACCGGTAGACCTTAATCTGTATAAAACAGCGAATCTTCCGGACAATGGAAATTATACACAGCTACAGATCGAGGATTCCCAAAAACCGATCAGTGACACACTGAAGGAAAACGGGCTGGATATGAAGGTACTGAAGGATGTGACGGAAGTTGCTACTTACACGTCGACGGAGTGGACATGGGAGACTTCACTTCAGAGCGTGATAGAAAGTGCAAAAGAGAACTATCCGATGCTTATGTATGACACGGCGGAGGAAATCATAAAATTGTCCGATTATAACAAGATCGCACGGCTCTATGGCAACAGGGAATATGAACTGGCGGAAGATGAATATCTCGTGCTGTGTGATTTTGATAATATGAAGAATCTGAGAGACATGGCGCTGAAAAACGGCAGTGAAGTTGCGATTGGCGGAAAGGTATATCATTCCAGATATCCGGAATGCCAGGAAGGCTATCTTGTGATCTCCACTAGTCATACTAATACCGGCCTGATGGTTGTACCGGACAGCTGTCCCCTCAGTGAAGATATGAAGGAAAGATATTATCTCATGGCAGATTACAATGCGGATACAAAAGAAGAGAAATATCAGACCGAAGCGATGTTCACAAATTACGGCGACGGGGATCATGAGCTTATGGAAAATCTGGAAGAGAAACAGATCCGGCTGGACGGGGTATCCAAAATTTCGATCATCGAATCCAGCAAAGGGCTATCGACCATCATCAGTTTTATCGCTATTTATCTGGGGATCATTTTCCTGATCGCAAGCTCCGCGATACTGGCACTCAAGGAACTTACAGAGAACTCCGATAATCGCCACCGTTATACGATTCTGAGAAAAATCGGAATGGATGAAAAGATGATTCATCAGACGCTGTTTCGGCAGATTGGTATTTTCTTTATGGCACCTTTGGTCCTGGCAGTCGTTCATTCCATATTCGGGATCCAGTTTGCGTTAAAGATTGTAGCTGTTCAGGTGGAAACGAGGGAAATGCTCCCGTCGGTTATTGCAACTGCAGTATTTCTGATCCTGGTTTATGGGGGGTATTTCCTTGCAACCTATATGGAGAGCAAAAACATTATAAGAGAAGCATAAGGAAAGGCAGAGCGGGTCTCTGCCTTTCTGTTGTTAATATGTTTTTGCCTGCTCACCGAAATCGGGATGGTCACGTAGAAAGTCGGCTAATATGGAGATGAATTCACTGGAAGTTGGTTTTTCAAACAGAGGATATCCCAGAATGGGTGCCAGTATTTTATCTTCATTCTGGTTCCAGTAACTGGTGATTAAAGTGCGGATAGCTGCTTCTACACAGACATTGGAAACGCCATATTCTTTACCGACCATAACATAAAGGTTCTTGGTAACTTTTCTCAGATATTCCTGGTGCTCGAAAACAAGAGCTACTGCACATGCAAGATAGTTAAAACCGGCATAGCTGGAGCGCATTCCAATTTTTCTTAACAGTAGTAAAGCTGTTTCCATAAAATTCCTCCTCCGTGCACCTCCCGACTAAATGAACTATTTATACAATACTTTAAAATTATTACAAAATACAATTTTCGATAAAAATAGATAAATTTCGATAAATATTTTTTCTTATTTGGCACGAAACGTGTCGAAAATTGCAATTTCAGGGGGAGAAAAGGTGAAACTAAAGAAATAGATCATGAAAAGAACGACCAGAAAGATCAATAAGGGCAGAGGAAGCAGATGACAGTTTTGAATGACAAGCTGATAGCTCAGAGAGAAGGTAATGATCACGCTGGCAAGGAAAGTAAGGATATCCAGAATCAGACAATGGTTCCCCCAGATTCCCGTGTAGGTATAGAAAATGATGACCATGGATATTGTACCGGTAAAGAGGCCGGTCATATATGCCTGAAAATAGGAAGGATAGGAGCGCATGAAGAATGGCCATCCTGCAATCATATAGAGAAAAGAAGGAAAAAACACAAGCTTCATATGTTCCCATGTGGATTCATTTACCGGAGCAAACATAGCAACGAGTGGATTTTCCATACTGTATTCATATGCAAAATGAAGGAGTGTTCCGGCAATCGCCGTAAAAAGAATCCCGGCAATGGTGTAGTGGTAAAGATGTCTGTTCATAAGAGTCCCCCAAGGCTTCTTTGATATTTGCAAATATTATATGAGAAAAATGAAAAATAATACACGAAAATGATGTCGTCCGATAAGATGTCGATTATAGAGTGTGTGTACAGAAAAGACAAATGTTTGTAAAAGATGAATTTGAATTTGCTAAAATGGTTTTGGTATGATATAATTGTGCGATAATAAAGAAAACATAAGAAGGGTGAAGAATCATGAATCTACTTTATAAGAGCACCAGAAATTCTGAAAAGACAGTAACAGCTTCCCAGGCAATCCTGAAAGGGCTTGCAGAAGACGGAGGATTATTCGTCCCGGTTTCGATTCCAAAACTTCCGGTGAGCCTTGGGGAACTTAAGAATATGAACTATCAGGAAACAGCATATGCAGTCATGAAAGAGTTCCTGACCGATTTTACAGAGGAAGAGCTTAGGAACTGTATTACAAAAGCATATGACAGTAAATTCGATACAGAGGAGATTGCGCCGCTTGCAAAGGCACATGACGCGTATTTCCTGGAATTGTATCATGGGGCAACGATTGCGTTTAAAGATATGGCACTCTCCATTCTTCCGCATCTTCTTACAACTTCTGCAAAGAAGAATCAGGTGAAAAATGAGATCGTGATTCTGACTGCTACTTCCGGAGATACAGGGAAGGCAGCGCTGGCCGGTTTCGCGAATGTGGAAGGAACGAGGATCATCGTGTTCTATCCGAAGAATGGCGTGAGCAAGGTTCAGGAGCTTCAGATGGTCACACAGAAAGGTGACAATACATCTGTCATTGCGATCCATGGAAATTTTGATAATGCGCAAAGCGGTGTGAAAGCGATGTTTGAGAACAAAAAGCTGGCGAAAGAGCTGGATCAGGCGGGATATCAGTTTTCTTCCGCTAATTCGATCAATATCGGACGTCTGGTGCCGCAGATCGTTTATTATGTGTATGCATATGGTAAACTGCTGCAGAATGGAGAAATTGAGGAAGGTGAAGAAATCAATGTTGTCGTACCGACCGGTAATTTCGGAAATATTCTTGCTGCATATTATGCGAAGAATATGGGACTTCCGATTGCGAAACTGATCTGTGCATCGAATGAGAATAAAGTACTCTATGATTTCTTCCAAACCGGTACTTATGATAAAAACAGAGAGTTTATTCTGACGACTTCACCGTCCATGGATATTCTGATTTCAAGCAATCTGGAGCGTCTGATTTACCAGATCGCGGGTGGAGACGCAAAGAAGGATCAGGAGCTGATGAACGACCTCAAATCAAAAGGAGTGTATGCGATTACGGAAGAGATGAAAAAGAATCTGGCGGATTTTGAGGCAGGGTATGCTACTGAAGAACAGGTAAAACAGACGATTCATGATCTTTACACGGATACGGGGTATGTGATCGATACCCATACAGCAGTTGCTGCATCCGTATACAATGAATACAGAAAGAATACCGGAGATACGGCAAAGACGGTGATTGCTTCTACGGCAAGTCCTTATAAATTTGCAAGAAGTGTTATGACTGCAATTGACGCGTCCTATGATGCCATGGAGGAATTTGAACTGATCGATGAACTTCATAAAGTTTCACAGATGGATATACCGAATGCGATCGAAGAAATAAGAAATGCAGAGATTCGTCACACTACGGAATGTGATATCGATCAGATGGAAGCATCCGTAAAAGCTGTACTCGGTGTAGTTTAATTAAAAGGAGTGACGAAGAACAATGAGTGATATCAATGTGGTTTTCGGAGTAATCGGGCTGGCTTGCGGAATCTATGTTTTCTATGCCTGCTTTCAATTGAAGGTAAAAGGGCTGATTAATACAAGCATTCTGCTTCCGAAATCAATCGACCCGGACAAGTGCCGTGACAAGGTGGGGTATATTAAGGAAGTATTTCCGAAGATGCTGCTGTTTGGAACCGTCATCACCGCATATGGTGTGATTGAGCTTGTAAATACATATGTCGTGGAAGTCGGCGCTTTACTTGCAGTTTTTATGATACTTCCTTTTGTCGTTCTGATCTGGTTTGGAGTTACGATTTCCCGTCTGAATAAGAAATATTTCCAGGATTCGTAAGAGGAGAATAAAAATGGCGGAATTTACACATTTTAACACTCACGGTGATGCCATTATGGTTGATGTGAGTGAAAAAAAGGATACCTTACGAGAAGCAACTGCCCGGGGAAGGATTCTGATGAACAAGGAATGCTTTCAAAAAGTGCGGGATGGTCAGATGAAGAAAGGGGATGTGCTTCAGGTTGCCCGTGTTGCCGGCATCATGGGAACGAAGAAAACATCGGATCTGATACCGCTTTGCCATATTCTTAATCTGAGTAAGGTGGAAATTGATTTTGAACTCCATGAGGATACTTGCTCGATTATTGCAGCCTGTACGGCACGCACTGTCGGAAAGACCGGTGTGGAAATGGAGGCCTTGACCGGAGTAAGCGTTGCCCTGCTGACAATTTATGACATGTGTAAAGCTGTGGATAAATCGATGGAAATCGGGGAAATCTATCTATGTCGTAAAAGCGGTGGTAAGAGCGGGCTGTTCGTTTCACCAAGAGAGGATAAACCTGACGGAAACGAAGATGTCATATAAAAAATAAAAGGAAAAGATAGATTTACAGTATTAGAGTTGAAAAAAAATAAATAATACGCTATAATTGTTTTTAGAAACCTGGGATGTTCGATATATCCGTATTTTTGAACCTACAAAACTTTAAACGGGATTCCTATATCTCTGTAATATGTCAAGCCCTCATCGCGCAGGGGAAGGCAGAAAAGCAGATGCGGTCGCCCACCTAGCTATGGCTAGGAGTCAAAAAACGGTCAACGGCATTTCGGGGGAAACAAAAGAGAAAAAGGCAGCTGCTAAGGCGGCTGCCTTTTAAATATGTGCGCGATAACGGAGTGGTTATATGAAAAAATATATAAAACGGGCAATGGCACTATCAAATCGAATCGGCAGGAATCATACCGGTGCATATGCAGCTCAGTCAGCTTATTTCTTTATTTTAAGTCTGATTCCGATCATTCTGCTTCTACTTACGATCGTACAGTATACTCCGGTTACGAAAGCGGACGTAATGACGGCAATGGTAATGGTCTTCCCGGAAAAGAATATGCAGGATTTTATTATAGGCATTGTGAATCAGGTTTATAATCAATCACGGACTGTTATTCCGGTCACTGCAGTTGTTGCACTCTGGTCGGCAGGAAAAGGCGTACTTGCGATGAGCAACGGATTGAACTATAGTTATGAGATTCGAGAAACAAGAAATTATGTGTTTATGAGGATCCGGGCATCTTTTTATACCATATTGTTTATTATTGCGATCGTACTCGGACTGGTACTGTCTGTGTTTGGAAATAGCATAAGCCTGTTTATCAATACCCGGTTTCCATTTATGAAAGAGACAACGGAGTCGATTCTTGAGATGCGTACATTTATAACGTTTGCAATCCTGCTGGGATTTTCTCTTATGATCTATCGGTTTCTTCCGAACCACAAGGTCCGGGTTAGAGAACAGATTCCCGGTGCAGTCTTTACCGCAGTGGGATGGCAGGTGATTTCGTTCATCTTTTCGATGTACCTGACTATATTCCAGGGGTTCAGCGGATTATACGGAAGTATGACGGCAATCATTCTTGTTATGCTGTGGCTGTATTTCTGCATGTATGCGATACTTCTTGGTGGCTTGCTTAATTGTATATGGCAGGAAAATAAGAAAAAGAGTGGGGAAACAGCTTGACATAAAAAAAACATATGTTACAATAATTAGGTATATGTTGAAAAGGCTTAGACCGTGTAAGTAGAGCACTGTTTTCCAACAGAGAGAGGGGATCTCCGGCTGTAAGTTCCCTCGGGTTCAGACAGGAATCGAATTTCCCACGCGAGCTGCGTTTTTGAAAGTATCAGTAGAGAACGACGTCCCTGCACGTTACGCAGTCCGAGTGCCTGTTCATTTGAGCAGGAAACAGGGTGGTACCGCGAGTTTCTCGTCCCTATCAGGGGACGAGTTTTTTTTGCCATGCAAATGTCAAAAAGGTCCGGCTGACCTTTATTTAGTTGTCAAAAGGAGGAAATTATGAAAGAAAGACTTGAGAGCATCAAACAAGAGGCGATCAGACAGATTCAGGCTTCTGATGTACCAGAAAAACTGAATGATGTACGTGTGAGATTTCTTGGAAAAAAGGGAGAACTCACCGCAGTTTTAAAAGGAATGAAGGATGTAGCACCGGAGGAGCGTCCGAAGGTAGGACAGCTTGTCAATGAGACCCGAGCAGCAATCGAAGAGCTCCTTGAAGAAACCAAGAAGAAGATGGATGCTGCGATCCGTGAAGAAAAATTAAAACAGGAAGTAATCGATGTCACACTTCCTTCCAAAAAGAATATGGTAGGACATCGCCATCCGAATACGATCGCCTTAGAAGAAGTAGAACGTATCTTCATCGGAATGGGATACGAAGTGATCGAAGGACCGGAGATCGAATATGACGAATACAATTTCGAAAAATTAAACATTCCGGCAGATCATCCGGCAAAAGACGAACAAGATACCTTCTATATCAATAAAGAAATCGTACTGCGTACCCAGACCTCCCCGGTTCAGGCACGTGTAATGGAACAGGGCAAACTTCCGATCCGTATGATTTCCCCGGGACGCGTTTTCCGTTCCGACGAAGTAGATGCAACCCATTCACCATCCTTCCATCAGATCGAAGGACTTGTCATTGATAAGAACATTTCCTTCGCTGACCTGAAAGGGACATTGGAAGTATTCGCAAAAGAACTTTTCGGACCCGAAACCAAGACTAAGTTCCGCCCGCACCACTTCCCATTCACCGAACCAAGCGCCGAAGTAGACGTTTCCTGCTTCAAATGCGGCGGCAAAGGATGCCGTTTCTGCAAAGGCTCCGGTTGGATCGAAATCCTCGGATGCGGAATGGTACACCCACATGTCCTCGAAATGTGCGGCATTGACCCCAAAGAATACACCGGCTTCGCATTCGGCGTAGGTCTCGAACGTATCGCACTGCTGAAATACGAAATCGATGATATGCGGCTGCTGTATGAAAATGATATTAGATTTTTGAGACAATTTTAGCGCTGGCAATGAGCAGTGCGAAAAAAGACTGATAAGCATACGCGGGTGCTTGCACACAAGCGAATGCTTATCCGGCTTTTTTCATAGGGCGAAGCCCGTAAAGCGAGAAGGAGCGAAGCGGATTCGAGCTTAGCACTGCGGAGAAAAACATTCAGCGAGAGAGCGAAGCGAATCGAGCTTACCAGACACAAACAAATAAAGAGGAGAAAAAGTATGAATACTTCATTATCATGGATTAAAGCGTATGTTCCTGACCTCGATGTGACCGCCCAGGAATATACAGATGCAATGACGCTTTCAGGAACCAAAGTAGAAGGTTATGAAAAGCTGGATGCAGATTTAGATAAAATTGTAATCGGTCAGATTGAAAAAATTGAAAAACATCCGGATGCCGACAAACTGATTATCTGTCAGGTCAATGTGGGAACAGAGACAGTACAGATCGTTACCGGAGCACCGAACGTAAAAGAAGGAGACAAAGTTCCGGTCGTTCTGGACGGCGGACGCGTTGCCGGTGGACATGAGCCGGGACAGAGAGTTGCCGGAGGAATCAAGATCAAGAAAGGAAAACTCCGCGGAGTAGAGAGCTGCGGTATGATGTGCTCGATCGAAGAACTCGGCTCTGACAGAAATATGTATCCGGAAGCACCGGAATATGGAATCTATATCTTCGGTGACGATGCGGTTGTAGGAGAGAGCGCAATCAAGGCACTGGGACTGGACGATGTAGTATTTGAATATGAAATCACATCCAACCGTGTAGATTGTTTCAGTGTGGTGGGTATTGCAAGAGAAGCGGCAGCGACATTTGGCAAAGAATTTCACCCGCCGGTAGTGACTCCGACCGGAAACGATGAGGACGTTAACGATTATATCAAAGTGCGTGTGGAAAATACAGATCTTTGCCCGCGTTACTGCGCAAGAGTTGTTAAGAATATTAAGATTGGCCCGTCTCCGAAATGGATGCAGAGAAGACTGGCTTCCGTTGGAATCCGCCCGATCAACAACCTGGTTGATATCACCAACTATGTTATGGAAGAATATGGACAGCCGATGCATGCATACGATCTGGATACGATTGCCGGACATCAGATTGTAGTTCGTAATGCTGAAAAGGGAGAGAAATTTGTCACACTGGATGGGCAGGAACGTGAAATGGACGATTCCGTCCTGATGATCTGTGACGGGGAAAAGGCAGTAGGTATTGCCGGTATCATGGGTGGCGAGAACTCCATGATCACCGATCATGTTCAGACCATGTTATTTGAAGCAGCCTGCTTTGACGGAACCAATATCCGTAAATCAAGCAAAAAAGTCGGACTTCGTACCGATGCTTCCGGAAAATTCGAAAAAGGTCTGGATCCGAACAATGCTCAGGCAGCCATCGACCGCGCATGCCAGTTGGTTGAAGAAATGGGAGCAGGTGAGGTTGTCGGAGGAATGGTAGATGTTTATGGCAAGAAGAAAGAGCCGGTAAGAGTACCGTTTGACGCAGATGCAATCAATGCACTTCTGGGAACCGATATTCCGGAAGCGGATATGCTCGGATATTTTGAAAAAATCGGACTGGAATATGACGCTGACGCGAAGGAAGTGATTGCACCGACATTCCGTCATGACTTATTCCGCCTTGCCGATCTTGCAGAAGAGGTTGCAAGATTCTACGGATATGATAACATTCCGACTACCCTCCCAAGCGGCGAAGCTACTACCGGTAAGCTTTCCTTCAAGAATCGAGTGGAAGATGTTGCAAAGGATATTGCTGAATTCTGTGGTTTCAGTCAGGGAATGACCTATTCCTTTGAAAGCCCGAAGGTATTTGATAAATTACTCCTTGATGAGGATGATGTGCTTCGTCAGGCAATTCCGATCATGAATCCGCTTGGGGAAGATTACAGTATTATGAGAACGATTTCTCTCAATGGTATGCTGACTTCTCTGGCAACTAATTATAACAGAAGAAATAAAAATGTACGCCTGTACGAAATGGGAAATATTTATCTTCCGAAAAGCCTTCCGCTTACGGAACTTCCGGACGAGCGTATGCAGTTTACACTTGGAATGTACGGAGAAGGCGATTTCTTCAGTATGAAGGGAATCGTAGAAGAGTTCTTCGAAAAAGTAGGTCTTCATAAGAAAGAGACCTACGATCCGAATGCCGGAAAGAACTTCCTGCACCCGGGACGTCAGGCTAACATCATTTACGAAGGAAGAGTTGTAGGATATCTGGGCGAGGTTCATCCGCAGGTGGCAGATAATTACGGAATCGGAGAACGTGCCTATGTTGCAGTGATTGATATGCCTGAAATCGTGGAACTCGCTACATTTGACAGAAAATACGAAGGCATTGCAAAATATCCGGCGGTAAGTCGTGATATCAGTATGGTTGTTCCAAAGGAGATTCTTGTCGGACAGATTGAAGAGGTGATCGAGAAGAAGGGCGGCGCTTATCTGGAAAGCTACAAACTCTTCGACCTCTATGAGGGAGCACAGATCAAACCGGGATTTAAATCTGTTGCATACTCAATTACCTTCCGTGCAAAAGACAGAACCCTGGAGGAAGCCGATGTATCTGCAGCTATGAAGAAGATCCTGAAAGCTTTGGAAGAAATGGGAATTGAATTGAGACAATAATAAGAGTAATAATCAGAGAAATGAGGAGACCGTATCTTGTATACGGTCTCTTTAATGACGTATATGCAGAAAGGAAAACAGAATGAAGAAAGAGGATTTTTATTTTGATCTGCCGGAGGAACTGATCGCACAGGATCCGCTTGAAGATCGTTCCGGTTCACGGCTTCTGGTTCTGGATAAGGAAACCGGTGAGACGGAGCACCATATTTTCCGTGAAATCGTAAACTACCTGAACCCGGGAGACTGCCTTGTGATCAATGATACAAAGGTTATTCCGGCGCGTCTGATCGGAGAGAAGGAAGGAACCGGTGCAAAGGTGGAAGTACTTCTTCTGAAACGGAAAGAGAATGATATCTGGGAAACACTGGTGAAGCCGGGAAGAAAGATGAAACCGGGAGCACGTCTGGTTTTTGGAAACGGGCTTCTGAAAGCGGAAGTGATCGGGGTGGTAGAAGAAGGAAACCGTCTGATCCGATTCGAATATGAGGGGATTTTTGAAGAAATCCTGGATCAGCTGGGACAGATGCCACTTCCGCCGTATATCACGCACCAGTTGGAGGATAAAAACCGCTATCAGACCGTATACGCAAAGCATTCCGGTTCTGCGGCAGCGCCGACAGCGGGGCTGCATTTTACACCGGAGCTATTGGATGAGATCAAGGAGAAAGGCGTGGAGATTGCCCATGTGACCCTGCATGTGGGACTTGGCACATTTCGCCCGGTAAAAGTCGAGAATATTCAGGAGCATCATATGCATTCTGAATTTTACCGGATCGAGCAGAGCGAAGCAGATAAGATCAATCGGGCAAAAGAGGAAGGACACCGGGTTATCTGCGTGGGAACAACGAGCTGCAGGACAGTGGAATCCGCAGCAGACGAAAATGGACGATTGCGAGAATGCAGTGGATGGACAGAAATCTTTATTTATCCGGGATACAAATTCAAAGTTCTGGATGCGCTGATCACGAATTTCCATCTGCCGGAATCGACCCTGATCATGCTGGTTTCTGCACTGGCAGGAAGAGAACACGTTCTGGCTGCATATGAGGAAGCAATTCGGGAAAGATACCGTTTCTTCAGTTTCGGGGATGCGATGTTCATAAGATAATGTAGTAAGGAAAAGGAAAGGGAAAATGGTAAAGGATTTGACGGTCGGAAGACCGGAGAGTGTGCTTTGGAGGTTTTGCCTGCCATTGTTCGGAAGTGTTGTTTTTCAACAGCTTTATAATATTGCGGACAGTCTTGTAGCAGGAAAATTTGTCGGAGAGAATGCGTTGGCGGCAGTGGGGAACAGTTATGAGATCACTTTGATATTCATCGCGTTTGCATTCGGATGTAACATTGGGTGCTCGGTGATCGCCTCTCAGCTTTTTGGGGCGAAAAAATACAATGATATGAAAACGGCAATCTATACGGCGCTGATTTCAAGTGGTGTATTATGTGCAATGCTGATGCTTGGAGGACTCCTGTTAGGAGGGCAATTGTTGCAGCTTATCCATACACCGGAGAATATACTTGCAGATTCCAAACTCTATCTGGACATTTATATCTGGGGATTGCCATTTATGTTTTTCTATAATATTGCAAATGGTATTTTTTCGGCTTTGGGAGATTCGAAGACACCGTTTGTGTTTCTGGCTTTATCATCTACGTCAAATATTGCGGTTGATATTCTGTTTGTCACAGTGTTGAAGATGGGAATTGCCGGAGTGGCATGGGCGACTTTTCTGTGCCAGGGGGTGAGCTGTGTGCTTGCAATGATCGTGGTGTTCCGGAGACTTGCCGGTATTCATACGGAAGGGAATCTGGATGTGTTTTCCTGGAAACTTTTTAAGAAAATTGCGGTTATCGCCGTGCCGAGTATTCTACAGCAAAGCTTTGTTTCTGTAGGGAATATTATCATACAGAGTGTGATCAACAGTTTCGGAGCGGGAGTGATTGCCGGTTATTCTGCGGCAATCAAGCTCAACAATCTGGTTATCACATCGTTTACGACTCTGGGAAATGGAATTTCCAATTACACAGCCCAAAATCTCGGGGCAAAGAAACCGGACAGAATCCGGGAGGGAATGCGTGCCGGGATCAAGATGGTATGGGGCCTGTGTGTACCGCTGGTGTTATTATACCTTCTGGCGGGCAAAATGCTTCTGCTCCTTTTTATGAATCAGGATTCGGTGACGGCACTGGCGACCGGGAATCAGTTCCTGAGGATCGTGGCACCGTTCTATTTTGTGGTATCAGTGAAACTGGTTGCTGACGGTATTCTGCGAGGAGCAGGAATGATGAAACAATTTATGATTGCCACTTTTGCGGATCTGATTCTCAGAGTAGCACTTTCGATCGTATTTTCAAAGGTGATCGGCCTTGGTCCCGTCGGAATCTGGCTGTCGTGGCCGGTGGGATGGACTTCGGGAATGCTGCTTTCAGTCTTGTTTTACAGAAAGAGTCCGTGGATGAAGAAAATGAATAAAGAAAAGAACAGCTTCTAAAGGAGAAGCTGTTCCAATTCCCGTACATTCTGAATCCGTACTTCGGCTTCCGGAACCTCGCCAAAACCGTATTCCGCAAAGATGAACGGAACACCGGCTTTTTGGCAGGCATCATAATCTCCCATGGTGTCACCGATATAGCAGACGTCTTTTAAATGGTTTTTTTCCATTAAAATGCGGATGCTCTCATTCTTGGGCCGTCCTGTCTGGCCGAAGCAGAGTGTATCTTTTACAAAAGGACCCAGGTTCGTTCCTTCAAGAAAAACTTCAATGTATCCACATTGACAATTGCTGACGATATAGAGATCAAATTTCTCGGACAGTGCCTGGAAAGCTTCCCGCACACCGGGATAAAGGGTTCCTGGCTCTGTGGCGAGCAGCCGGTTTTCGTATGCAAAGCAGAGATCTCCAAGGCGGCTGCGATCTTCCTCTGAGAAGGAAGGGAAGAGTGCGGCTGTGATTTCGTTCATGGTTTTGCCGAATAAAGATTTGATCTTTGCGGCAGTCAGATCGGCGGGAAGATCTGAATTTTCATTTATGGCCTGGTTCCAGGAACGGGCGACGACTTCAGTCGAATCCCAAAGTGTTCCGTCTACATCAAAAATAATTCCATCCATTTTTAATATCCTCCGGAAATAGTTTGTAAAATTTGTACTATTATAACATAGAAGAAAACATGCGTCAAAATTTGAATCAGGATTGTTTCTGTAAAAATGTAAAAAATAAAGACGCATTATAGAAAAAAATGAAGTTGAATTTGTGCATATTTCCTAATGCATCAAAATATGGTGTTTTTTCTATTGACAAACAGGAGGATTTGGTGTAAGATTTCAAACATAATTTTAAACAGAGTGCGCTCTGTTTGTTGGGAGGAAAAAGAATATGAGAAATGTGAAAAAATGGTTAGCCGTTGCTATGGTTGCCGTGATGACCGTATCGATGGCAGCAGGCTGTGGCTCAAAAAGTGAAGGAGAAAAAAGCAGCGGCTCAGACAGTGAAGTAATCAAGATCGGTGCAATCGGACCGGTTACCGGTGCAGCAGCTGTTTATGGACAGGCTGTTAAGAATGGTGCTGAACTGGCAGTTGAAGAGATCAATGCAGCCGGCGGTATCAACGGAGCACAGGTTGAATTCAAATTCGAAGATGATGAGCATGATGCAGAGAAAGCAGTTAATGCATACAATAACCTGAAAGACTGGGGAATGCAGGCACTCCTCGGAACCGTAACTTCAGCACCGTGTGTTGCTGTAGGTGAGGTTGCAAATCAGGACAATATGTTCCTTCTTACACCGTCAGGAACAGCAGTAGAATGTGTACAGTATGACAATGCATTCCGTGTATGTTTCTCTGACCCGATGCAGGGACTTGAATCAGCAAAATATATCGGAGAAAACGGCCTTGCTTCAAAAGTAGCTGTGATCTATGACAGCTCTGATGTTTATTCAACCGGTATCTACGAAGCATTCGTAAAAGAAGCAGCTAATCAGGATTTCGAAGTAGTTGCTGCAGAAGCATTTACATCAGAAAGCAAGACAGACTTCTCTGTTCAGCTTCAGAAAGCAAAAGACTCCGGAGCAGAACTTGTATTCCTGCCATTCTACTACTCAGAGGCTTCTCTGGTATTGAAACAGGCAGCAGGAATGAACTACAACCCGATCTTCTTTGGATGTGACGGTATGGACGGAATTCTTGCAGTAGAAGGATTTGATGCGAACCTGGCTAATAACCTGATGTTCTTAAGTCCGTTTACACCAACTTCTACAGATGAAGCAATTCAGAAATTTGTAACAGCTTTCAAAGATAAATACGGCGATACTCCGAACCAGTTTGCAGCAGATGCTTACGACGGAATTTATGCAATGAAGGCTGCAATGGAAAAAGCAGATGTGAAACCGGGAATGGCTTCATCCGATGTGTGTGATGGCCTGAAATCTGCAATGGTTGAAATCGAAATTGATGGTGTTACTGCAAAAGGTCTTACATGGGAAGCAAGCGGAGAACCGAGCAAGGAACCAATGGTTGTTAAGATTGAAAATGGTGACTACGCTGTTGTAGAATAGGATTCATTTTATGGAAGGCTATCTTATGGTAGCCTTCTGTTTTTGTACATGTTATAATATATTTCAAAAAGGAAAGGAATGTGAGAATTATATGAGTTTTATATCTTATCTCATTAATGGCATAAGTCTGGGCAGTGTTTATGCTATTATAGCGCTTGGCTATACAATGGTTTATGGTATTGCTAAAATGCTGAACTTTGCTCACGGGGATGTCATAATGATCGGTGCTTATGTGGTGCTGACTGTGATTACGGGGGCAGGGCTTCCTCCGGCAGCGGCAGTTCTCATTGGAATTGTTTTTTGTACAGTACTTGGTATATTGATCGAGACAATTGCATACCGACCGCTTTTAAATGCATCTTCTTCACTTGCTGTGCTGATTACGGCAATTGGTGTCAGCTACCTGCTTCAGAATCTGGCACTCTTGATTTTCGGAGCTAACACGAAGTCTTTTACATCTGTAGTCAAGGTACCTTCATTGGTGCTTGCAGGTGGTAAACTGACAATTTCAGGAGAAACGATCGTTACGATTCTTTCTTGTGTTGTGATTATGACTGGTATGCAGCTTTTTATCAAGAAGACAAAAGCAGGACAGGCAATGAGAGCAGTTTCGGAGGATAAGGGGGCTGCACAGCTGATGGGTGTGAATGTAAATGGAACGATTGCGCTGACATTTGCAATCGGATCTGCACTCGCGGCAATCGCAGGTGTTCTTCTTTGCTCTGCATATCCGACTCTTACTCCGTATACCGGATCTATGCCCGGTATCAAGGCTTTCGTTGCGGCGGTATTCGGCGGAATCGGATCGATTCCGGGTGCTATGATCGGCGGGATCCTTCTTGGTGTGATTGAAATATTCGGTAAAGCATATATTTCTTCACAGATGGCAGATGCAATCGTGTTTGCAGTGCTGATCGTGGTTCTGATCGTGAAACCTACAGGGCTTCTTGGCAAGAATATTCAGGAGAAAGTGTAGGTGGCAATGATGAAAAATATAAAGAAAATGAACAAAACGACAAAGAGCAATTTGCTTACATACCTGATGGTCATTGCGATTTATGCGGTTGTACAGATTTTAGTGGCTACAGGAAATGTGTCCAGTCTTCTTCAGGGACTTCTGGTGCCGCTCTGTGCATACATTATTCTGGCTGTCTCTCTTAACCTTACGGTTGGTATTCTGGGTGAACTGAGCCTGGGACATGCCGGATTTATGTGTGTGGGAGCATTTACTAGTGCATTCTTTTCAAAATGCATGGTGGATGTGATTCCATCTTCCGGAATCAGATTTTTTCTGGCACTTTTGATCGGAGCGGCTACAGCGGGAATTTGTGGAATCTTAATCGGTATTCCGGTGCTTCGGCTGAAGGGCGACTATCTTGCGATTGTAACGCTGGCGTTTGGTGAGATTATTAAAAATATTGCCAATATCCTTTTCATCGGAAAAGATTCGAACGGACTTCATTTTTCTACGAAGGATTCCATATCCCTTGGACTGGAAGAAGGCGGCAAGGTTATCATCAACGGACCGCAGGGAATTACAGGAACACCTAAGGATTCTACATTCACGATCGGTGTACTTCTGATTCTTCTGACGCTGTTCATTGTTCTGAATCTGATTCATTCACGCAGCGGCCGTGCAATCATGGCGATCCGT
Organism: bacterium; assembly: GCA_022774325.1. GTDB lineage: Bacteria > Bacillota > Clostridia > Lachnospirales > Lachnospiraceae > Allocoprococcus. The sequence goes on along the minus strand of JALFNN010000057.1, from coordinate 3,501 downwards.
GATAACCGTATTGCGGCAGAATCAGTCGGAATCAATATTACAAAATACAAGTTGATGGCATTTGCGATTTCTGCCGCACTTGCGGGAGTTGCAGGAGTTATGTATTCCCACAACCTTGCGACGCTGACAGCTACAAGCAAAAACTTCGGTTACAACATGTCAATCATGATTCTTGTATTCGTTGTTCTTGGCGGTATCGGTAATATCAGAGGTTCGATCATTGCGGCAATCGTTCTGACGCTTCTGCCGGAGCTTCTGAGAGGTCTGCAGGACTATCGTATGTTGATCTATGCAATCGTTATGATCGTGATGATGTTATTCAACTGGGCGCCGAAAGCGATTGAAATGAGAGAAAAATTAGCGGCTAAACTTAAAGCCGGCAGGAAGAAAAATACAAAGGAGGCTGCATAGTTATGGCATTATTGGAAGTGAAGAATCTCGGAATCTCCTTTGGCGGTCTTCGCGCGGTAAATGAATTTCATATGGAAATTGAAAAAGGGTGCCTGTATGGGCTGATCGGACCGAATGGGGCCGGAAAAACGACGGTATTTAACCTTCTTACCGGAGTATATAAACCGACAGAAGGAATCATTACACTGGATGGAGAGAATATCGTAGGAAAGAAAACGATTGATATCAACAAGGCCGGAATTGCCAGAACGTTCCAGAATATTCGTCTGTTCAAGGGACTGTCTGTACTGGACAATGTCAAGGTAGGGCTTCATAATCATCATAAATATTCGACAATTGAAGGAATCCTCCGTCTGCCGAAATATTATAAAGTGGAAAAAGAAATGGATGAAAAAGCGCTGGAGCTTCTTAGCGTGTTCGGACTTGATAAATATGCCGATACGCTTGCCGCAAACCTCCCATACGGCAAGCAGAGAGAGCTTGAGATCACAAGAGCACTGGCAACAGAACCGAAGCTGCTTCTTCTGGATGAGCCGGCGGCAGGTATGAACCCGAACGAGACACAGGATCTGATGAACACGATCCGTTTTGTAAGAGACAAATTTGACATGACGATCCTTCTCATCGAACACGACATGAAGCTGGTATCCGGAATCTGTGAAAAACTGACTGTGCTGAACTTTGGACAGGTGCTTGCTGAGGGTGAAACCAGTGAAGTGCTGAATAATCCGGAAGTAATCAAGGCATATCTGGGCGAATAGGAGGGATGACGGACATGGCAATGCTTGAAATTAAGGATATTGAAGTATATTACGGCATGATTCAGGCAATCAAGGGCATTTCCTTCGAGGTCAATGAAGGGGAAGTCATCGCTCTGATCGGTGCCAACGGTGCGGGAAAGACGACGACCCTGCACACGATCACAGGTCTTCTGTCACCAAAGAAAGGCTCTGTAATCTTCGAAGGAAAAGACATTACAAAGGTTCCGGCACATAAGATCGTGTCTCTGGGAATTGCGCATGTACCGGAAGGACGAAGAGTCTTTGCGGAACTGACCGTATATGAGAACCTGAAGATGGGCGCTTATACAAGAAAAGATAAGGACGAGATCGAGAAGACGCTGGAAATGGTCTACAAACGTTTCCCGCGTCTGGAAGAGAGAAAGAATCAGCTCGCAGGAACCCTAAGCGGCGGCGAGCAGCAGATGCTGGCGATGGGACGTGCACTGATGTCTCATCCGAAGATCATTGTAATGGATGAACCTTCCATGGGACTTTCTCCGATTCTGGTTAATGAGATCTTTGATATTATTCAGGAAGTAAGCAAGGGCGGAACGACGGTACTTCTTGTAGAACAGAATGCAAAAAAAGCACTTTCTATTGCGGACAGGGCATATGTACTTGAGACAGGTAGAATTGTTCTGGAGGGCGATGCAAAAGTATTGATGAACGATGATTCTATTAAAAAAGCATATCTTGGTGAATAGGAGGAGTGCAAATGGAAAACATTGTAATTACGGTTGCGAGACAGTATGGAAGCGGCGGAAAGACGATCGGAGAGATGTTTGCAAAGGAAATGGGGATTCCCTGCTACGGAAGCAATCTGCTTGAGATGGCATCTGAAGAAAGCGGAATTGCTGAGCATCTGTTCCGGCAGTTGGATGAAAAGCTGCAGAACAGTCCGATCCTCCGCATGACGACGGACGTCTACACAGGCGATGTGATTCCGCCGTCCAGCAGTGATTTCGTTTCGGCGAAGAACCTGTTTAATTATCAGGCGAAAATCATGAAACGGCTGGCGGAAACCGAAAGCTGTGTGATCATCGGGCGTGCGGCGGATTTTGTCCTGAAGGACTATCCGAATGTAGTCAGTGTGTTCGTCCATGCATCGGAAGAATTCAATCTTGCGAGAGCGATGGAACGCAACAGCATGACAGAAAGTGAGATGCAGAAGTTCATTGCAAAGACCGATAAATATCGTGCGGATTACTACAGGCACTATACCGGACGTGAGTGGACCGATGCGAGAAACTATGATCTCTGTCTGAACAGCGGAAAGCTGGGATTTGAGAAATGTGTGGAAGAAATCAAGGCATACATTAAAGTCAGATTTGAATAAGAATCGGGAAAAGAACCCGGAAAGAATGATGAGTGTGTCATTCTTTCCGGGTTTTTACTATTTAGAAATTTTGAAATTTTGTGAAATAATAGTTGAAATATACCCATATGGGGTATATAATAAGCGAAAAAGGAGGTGTAAAAGAAGATGGAGGAGCGAGTAGAATGTGCGTGCCATAAGACAAAGGAACGTTCTGAAAAAGAGTATAAAGATCTGCTCAATCGCCTGAACCGGATCGAAGGACAGGTACGCGGAATCAAAGGAATGGTAGAGCGGAATGCATATTGTACGGATATCCTGATCCAGGTATCGGCAGTCAATGCCGCACTGAACAGTTTTAATAAAGTGCTTCTTGCGAATCATATAAAGACCTGTGTGACAAACGACATCCGGGAAGGCAAAGAAGAGACGGTGGATGAACTGGTTGCGGTGCTTCAGAAGCTGATGAAGTAGGAAAGCATACTTGAATTTCTAAGAATGATTCGTTTTTATGTAGTAAAGAATAAGAGAAAACGAAAAGGAGACATAAATGGAACAATATACAGTTACGGGAATGAGCTGTGCGGCGTGCAGTGCCCGTGTGGAAAAGGCGGTATCGAAAGTGGAGGGAGTCACGTCCTGTTCGGTGAGCCTTTTGACGAATTCAATGGGCGTGGAAGGAACTGCTTCCTCTGCCGCTATCATAAAGGCGGTGGAAGAAGCCGGTTATGGGGCGTCCAGAAAAGGAGAGACTGTGCAATCCGGAAAGAGCAGGAGTATGGAAGCGGAGGAGATGCTGAGAGATCATGAGACACCGATTTTGAAAAAAAGGCTGGTCGCATCCCTTGGATTTCTCATTGTACTTATGTATTTTTCTATGGGGCACATGATGTGGAACTGGCCGCTTTCCCCGTTTTTCGAGGGAAACCATGTTGCAATGGGGCTTTTTCAGATGCTGCTTACGATCAGCATTATGGTGATCAATCAAAAGTT
>JALFNN010000107.1 GCA_022774325.1 bacterium | reverse complement strand
CATTTACGAAAAAGGATTAAAGAAAATGGCTAAAGCATGACGTAATGCTGTAGAAAGAAGAATGTCGGAAAGCCGTGTGAGGGAGACCCTCATGCACGGTTTGATGAGGGGCGGATGAAAGGTTCATCCGCCTACTCTACCATACATATGAGAAAATCAACCGTTATATTCAGAATGGAGAAAATTCTTGACAGCAGAGTGAGAATTTGTTAGGTTTAAAGAAAAAGAAATGGATGAGGTCAGCTTAAGACGCCGTTTGAATCGGGGCCGAAGCAGCAAAGATTACAGCCAGATGCATCCAGTGTAATCGGGAAACTAGCAGGCAAAAGGAAGGCCGACTGACAATTCTTTGGAGAGAATACGAACGCAGGATTTCTGAAATTCTGGACGGGTATCACCTACGAGGACATAACCAACTGGTAAAAGGACAGAGAAGATCAAGATGCACGATGGGAGTGCGTCTTGTTTTCTTTTTTTGCCGGGTAGAGAATAGAATAATGAGACAACGATCCGGAATATGGATGCCGGTCAGGAGGTAAGGTTATGAGAATGATGCTTGTGGGAAGCGGAGCTGTAGGTGAGTGCATCGTGAAGATGCTGAAAGAACGTGATGAGGCGGGGGAATGGTTTGAATTCTGTCTGCTTTGTGACATCAGTTTGGAAAGAGCGGAGGAAGTGCAAAGGAATCTGAATGATGCAAGATTTTATGCAGAATACTTGGATGCGACTAAAAAAGAAGAAATAAAAAAGTTGATAAAAGAATATAATATTGATTTTGTAATGGATGCATCCAGCCCATTTTGCGCAAATTACATTTTTGATGCAGCTTTTGAGTCGGGCGTGGACTATTCCAATATGGGAACCTGGTCTGTTCCTAAGGAGAATCCTGCCTACGGACTTGGGATTGAGAACAGCTATGATGAAGTGATGACGGCCTATAATTTTGACCGAGATGATGCTTGGCGGAATCAGGGAAATACGGCGCTGATCTGTCTGGGAATCGATCCGGGTGTGGTAAATGTGTTTGCAAAATATCTCTGTAAATACGAATTTGATGAAGTGGAAGAACTTCACGTGCGGGACGGCGGCAATCTGGAAGTGGCCGGCGAGGAAGATGATATTGTATTTGGATTTAATGTCTGGACGGTGCTGGATGAGGTTATGAATCCGAATGTAGAATACGATAAGGACCGTGGAGGATTCCTGGTGGAGAAGCCGTTCGCCGGGCAGGAAGTCTTCTGCATGCCGGAGGTCGGAGATAATACCTTCGTCAAGGTAGAGCATGAAGAAACGGTAACCATGCCAAGATATCTCTCTCAATATGGACTGAAGCGCTGTACGTTTAAGATTTCTCTTGATGAGAAGCTGATTCAGGCACTGAAGGTTCTGGACCATCTGCATTTGAATACGACGAAAAAGGTTAAGGTCGGGGATGTGGAAGTGGTACCGCGTGATGTGATCGCTGCATGTGCACCGGCACCGAAGAATATCAAGGACGAGATGTCCGGAGAGATGGTGGTGGGTGTTCTTGCTATCGGGAAAAAAGATGGAAAAACAAAGAAGATAATGATGTATCAGCCGTATTCCAATGAAGAAGCGATGAAACGGTTCTCCATGCAGGCGGTCGTGGCACAGACCGGATTCGGTGCAGCGCTTGCGATTGAACTTTATGCGAAAGGGATTTACAGGAAACCGGGTGTCTTTTCGTTGGAAGCATTTGAGCCGGAACCGTATCTGGCGCTGATGAATGAAACGGGATTCACATATGCGTTCCGGGAATATGAATAGAGTGGAGTTTTTATTATGATGACAGAACTGGAGAAATACTATAACAAGTTTAACGAGGAGAAGCGCTTGAACAGCCGCCATGGACAGGTGGAATTTCTGACTTCTATGAAATACATTCACGAATATCTTCCGGAGGATAAATCCGCGAAAATCCTCGACGTTGGTGCAGGAACCGGACGTTATTCGGTGGCGCTGGCGGAAGAAGGATATGATGTGACGGCGGTGGAACTTGTAAAGTATAATCTTGGAATTCTGAAGAAGAAGAACAGTACTGTCAAAGCATATCAGGGAAATGCCATGAAGCTTTCCAGATTCCCGGATAACGAGTTTGACGTTGTGTTGGTGTTTGGGCCGATGTATCACCTGTATACGATGGAGGACAAGGTGAAGGCGCTGAAGGAGGCGAAGCGCGTTGTCAAAGAGGATGGCGTGATTCTTGTGGCGTATGTTATGAATGAATACAGTGTGCTGACGTATGGATTTAAGGAAAATCATATTCTGGAGTCTCTGGAGAAGGGGAAGCTTACAGAGGATTTCCACGTGATCGCAAAGCCGGAAGATCTGTACGATTATGTCCGGATAGAAGATATCGATGCATATAACCAGGCGGCAGGACTGGAACGGATCAAATTGATCTCTGCGGACGGAGCGGCCGATTATATGCGTCCGATTTTGAATGCAATGGATGAAAAGACATTTGAAAGTTTCATAAAGTACCATTTGATGACATGCGAACGGAAAGAACTGTTGGGGGCAACAGCACATACAGTGGATATTTTAAGGAAACAGAAGAAGTCTGCGGACATCCATGACAGTGTACGACGTGATTATGGAAAGATTGCAAGGGAAGAATTTGAGGGATCTGTTCTGAGTGGAAATAATGGTTCCAAGGAAATATCGTCCAGTGTGGGGTATACGCAGGAAGAACTGGCATTAGCTCCAGAAGGGGCAAATATGGGACTGGGATGTGGAAATCCGCATCGGAAGGCAGAGATTTCTCAGGGAGAAGTGGTGCTTGATTTGGGAAGCGGAACCGGACTTGACTGTTTTATCGCAGGGAAAAAGGTCGGCAGAAGAGGAAGAGTGATTGGCGTCGATATGACACCGGAGATGATCTCTAAGGCGCGCAAAATTGCTAAGGAAAACAAAATACGTAATGTAGAATTCCGACTGGGAGAGATTGAGAATCTTCCTGTCGCTGACTGTACGGCGGATGTATGCATTTCCAATTGTGTGATCAATATGTCCGATAACAAACCAAGAGTGTACCGGGAGATTTACCGGGTGCTGAAGCCCGGAGGAAGGATTTCCCTGTGTGATATTGTGATCATGAAAGAGCTGACCGAAGAAATGAAGAGGGACGAAGCCATGCATTCCTGCTGAGTGTCCGGAGCGTCTTCGGTAGAAGAATTGGAAAAAATTATTAAAATGGCAGGATTTGAGGAAGTGGAAGTGATTGCGAAGCCTGTCTCCAAGGAATATGAAGAACGATGGGGACGATCCCTGGCGATTGGTGAATATATCATGTCTTCAGCCATCACGGCAAGAAAAACATTATAAAAAATATTTTATAAAACCTACAAAAATCGATAAAAATATTCGGTAATTTTATGTATTATGCTTCTTGAATTCAACGTCTTAAAGTGGTAAAACAATGAGGTGAGAATTAAGGAAAGAGACGAAAGAAAAGAGACGAAAGAAAAGAGGAGTGATTTTATGAATGGTATTTTAATGATGGTGATCGCCATTGTGGTGTTGAGTGCAGGATACCTTTTCTATGGACGATACCTTGAGAAGAAATGGGGAATTGACCCGAATGCCAAGACACCGGCGTATGAGCTGGAGGATGGCGTAGACTATGTGCCGGCTGATACAAATATTGTATTTGGTCATCAGTTTGCATCGATCGCAGGAGCGGGACCAATCAACGGCCCGATTCAGGCAGCAATTTTTGGATGGCTTCCGGCATTCTTGTGGATTCTGATTGGCGGTGTTTTTGTAGGAGCGGTACAGGACTTCGCAGCAATGTATGCTTCAGTAAAAAATAAAGGCCGTACAATCGGATATATTATTGAAGAATATATTGGAAAGTTGGGAAAGAAATTATTTTCAATCTTTTGCTGGCTGTTTTGTATTTTGGTTATTGCAGCATTTGCTGATGTGGTTGCAGGTACATTCAACGGCTTTTCGGCAGATGCATCCGGCGCTGTGACGAAAGTGGCGGCAAACGGGTCTGTTGCGACTACTTCTGTACTGTTTATTTTTGAGGCGGTTGCACTTGGAATGATTCTGAAATACGCAAAGTTGAATAAATGGGTGAATACAGCAATTGCGATTGTCATGCTGGTAGCGGCAGTTGCAATCGGACTTGCCTGCCCGGTTTATATGAGCCTTGGAACCTGGCACATTATTATTTTTATATATATTATGATTGCCTGTGTAACTCCGGTGTGGGCACTTTTACAACCACGTGATTATTTGAACAGCTATCTGCTGATTTTCATGATCGGAGCCGCAGTGATTGGCGTTTTTGTGGCAAATCCATCATGCAACCTTCAGGCGGTGACAAGCTTTAATGTAGATGGAAAGAGCATGTTCCCGATCCTGTTTGTGACGATTGCGTGTGGTGCGGTATCCGGATTCCATTCACTGGTTTCATCAGGAACTGCTTCAAAGCAGATTAAGAATGAAAAGAATATGCTTCCGGTTTCCTACGGAGCAATGCTTTTGGAGAGTATGCTTGCGGTATTGGCACTGATTGCGGTTGCTTCCTTCGCTGAGGGAGAGGCTGCCAGTCAGGGACTTCTGACCCAGCCTCAGATTTTTGCAGGAGCGATTGCAAATTTCCTGTCAGTGATCGGGCTTCCGCATGATCTGATCTTTACATTGATCAATCTTTCCGTATCTGCATTCGCACTGACATCTTTGGATTCTGTTGCACGTGTGGCACGTATTTCTTTCCAGGAGTTTTTCCTTGAAGACGGAGATACTTCGGATACAATGCCTGCATGGAAAAAACTTCTGACGAATAACTATGTTTCTACAATTGTGACTCTGATTGTCGCATATATGCTTGCGAAAGTTGGATATGCTGAGATCTGGCCATTATTTGGCTCAGGAAATCAGCTTCTTGCAGTACTTGCTCTGCTGGCTTGCGCTGCATTCCTGAAGAAGACACATCGTCAGGGTGTTATGCTTTGGATTCCGATGGTATTTATGATGGCGGTAACTTTCACTGCGCTTGCGACAACAAGTATCAATCTGTCAAAACAATTGATGACAACAGGACTTAGTCTTGGAAATACACTTCAGCTTATCTTTGCTGTACTGCTTCTGATTCTCGGTATTATTGTAGCGGTACAGGGAATCAAGAAACTGACAGAGAAAGAAGATACAGTTCCTGCATCAGCAAAATAAATAATATAGAAGAAAGTATACATGGAAACAGCCCGGCGTTTTGATTTGAACGCCGGGCTGTTTCTTATGGGTTCTATGAAATTATTCCAGCACGGCTCCTTCCGGAATCGTGGCTGTTTCGGTATGTGCGAAACGCTTCTTGAATACGGTTGATCCAACCACGCCTGCTGTAATTCCTCCAAGGATTGCAAGTCCGATGGCAGCAATTACTTTAAGCGGCGGATTAAAAGCAAACGGTGCCAGAAGTCCCGGAATCGGGGAAGCAGTACCGGGAGCGTTGTTAATTATACCAAATACTGCAGCTGATAATCCAGCCAGTGCTCCTCCGCAGAAGTTTGAACAATAAATAGGTATCGGATTCTGTGTTATAATATCTGCCTGAGTCAGTGGCTCCAGCATGACGGCGATAATGTTGCTTCTGTCACCCAGTTTTAAGCGATGGAAAATAATTCCGTTTGTAAAAGATCCGCCCACACATGCGATGGCTGCGATTCCCATTGCAAGTCCGTCGAGTCCGAGCATGGCGGTAAGCGCCATGGAACTAAGAGGAGAGGTACAGATCATTTTCATGATGCCTCCGAGCAGAAGTCCCATGACGATCGGAGACTGATCTGCAGCAGCGGAGATTGTCTGGCCGATTTTCAATAAAGTAGAGTTTACTACAGGATCTACGAGGATTGCGATCGCTCTGGCAGCAGGAGCGATGATCAGTGCACCTGCTATGATATTCAGCCCTTCAGGAAGTTTCTTTTCGAGTATCGGAGAAATCAGTCCTACGATGTAACCGGCGATAAATCCAGGAAGAATTCCGTAACCGCCTACAGCAACACCGGCTACGACAGCAAATACCGGATTCGCACCCATGCTGATTGGTACTGTGATCGCTGCAGCAACACCGCCAAGACTTCCGGATGTTGCGCCGAGTTCCTGAAAGAAAGCAAGTCCAAGCAAGTCGCCTGTGATATAACGATGAACAGCCTCTATCAGAAATGTAGCGATGGCAGCATTTGCCATACCCGACATGGCAGCCTGGCCTTTCGGCATTTTCAGACTGAAGAGAGAGAAACCAGCGAGGGTCAGAAGTAACAAACCAATTCCAGAAATAATTGTAACCATAATTGCCTCCTAATTAAATATTTGTTTTCGTGATAACATTGAATATGCGGATATCATAGGAAGCAAGTTTCAAAAAGATTCAAATGGTATCAAAATGGAAAGAAAGTTCTAAAAAAGTCACAAAAAAAGAGCCTGGCAATTGTATATTTTGTCAATAAACGGCTCCTTTTATAGATGAAATTAATATATGTATATTAGTGATCTTCGCAGGCAAGAACCAGTGAATTCAGAAAGTTTTTAATTTTTACATTTCCATGTTTGTCACTTTTTCCACGGATATAGTCCATTTCCCGACGTACTTGCTCGAAATTGTAGAGTGTATTGGCATACGTCGTGAAAATATCATTTGAGTAGTCTTCCAGCCCGAGATTCGCAAGATTTACCATGCCGGTAAAGGCAGTGCGTCGAATGCGCTGCTCCATAGATTTCGGCGAATCCGTGAAGTTGCTGCAGAGATCACTTAAAGTGGTGTCGTCCATATTTTCATCATTTTCCATCAGATAATCGACCAGAGTAATGATGTCACGGCTTCCTTTTTCGCCGATGATTCCAAGTTGACGGAGGATGCTCCTGAGTCGTAAAATCTGTTGCTTTTCTGCCGTTTCTTCCACCGCAGGAGAGGGTGTACGCATCTGCTGGTCAAGAAAGATGTTTTGTACTTGAGTCAGAGTCCGTCTTGCACCCAGGGAATCGATCACCTTTCGGATCACAGACTCTACTTCGATACTGTTGACCGGTTTCTGGATATAGAATTCAATCCCGCTTTCGTAAGCACTTGCGATCATATCCTTGGATGTAACCTGAGAAAGCATGATATAGGCACAATCCGGAAGAATATTGCGGGCTTTTTTGACGAAAGAGATGCCATCTATTTCCGGCATCAGAAGGTCGACTATGATAATGTCGGGCTGGGCCGTAAGCAGATCATCCAGTCCGTCGGTTCCACTCTGGGCGGTTCCGCATACTTCGCCGAGCTGCCTGCTTTTGATAATCAATTTCAGAATATTCAGAACATTGCGGTCATCATCGATTAAATAGAATTTCATTTTATATTACCTCCAGTCACTTTTGGGTATGCGGATGTGAAATGTAGTGCAGCCCGGAACGGAAGAAACCTGGATTTCCCCGTTCCACTGGTTTTTAATCAGATCCTGTACCAGATTAAGGCCAAGTCCCCGACTGATTTCGCCCGTTGTAAAATTAATCTTGGTTGAAAAACCGGGAGAAAAGATCTGCTCCAGATCCTCAGGCAGAATTCCCGGACCGTCATCGGTAACGTCAAAAAGGTAAGAGTCAGCATCTGTGGATTGGATCACGTGAATCTGCGGATTGTCTTTCTCAGAAGCTTCAATCGCATTCGTAAGAAGATTACGGAATACACTCATCAGGAAATAATGATTTTCCGTGTAGAGATTTTCCTGAATCTGGAATGAGATGTCTGCTTTTTTATCCGAAGATTCTGTGGTGAGGCTTTGCTTTAGGACGGTGAGAATATCGGTCAGATACATTCCTTCATCTTTCAGATTCAGGTCCAGAGCTTCCGATAAACCTCGGAGAATCAGCAGATATTCTTTTTTTATCTCGTGGATATCTTTCGCAACACCAAGTGCCTTGCGGGAAAGTGTCTCATCGGTTCCGTTTTCTTCTAGCTCGCGGTATAGCTGGTAGGAGGTATTCATGGTTTCTTCAATCAGACCTGTATTCTTCTTCATCCACACAACTTCTCCGTTTAATTTCGAGATCAGCAGAAGAAGACGCTGATAGCGCAGAGCATGTTCCCGGCGAAGAAGGCTGAACTTATAATGATGAAGGCAGAACAGTATTCCATAAATAATGAGGGAACGTGAAAAAGCAACCAGCAAAATCCCAAACTGTGATTTTATGTTAAATGCGCCTGCCCCCAGTCTTACCAGCAACTCCGTCAGATTGGAAATATAGTCAAAGATAAAGAGTACTGCTGCACAATCTGGGGAAAGTGTTTCTTTCTTGTGGCTGTAAATATAGAACAGAGTTCCGTAAACCAGATAAAATATCATTTCCGGGAAAAAACTGTAGAATTGAATCTGATCATATCGCAGCCATTCTGAGAGAACACGTGAAGTCAGCACACCGACAGCGGAGATAAATGTTACCGGAAGAACCGGATATTTCCCAAACATAACAAAGGTAATAGGAAAGATCAGAGTGCCGATCGAAATTCTGAAGTTGTCAATAAAAAGATTCATATTGATCTGTGCACCGATGATAATGAAAATGCCGATCAGAAGAATCTGCTGGAAATGTTTTGCATATTTTTCTGCCATAGCTGCCTCCTTATGAATGAGACTGTTTTAAATTCCGGTTATCAGTTCGACCAGAAATACACTGATGCAGGAGATCAACGATACACTGATCAGACTTCGTTTCTGCCATGCGAGGATAAGCGCGACTGCAAATCCCACGGCAGCTGACCATATATTCGCCGTTGCACTCAGAATGGCGGGGAAAGTCATAACTGCCAGCGTGACATACGGCACATAATACAGAAATGAGCGTATAAACGGATTCTTGATCTCTTTTCGGATCAAAGTCAGCGGTACCAGCCGGATCAGATAGGTGACTACTGCCATAACAAGTATGTAAATGTAAATATTATGCTTCATTTTCAGAACCCTCCTTTGCGGATGCAGGACTGTTTTCAGCGGTGTCGGGATTTTCTTCCTTTACAGGGAAGAAAAACGCAGCAGCGCCTGCGATAACCAAAGTCAAAATAATGATCCGAAAGCCGGATGAGATCTGGTTCAAATAAGGCGCTTTCGTAAATATAAGGCTCAGGATCATGGAAACAAGAACCAGAGCGCGAATCACCCGGCTCTCTTTGGCAGGAGGAATGATGACTGCGATGAACATTCCGTAAAGCGCAACACTGAGTGCACTGACAACTCGTGTCGGGAGGACATTTCCCATAACAATCCCGAGAAACGTGCCAAGAACCCATCCGGGAGCAGCAACACTGATCACACCGTAGGAATAATAGGGGCTTAATTTGCCTTTACAGCCTATGGACACGCCGAAAATCTCATCTGTAACACCGTAAGCAATGAAGAAACGGTGAAAGAACGGCAGATGATTATCCAGCTTCTGAGACAAAGCGCAGGACATCAGGCAGTATCTCAGATTGATGATGAACTGGGTGACTGCCATTTCCATGTAGGACGCGGATGCACTGATCAGGGACAATCCTGCAAATTGTCCGGCACTGGTCAGATTGGTCGCGGAAATGAGCACAGCCTCCCAGGCTGAGATTCCGGCATTTCTCCCCATTATGCCGAACGTAAAAGAGACTGCCATGTATCCGAGAAAGATTGGAATTCCATCCCGGACTCCGGCAGTAAAATTCGCTTTTTTATTCATTTGTAAAACCTCTCTTCAGTTTAAATTGGCATATATTGGAATTACATATACTTTATCATTCTAACACCTGAACAGCGGTTTGTAAATTCTAGATTATAGCTTCTTGAGCACGGTCCGGCGCATGGTCAGATAGCAGGCAAGTCCGCCGATGACATTTGAAATCGGTTCTGCGAGAAAGACTCCGTTCACACCCAGTCCTCCGATATGAGGCAGGAGTAAGGTAAGGGGCGTTACGATGATTGCCTTCCTGAGAATCGAGAAAAATACGGCATATTTTGCTCTGCCCAACGCTTTGAACACGCTCTGTCCGGTAAACTGAAAGGCCATCATACAAAATCCGAAGAAATAAATATGCATGGCGGGGATTGCTTTTAGCATCAGCGAAGGATCCCGGTTGAAAATTCCGATAAATAACTCCGGAAACAGGGAAATGAGTCCCCAGATGCAGACGGTGTAGCCAATGCCGAGCTGGCTCATGAAGCGGATCGCTTTTTTCATCAGTGGGATCTGATCGGCCCCGTAATTGTAGCTGATGATCGGAGATGCTCCGTCAGCAATGGCCAGAACCGGGGCGGAGGCAATCTCACGGACGGAATTCAGTACAGTCATGACCGTGATGTAGAGGTCGCCTCCGTATATCTGCAGCATGGAATTGCAGGCGATCTGCACAAGCCCGTTGGTGAAAGACATTACGAATGAAGAAATTCCCAGTTTCGTGATTTCGGCAATACATGCAAAATCAGGGCGGAACCCTTTGAAATCCAGAGTGAGCTCAGCATGCTTTCCGGTGAGGAAGAAAAGTACCCACAAGGCAGAAAAAAACTGGGAAAGGACGGTAGCGATCGCAGCACCTTTTACGCCCATATGGAAACCAAAAATAAATACAGGATCCAGAATCAGATTACATAGAGCGCCGAGCAGGACGGTCTTCATCCCTGTCCGTGCAAAGCCCTGGCAATTAATGTATGGGTTAAGTCCGAGGGAGATCATGACAAAGACCGTACCCAGAAGGTAGATGATCATATAGCCGGAGGCATAAGGATAAAGCCGGTCACTTGCGCCGAAAAGGTAAAGTAGCGGCTTGTGAAAGAGTATGCCAAGCAGTGTGATCATAATTCCAGTGATTATTAGGCAGAAACAGGCATTGTTCATGATGCCCCGGGCCGTTTTCGTGTCCCCTTTGCCCCGGGCGATGGAGCAAAGGGGAGAGCCGCCGGTGCCGAACAGGTTCGCGAAGGCAGTCACCATTGTAATGACCGGGAAACACAGTCCCAGTCCGGCGAGCGCAGTACTCCCTTCACCCGGAATCCTTCCGATATAGATACGGTCTATGATATTGTAGAGCAGATTGATGAGCTGGGCAACAAGCATCGGAGCCGCGACAGAGAGGACACTGCGGCGGACATGATTGCTGCCGAAATCGACTTGTTCAGATGCCATGAGTTTTTCCTTTCTATATTTCGCTATAGTTTTTAATTATAGTACAATTTCAGGATGTGAGTATACGCATGTATTGTAACGCCTTGAGAGATAGGCTTCAAGTAAAAAATGCGGTTAAATCTGTGAAGATAAAAAATATTCTGGAATGCAGTGAAAAATTACAGCGCGTTTTCATATTTTTTCGAAATTCAGAAATTGTGCAAAATAATTATGGAATACGAAACAACAGCGTGTTAAAATATTGTCAAAAAGTCATTTGGGAGAGAAAAGAATGCGAAGGTATTCTTGAACGGGGGAGATATGGATCAAGATAATAAAAAAAATGCAGACATGTTATTGACAAAA
The DNA here is from genome assembly GCA_022774325.1 of bacterium. Taxonomy (GTDB): domain Bacteria; phylum Bacillota; class Clostridia; order Lachnospirales; family Lachnospiraceae; genus Allocoprococcus. Next base: position 18,011 of record JALFNN010000107.1, on the reverse strand, counting down.
GAAACAGCTGGTAAGCTCCTGCATATATTTCTGAATATGGGAGAAAAACTCATGGGATGCGGCGCGGAAGTGAAGCGTGTGGAAGATACACTGATCCGTCTGGGAAATGCGTATGGTGCAGTGAAAATGAATGTATTCGTAATCACTTCCAGCATTGTAGTTACGATGGAACTGCCCGGAGGAGAGAGAATTACACAGACAAGAAGAATCCTGGGCGCGGGAGGAACGGATTTTACAAGGATGGAGTGTCTGAATGAATTGAGCAGACGGTGCTGTGAACACCCTATGAATCCGGAAACGTTTCAGTATGAGATGGAGCATTTGAAAAAGGCACCCGGTGGTCTTTTGTTGTATGCAGGAAGTGCACTGGCCGCAGGAAGCCATGCGGTTTTTTTTGGCGGAACACTGATTGATGCGATGTTTGCCGCAGTATTCGGAATCCTGATATGTTACCTGCAGAAGGTTCTTCCGAAAATATGTCCGAACAATATGATTTTTAATCTGACGGCGGCCTTTTTCGCCGGATCGGGAATCTGTGCTGTGGGAAGAGCACTTCCGTTTCTGCATACTGACAAAATCATGATTGGTGATATTATGCTTCTTATTCCGGGGATTGCGATGACGAACTCGATTCGTGATATTCTGGTAGGGGATACGATATCGGGCCTTATGAGATTGATAGAAAGTATTCTGTGGGCCGGAAGTCTGGCGTGCGGATTCATGACGGCGATTTTGCTGATTGGGGGTTAAAAAATGAAAGAAATCATAGTACAGCTTTTTATGGCTTTTTCTTGCTCTTTGGGTTTTGCTATTGTGTTTGGCGTCAGGGTTGGACTTATGATACCGGCTTCTCTGGGGGCGACGCTGAGCTGGGCGGTTTATCTGATTGGTATTCACTATGAAAAAGGAATTTTTATTTCCTGCCTTGCCGGAGCTGCAATGGCAGCACTCTATGCTGAGATTCAGGCGCGTGTCTGGAAGGCTCCTGCAACTTTATTTCTGGTGCCGGCTCTGATACCTCTGATTCCGGGAAGCACGCTGTATTATACGATGAGCGGCGTGGTAGGAAGAAACTGGGAGATGGCAAGTGATTACGGGAGCAGGACATTGCAGTATGCGTTGGCAATTGCGGCGGGCATCAGTCTTGTATGGGCGGTAACCTCTATGATTTTTTATATAGTAAAAAAAGGAAATGAATAAAAATAAAAAAAGGCTTATCGGGCCTTTTTTTATTTGACATACATAAGTGCCCGGTATTATAATATACTTAGCAATACAAAGTATATGAGGTGATGATTCTGAACGATAAATATGAGACGCAGATGAAGAAGGGAGTTCTTGATATGCTGGTGCTCAGACTGCTCAAAGAGGAGGAAAAGTATGGATATCAGATTATCAGTGAGCTGAAGGAAAAAAGCAATGGAAGATTCGCACTGAAAGAAGGGACTTTGTATCCGGTGCTTTATCGCCTGGAGAATGACCGTTTGGTAGAGAGCCGGTGGAGTGAACCGACAGGGAAGCAGGCATCCAGAAAATATTACGCACTGACACCGCAGGGAGAGACCGAGCTTTGCGAGATCGAGAAGGTATGGAGCGAGATTACGGACAGTGTAAGAATGATCATGGAGGAGTCGTAATATGAATGAGAGATTCGATGAGAAGCAGTATGTTCAGCAGGTTGTAAAGATGCTTAAGTGTTCCAAAGAGAAGAAGGAAGAGATACGCAGGCAGCTGGAGGCTGATATCAGGGATGCGAGAGAACGAAATGAAAGTGATGCAGAGATAAAACAATCTCTTGGTTCACCGGTTGCGATGGCAGAGGAATTCAATCGTACTTTCCCGGAAAGCGAAGGAAGAAAATACAGGAAGGCTAAACGGATTCGCATTCTTCTCTTGATTCTGGGAATCGCAGTGATCGTGGCAGTGGTTGTATATCGTATGCTTCCCAAGGGTGTACCGATTGAAGAAAGCAGTATCTTTAAGGAAACAGAAGTGGAGGCTCAGTCTGAGAAACTCATTGCTCTTCTGGATGGAGGGGATTATGAGGCGATGGCAGAGATTGCAACTTCGGAAATGCAGCCTTACCTAACCGAAGAAAAAATGGAAGAAGCAAAGAAAACGATTGGCGACGATTGGGGAACATTCCGGAATTTTGGGAAAACGTATATGACAGAAATAAGGCAGAATGGGCAAAGCTTTGCCATGGTACAGATGAATGCTTCTTATGATAATGTAAGTGTCACCTATACCTTAACGTTTGATGTCGAGATGAAGCTGGCGGGAATCTATATGAAATGATTCGGGGATAACGGTTTCTTAGAATAATATGAATTTTGAAAAGTGAGATGTGACAAGGAGGGGAAGAAAATGGGTTTCTGGATATTTATGCTGGTAATGAATTTGTTGATTCCGATCACTATGATTGGATTCGGAAAAATGTTTATGCGAAACAGTCCGAGAGCAATCAACGGGATCTTCGGTTACCGGACGGCAAATTCCATGAAGAATATGGATACATGGCAGTTCGCGCACAAGTATTTCGGAAAAAGATGGTATAAGCTGGGATGGCTGATTCTGCTACCGTCTATACTGGGGATGATACCGGTGATCGGGAAGGATGACGATATTGTGGGAATTGTGGGATCGGTTATCATAACGATACAGTGTGTGGTGTTGATCCTTCCGATCTTCTCGACGGAAAAAGCTTTAAAAAGAACCTTTGATAAAGACGGAAAACGGATCAACAAGGAAGAATGGGAGGATGAGTAGGATGACTGAGGCTGGAATTGGATTTATCATATGGGCACTGGCGGGAGCCGCATTTATCGGATTGGGGATATATTGTATTTTCAGCAAAAAGTCTGCCACATTTGGATTCTGGGCAAATGCGAAGATGTTCGAAGTGGAAGATGTGCGGGGCTATAATCGGGCATTGGGAAAATTGTGGTGTGCATACGGAATCGGTTTTATCCTGCTTGGGATTCCTTTGGTTAACTACGAGCAAAATTCTCCGGTAATCCTGCTGTCTGTAATCGGTGTGATGGCTGAGACCATTGCGGTTATGGTAGTTTATATAACGAAGATCGAAAAAAAGTACCGGAAAAAGTAAAAACAGAGAAATCTTAATTATTTTGCAGAAATACTGGAAATATGTCGTATGGTTGGTTATAATTAATCTGATAAATCGTCGCATAAAAATAAGTACAAGTTATAAAAGGAGAATCAGACATGGATATGTTATCTATTGAAAAAGAACTGCAGAGCAATTCTTATCCGGGAAGAGGTATTATCATCGGCAAGTCTGCTGACGGAACCAAAGCGGTAACTGCTTATTTTATCATGGGCAGAAGTGAGAACAGCCGCAACCGTGTATTTGTGGAAGAAGGAGAAGGGATCCGTACACAGGCTTTTGACGAGTCAAAGCTGACAGACCCGAGCCTGATCATTTATGCACCGGTTCGTGTATTGGGGAATAAGACGATCGTAACGAACGGAGATCAGACAGATACGATTTATGAAGGCATGGACAAGCAGATGACATTTGAACAGTCCCTGAGAAGCCGTGAGTTCGAACCGGACGGACCGAACTATACACCTCGTATTTCCGGTATTATGCATATCGAAAGCGGAAGATATAACTATGCAATGTCTATTTTGAAGAGCAACAATGGCAATCCGGAAGCATGCAACCGTTATACATTTGCGTATGAGAATCCGGTGGCCGGAGAAGGACATTTCATCCATACTTACAAATGTGACGGCAATCCGCTGCCGAGCTTTGAAGGAGAACCGAAGCTGATCGCAATTCCGGATGATATGGATGCATTTACGGACACATTATGGAACAGCCTGAATGAAGACAATAAGGTTTCACTGTTTGTCAGATATATTGACATCGCAACCGGTAAATATGAGACCAGAATTGTAAATAAGAACAAATAAGCAAAAGGAGCATATGTCATGAATGAATTAGAATTAAAATACGGATGTAACCCGAACCAGAAACCATCACGTATCTATATGAAGGACGGAAGTGAGCTTCCGATCAAGGTGTTATGCGGACGCCCGGGATACATCAACTTCCTCGATGCATTTAACGGATGGCAGCTTGTCAGCGAGCTGAAGAAAGCGACCGGACTTCCGGCGGCAACTTCATTCAAGCACGTATCTCCGGCAGGAGCGGCAGTCGGACTTCCGCTCGACGAGACACTGGCGAAGATTTACTGGGTGGACGATCTGGGAGAACTCTCTCCGCTTGCAAGTGCTTATGCGCGTGCGAGAGGTGCGGACAGAATGTCTTCTTTCGGTGATTTCATTTCTTTATCTGATGTGTGTGATGTAGATACCGCAAAGCTGATCAAACGCGAGGTTTCCGATGGTGTGATCGCACCGGGATATGAACCGGAAGCACTGGAGATCCTGAAACAGAAGAAGAACGGTAATTATAATGTGATCCAGATCGATCCGGATTATGTGCCTGCTCCGCTGGAACACAAAGATGTCTTCGGCATTACCTTTGAACAGGGAAGAAATGAATTGAAGATCGATGAAGATTTCTTCGCAAATGTAGTGACTGAGAATAAGGAAATTCCGAAAGAAGCGAAGATCGATCTTGCAATCTCCATGATTACGTTGAAATATACACAGTCCAATTCTGTATGCTATGTAAAGGGCGGACAGGCAATCGGTATCGGAGCAGGACAGCAGTCCCGTATCCACTGTACTCGTCTTGCCGGACAGAAGGCAGATAACTGGTGGCTGAGACAGTGCCCGAAGGTTCTGGAGCTTCCGTTCAAAGAAGGAATCAGACGTGCAGACAGAGACAATGCGATCGATGTGTACATTGGAGATGAATACATGGATGTGCTGGCAGACGGCGCATGGGAGAACATCTTCACAGAAAAGCCGGAAGTCTTCACAAGAGAAGAAAAGAGAGCATGGCTTGATAAGATGACCGATGTTTCTCTTGGATCCGATGCGTTCTTCCCATTTGGCGATAACATTGAGAGAGCACATAAGAGCGGCGTGAAATACATTGCACAGCCGGGCGGATCTGTGAGAGATGATAATGTTATTGAGACATGTAATAAATATGGAATGGCGATGGCATTTACCGGAATCCGTTTGTTCCATCATTAAAAATGCAGCTTATGTGTGTATCATAAGAATAAAAAAATCCCGTGGGTTCACGGGATTTTTTTTTGCCCTGAAATTAGCAAATGTTATGAAACTTATAACTCTGAAAAAACGACAAAAACAGACAATTGTAGTAAAATTTTGAACAAAAACAGAAGTTTGAAGATTTATTATCCGTATGTCGGGTCATAGAATAGGAAGGGAGAAAAGGAAAAGCAAAGGAAAAGCAAAGGAGGCATATCTGTGGGTATATTAGAAATTCTTTTGATTTCTATAGGTCTTTCGCTGGATGTGGTGGTTGTGCACGTCTGTGTAGGAGCAGGGTTTTCCAGACCTCACAAACGGGATGCACTGATATCGGGGATTCTGTTCAGTGGTTCTCAGCTTCTGGCGCTTCTTCTGGGAAATGCGGTTGCCTGGGTTCTGAGACCGGGGAAGGCAGGAGAGGAACGACTCTTTGCTGCGGCAAACAGTTGGGAAATAGGTTCCGTTTTCATTTTTATCGGACTTGGAATCTATATGCTTCTGAAGGCAGAGAAGAACGAAACGGTATTTGAGAGGAGAAATGACCAGATCAACTGGAAACGTATGGGGATGCTTGCGGCAGCGACTAGTGTGGATGCATTGTTTGCGGGAATCGGGATTGGATTCTGGAACGTGGATTTTGCGAACCAGATGCTGATTATGGGCCCCATCACAGTGATCCAGTCCATTCTGGGAATCTATATCGGATACCGGCTGGGATGTGAACACAACCGAAGAACCTATGGAATAGGCGGAATTATGCTTTTAATTGCAGGATTTGATATTGCGATCACCTGTATACTCCGATAGGAGAAAGCAAAACATTTTATTTTTCATCTTTTTGTTTCGAGAGGAGAAAGAATATGAGTGAATTGACACACAGAGCTGCAAGGGCTACATTCGGAAAAACAATTGATGTGGTAATCAAACATGTAAACAAAGACAGAGAAAAAGGGTTTCTGGAAATGGTGGACCTGACGGAAAGGTATATGGGGGATCATTTTCCAAAGTCTGCCTATGAGGGAGCGAGAAAATTGATCCAGGACCCCGAATCAAAATGGATGAAATATGTGGAGTGTCTTTTGAAAGAAATTGATCCGAACGTGATCCGGCAGACCGCATTGAATCTTGGAGTTGAAGCGGCACTCAACGGTACAAAGAAAATAAGAAGTATGCGTGAAGTGCATCAGTGTAATATTCCGTGGCTGATCCTGATGGATCCGACAAGTGCCTGCAATCTGCACTGCACCGGCTGCTGGGCGGCCGAATATGGTCACAAGATGAATCTTACATATGAAGAAATGGACCGGGTCATCACACAGGGCAAAGAACTTGGGATTTATTTCTATATGTATACGGGTGGAGAGCCCTTGGTGAGGAAGAAAGATATCATTCGGTTGTGTGAAAAACACTATGATTGCGCATTTCATGCCTTCACGAACGGAACGCTTGTGGATGAGGAATTCTGCGAAGAAATGAGAAGAGTCGGGAACCTCTCGTTATCGATCAGTCTGGAAGGGTTTGAGGAGGTTAATGACCTAAGGCGCGGAGCGGGTGTGTTTGATAAAGTCATGCATACAATGGATCTGCTGAAAAAGCATGGTCAGATTTTCGGCACTTCAATCTGCTATACAAGCAAAAATATTGAGACGGTCACTTCCGATGAGTTCTTGGATATGATTATTAAAAAGGGATGCCGTTTTACATGGTATTTTCACTATATGCCGGTCGGAAATGATGCCGCACCGGAGTTGATGCCGACCAGGGAACAGAGGGAATACATGTATCACAGAGTTCGGGAGATCCGTGGAATGTCCGGTGGAAAACCGATCTTTGCGATGGATTTCCAGAATGACGGAGAGTATGTGGGAGGATGCATTGCAGGAGGAAGAAATTATTGCCATATTAATGCCAACGGAGATGTGGAACCTTGTGTTTTTATCCACTATTCTTCTGCAAATATCCGGGAAATGACGCTTCTGGATGCTCTGAAACAGCCGCTTTTCATGGCGTATCGTGACCGGCAGCCATTCAATACGAACCATCTGCGTCCGTGTCCGATGTTGGAAAATCCGGAGATACTTCAGGAAATGATCCGGGAGAGCGGTGCGAAATCTACGGATCTGATGTCACCGGAAAGTGCAGAGCATCTCTGTGGAAAGTGTGTGGAGTATGCGGCAAGCTGGCAGAAGACGGCAGATGAACTCTGGGAAAAACATCCGCGTCAGACAAAAGGATATACAAATTATAAAAAGAAAACGGCTGTGCATTCCTGAAATGCTGGCGGCATAGTTTGAAAATGAGATGCTTTTGTGCTATGATAGCCATAAATGCAGTCCGGACAAGGGCAGGAGGGAGTCTGTATTTCAGGATAAATCTGTGAGAATCAGGGTGTTTACATGGAGAAGAAAAGAGAACTGACGAAGAGCCTTTTGGCGGAAAGCTTTAAGGAACTTTTGATCAAAGGATCGTTTGACAAAATAACAATTAAGACGATAACGGATCTGGCTGGAGTAATCAGACCTACATTCTATAATTATTTTCAGGATAAATATGAAGTGATGGAGTGGCTCCTGGAGACGGAAGTGTTTCAGAATGCCCGTGAAATGGTTGTATCGGATATGCCGAAGGGAGCCATACATCTGGTTTTTAAAAAGATGGAGAAAGACAGAGTATATTATCAGAAGGCATTTGAAGTGACAGGGCAGAACGGTTTTGAAGAAATACTGACTCGTCAGGTCATGGAACTGCTTGAACTCCTTCTGAATAAACATGGAGTCAAACTGGAGAAGATGCAGGGCCTCAGAAACCGGGAGACCTTCGTTCTCTTTCAAACGATTTCGGTGGTCAATGGTTTGAAATACTGGATTACAAATAAAAATACTACACTTACAGCAGATGAGGCAATGGAATTTTGCAATTTCATGATGTCACACTCGATTCTGGATATTATGGATTAGGAAGAAACTAAATGATCCGGATCAAAAAGCGCAGAAAGGAAACGATGAGGTATCTCCGGGAAAAGGGAGACCTCATTTTTTTCGCCTTTTAAGAGGCTCTTAGCGGTAGTTTAGCCTTTTTGTGTATTTACTGGACTTTACTGGAAGAAAGTGTTAAAATGATAACGTTTTTTGTAAGGGTTACCCGAAAGTAAGGATTATGAAAAAAATCTCTGATTAGCAGAATGGAGGAGAGAGATGTTTTTACTGTATTTTTTATTGTGGATTATCTTTAACGGAAATTTCACATTAGAGATATGTCTGTTTGGTATGGTTATCGCATCGGCAATGTTTGCGTTTACATGTAAATTTATGGATTATAGTATTGAAAAAGAAAAGCGAAATATGTGTCGAATCTTTCGTTTCCTGAAATATATTTGTGTGTTGGTCAAAGAGATCGTGAAAGCCAACCTTGTGGTAATTCACATGATCTTATCGGAAAAGGAGGAAATCGAGCCGGCGCTGGTAAGCTTCCATTCGGATATGAATACACCGGCAGGAAAAGCGTTCCTGGCTAATGCGATTACGCTGACACCGGGGACGATCACGGTGACTTTGGAAGAGTCGGACTATACCGTGCATTGTCTGGATGAAAGTCTGGCAGTGGGGATTGCGGATTCTGTATTTGTGGAGATGCTTAGCGAGCTGGAAGAGGAGGATGCAAAATGGGAAGAGGAATAGCAGGGCTTGATAAGATGTATCATATTGTATTTATTGCGGCGCTTATTTTTCTGGCGGTGATGCTGATGCTTTGCTTGATTCGTGCCATCATAGGCCCGCGGATTGCAGACCGGATCGTCTCGGTCAATATGATGGGAACGATCGTAATGGTGATGATTGCGATTCTCGCACTGATGCAGGAGGAAGGTTATCTGGTTGATATTTGTCTGATCTATGCGATGATCAGCTTCCTTGCAGTGATTGTGCTGACAAAGGTTTATATGGGAGTATATATCCAAAAGAAAGAAGAGGAGGAGAAGAAAAATGGCAGTCATTGAGTGGGTAAGATTTCTGGCAGGCACAGCGCTTCTGGTGAGCGGTCTGATTATTTTTGCGATTGAGATGATCGGTGTGTTCCGGTTTAAATATGTATTGAACCGGATGCATGCAGCGGCAATGGGTGATACACTGGGGATCGGCTTCTCGCTGGCAGGTCTGATTCTTATGAGTGGTTTGAATTTTACATCCTTGAAGCTTCTGTTTGTTATTGTGTTTTTGTGGTTTTCATCTCCGGTATCATCTCATCTGATCGCGAGACTCGAGGTGACGACAGACGAAGAGAAGGAAAAGCATTATAAGATTCTTTCGTTGGAAGAATTGGAGAAAGAAGTGGAGGAATAGGATATGCAGATGTTTATATGGATATTACTTAGTTTCCTTGTAGTGTGCGCAATCTCAGCCAGTCTGTCCAAGAATCTTCTGAATTCTATTTTGATATTTATGTCGTACAGCCTGATCATGTCAATTATATGGATCCTTCTGGAGTCACCGGATCTGGCAATTACGGAAGCAGCAGTTGGGGCCGGGATCACAACGGTTCTTTTTCTGGTCACTTTGAAGAAAATCCATGCAATCATGAAAGAGGATGAGGAGGAACAGAAGGATGAGTAGAAAATTAACGGATGAACAGTACCGGAAGACGAAATCCTGGAAATTCAGGCAATGGCTGGATGGGACAAAAGATCCCTATCTTGATGCAGTGGAGATGAAGCCTCAGATAGCTTATCAGGAAGACAAGAAGGCAAAACATTTACGAAGTGAGGAGAAGCGGGAAATTGTAAGGCGTGTTTACGATATAGAGCATAATGCAGAGATGAAGATATTCCGAAAAATTTATCGTATTTTCAGTGTGATCTTCTGTATCGCACTGGTATTTATGCTTCTCGTCGCCGTTTCCAATCTGCCGCCTTTTGGAAATGCCGATAATCCGGCCAATAATGAAGTCGCTGCGCGTTACATTGAGCAGGGACTTGAGGAAACCGGCGCGGTCAATCTTGTGACCGGAATGATTTTGGACTACAGAGCTTTTGACACACTGGGAGAGTCCCATGTACTCTTTATTGCAACTTGCACCGTCCTGATTCTGCTTCGGACAGACCGGAAGGAAAGCCGTGAGTATATGGAGGCAAATGACAGGACCTATGAACCGAAGAATGATGTGATCCTTCAGACGGCAGCCAGGATTCTTGTGCCGCCGATCATGATTTTCGGTGTTTATGTGGTTCTGGCAGGCCATCTGGGACCGGGGGGTGGATTTTCCGGCGGCGCCGTGATCGGAGCCGGTCTGATCCTGTATCTGAATGCATTCGGATTTGCCAAAACAGAACGTTTCTTTACAGTAAAAACCTATAAAAAGATGAGTTTTGCAGCACTGGCATGCTATAGTCTGGCAAAGAGTTATTCCTTTTATACCGGTGCGAATCATATCGAGAGCGTGATCCCGCTTGGAACACCCGGAGCGATCCTGAGCAGCGGTCTGATCCTGATCCTCAATATCTGTGTCGGGGTTGTTGTCGCAGGAACGATGTATACGTTTTATGTTATGTTCAGGAAGGGAGGCTATTAGGATGAATCTTGCAAATCTATTGAATAATTACGAAGAGGCGGTCGCAATGATTCTGTTCGGTATCGGGTTCTCGAATCTTCTATTGCAAAAGAATCTGATCAAAAAGATCATTGGACTTAATATTATGGACACGGCAACTTATTTGTTTCTTGCACTAAAGGGATATGTATCCGGAAGGAAGGCACCGATCGTTGTAGACGGGGTGCAGAGTGTGGAAGCTTACATCAATCCGATTCCGAGCGGGCTGGTGCTCACCGGAATTGTCGTTTCGGTTTCTGTGACAGCACTGATGCTTTCACTTACGATCCGGCTATACCGCCGTTATCATACGCTGGATCTGGATGAGATCACAACGCGCTTAAAGAAGGAGGGGCGGTAAATGGAATTTGTACAGAATTTTCCTTTTATGACGATCATCCTTTCGCTGTTTTCCGGACCTCTTTCTTCGGTGCTTGACGGAAAGAAAGCCAAAAGGCTGAATCTTGCCGTGATATCCCTGATTGGAATGATGTCAGCTGCCGTGCTCGGCTATGTGCTGAAGACTGGGGAACCTTATGTGTATTTGATGGGACATTTCCCCGCACCATGGGGGAATGAGATCCGTGTCGGGTATCTGGAAGCGTTTATGGCGCTCTTTTTCTGTGTGATCATGCTGCTTTGTATGATCGGCGGGGCGAAGGAGCGGGAAAACCAGATCGAGGAAACAAAACAGAATCTTTATTATGTCATGGTGAATCTGCTGCTCAGCTCACTGCTGGCACTGGTCTATACCAATGACCTTTTTACGGCATACGTGTTTGTTGAGATCAATACGATCTCTGCCTGCGGGCTGATCATGATACGGCAGAACGGAAGGACGATCGAGGCGGCGACCCGGTATATGATCATGAGCCTTCTCGGATCCGGATTGCTCCTTCTTGGAATCTGCTTTTTATATGATCTGACCGGACAGCTTTTGATGAGCAATATTCAGGAGGCGGTCCGGACGCTGTATGAGACTGGTGCATACCATATTCCGCTCCTGGTTTCTCTGGGACTGATGTCGGTAGGGCTTGCAATTAAAAGCGCACTCTATCCGTTTCATGCCTGGCTGCCGGATGCATATGGGTATTCCACTTTGTCATCTGCCGCAATTTTATCTTCACTGGTGTCAAAGGGATATATTATTTTATTGATTAAAATATTTTATCGTGTTATTGGGTTTGACATTGTGCGTGACAGCAAGGTTATCCATGTTCTCTTTGTTTTTGGAATTGCGGGAATGATCATGGGATCGTTAAGTGCGATCAGAGAGGATAATATACGGAGAATGATCGCATTTTCTTCTGTTGCGCAGATCGGTTATATTTACATGGGATTTGGACTTGGAACGCCGGCAGGTGTGCTGGCGAGTATCTACCATGTGGTTTCCCATGCCGCGACGAAATCACTGCTGTTTACGGCTGCGTCCGGACTTACGGATGCATCGGGCGGGAGTGTGCGGTATGCAGATCTGACCGGTGCAGGGTATCGCAACAAGCTTGCGGGCGTGGCATTTACGGCAGGCTCTCTTTCCATGGTAGGCTTTCCGATGTTTTCGGGCTTTATTTCCAAGCTTCTGTTTGCACAGGCGGCGGTGGGGCATACCTATAAAATGCTTCCTACGCTGATCGCTCTGGCGATCAGTACGATACTGAATGCGGTTTATTTTATGAAAACGGTTATCCGAATTTACACGCCAATGAGGGTGCCGGAGGATTCCGGAAAAGCATGTCGGATCGGAATTCTGGATCAGCCACAGAAGTCGCTGGCACTGGTATGCTTCATCATTTTGAATCTGTTATTGGGACTTTCTTCGGAACCGCTGATCCAGCTGCTTCAAAATGGTCTGGAAATGTTTCATTAGGAGGGGATTGCTATGGATAAATGGATTTTATTTCCGATTCTTCTGCCTGTCATTGCAGGAAGCGGGCTTCTGAGTTCGGCATTTCTGGAATATGTTCGGGCAGCAAAACGGCACGGCAATGGAAAAACTGCGGGATTTGCACCATCCGAAGGGAATCTGAAGCGCATTCATATTTTGACCGGGACCGTGCTGGTTCTGACGGCTGTTTCGGCGGCAGGCCTTGCGTGGACGGGAGATCGCAGCCTGATTGTGTTTCATTTGATGAAGGATATTCCGATCTGTTTTCGCATTGATGATGTGGGCAGACTGTTCGTCACGATCGTCAGTGTGGTGTGGGTAGCAGCCGGAATCTACTCTTTTATTTATATGAAACATGAGGGAGAAGAAAAAAGATATTTTGGATCGTATCTGATAGTATTTGGTATTCTTGTAGCGCTTGATTTCTCGGGAAATCTTGTGACGATGTATTTCTTCTACGAATTGATGACACTGGCATCGGTTCCGCTTGTACTTCACAATGGATCGCGGGAAGCGATCATGGCAGCACTGAAATATTTGTTTTATTCCATGTGCGGTGCATATCTCGGCCTTTTTGGAATATTCTTCCTGTATCGCTATTGTGATACGCTCACATTCACAGCGGGCGGTACGCTGAATAGAATACTGGCTCAGGGAAACCGGGAGATTCTGCTGGCAGCAGTGTTCGTTATGTTGATCGGTTTTGGGGCAAAGGCGGGCATGTTTCCACTTCACGCATGGCTTCCGGCGGCACATCCGGTGGCACCTGCACCGGCTTCGGCTGCATTGTCCGGAATCATCGTGAAATCCGGGGTCCTGGCAATTATTCGCGTGGTCTACTATATTGTGGGCACGGATTTTATCCGGGGAACCTGGGTACAGACGGCCTGGATCGTGCTAACGCTGATCACGATATTTATGGGATCCATGCTGGCGTACGGTGAGCCTGTTTTTAAGAAAAGGCTGGCATATTCGACGGTGAGCCAGATATCCTATGTTCTGTTTGGACTTGCACTTCTAACCCCGACGGCGATGGAAGGTGCGCTTCTGCACACGGTGTTCCACGCATTTGTGAAATGCGCATTGTTTCTTACTGCCGGGATCTTCATTTTCCAGACCGGGAAAACCCGTGTGGAGGAGTATCGGGGAATCGGAAGAAAAATGCCGGTTACTTTATGGTGTTATACCTTTGCCTCGCTGGCACTGATTGGGATTCCTCCGGCAAGTGGCTTTATCAGCAAGTGGTATCTTGCAGAAGGTGCGCTTCAGGCAGAAGTAGGGATTTTTAGATGGATCGGACCGGTCATTCTTCTGTTGAGTGCACTTTTGACGGCAGGTTATCTTCTACCTGTTGCTATGAACGGTTTTTTCCCGGGGAAAGAATTACGGGAAGAAGCTGATAAACAGGAACCACATGCGGCGATGCTGATTCCGCTGATCGTGCTGGCGGCGCTTGCACTGGTACTTGGCATTTGGCCCAATCCGCTGATTGAGTATGTGAGAAGGATCGCAGTAGCTGTGATGTAGAGAGGAGGAGAGGATATGAATAAGATGATTATGATGATCGTTGTACTTTTACCGATGCTCTCGGGGGTACTGATTCCTTTGCTCCCGTTTCGGAATCGAAGACAGATGATGATCTATATTGAAACGGCGGTACTTCTAAACACGATTCTGGTGTTCCTGATGTTGGCAAATCCTCCGCAGAATGCACTGGTTCTGTTTAAGTTCACAGGAAATCTTAGTGTCAGTTTCCGACTGGATGGACTGGGAAGGATATTTGCAGGTCTTATTTCCGCATTATGGCCTTTGTCAGTTTTGTACTCGTTTGAATATATGAAACATGAGAAGCATGAAAAATATTTCTTTATGTTTTACACGATTACTTATGGAGTAACTCTGGGGGTAGCTCTCGCGGAGGATATCGTGACGATGTATTTCTTTTTTGAAATGCTAAGTCTGATCACGCTTCCGTTGATCATGTATACCCTTACCCGTGAGGCGATCCACGCAAGCCGGACGTATTTCTACTATATGACCGGTGGTGCGGCTTTTGCCTTTATCGGCATGATTTTTATTCTGAGTTATGGAACGACTTCCAATTTTGTCCCGGGCGGTGTGATCGATCTGGCGAAAGTAGGAGATAAGACGAATCTGTTGCTCATTATATATGTTCTTTGTTTCTGCGGATTCAGTGTCAAAACGGCAATGTGGCCGTTTTCTTCCTGGCTTCCGAAAGCGGGAGTTGCGCCGACACCGGTGACGGCGCTGCTTCATGCGGTGGCGGTGGTAAATACAGGAGCATTTACACTGATGCGCGTGACCTATTATAGTTTCGGAACAGAACTTCTTAGGGGAACCTGGGCGCAGAAGGCGGTTATGACGCTGGTGATCATTACGATCGTTTACGGATGCAGCCGGGCACTGAAGGAAACACATATCAAGCGCCGTCTGGCCTGGTCTACGGTGAGTAATCTGTCCTACATTCTGTTTGGTGTGGTATTGATGAGCCCGCTGGGACTGACCGGTGCACTGAGCCATATGGTATTCCATTCCGTGATGAAGATTTGTTCTTTCTTCTGTGCCGGTGCGGTGATGTACCAGACAGGAAGAACGTATATTTATGAGCTGGATGGATTTGGTCACAAAATGCCGAAGGTTTTTGTTCTGTTCACGATATCCGGCATGGCTCTGATGGGAGTTCCGGGACTTTGTGGATTTGTCAGTAAATGGAATCTGGTGAAGGCTGCAGTCGCATCCAGGATGCCGCTGGCCTATGTGGGTGTCGCGGCATTACTGATATCGGCACTTCTCACAGCAATCTATATGCTCTCAATTTCGGTACGCGCCTTCTTCCCGGGAAAACAGTTCGATTACGGAACGATCCGGGGCGTGAAGGATCCAAACTGGATGATGATTCTGCCGTTGACGGTTTTCGCTGTGGCTATGTTCTGCTTCGGATTGCACCCGGCACCTCTGCTGGAACTGTTCCGTCAGGTGGTTTCGGTGTTTTAAGGAGGGAAGATCATGAATAGAAATATATTACTTGCCATTCTGGTGTTTTATCCGTTTCTGGGAGGAATTCTGGTGTATTTGGCGGGAAAATACCGGGAAATATGCAGAGATTATCTGGCAGATTTTATCACTGTCAGCGAATTCCTGGCAGCGGCAGCGCTTATGACTGTGGACGGTGCAGAGCTTCAGGTACCGGGAATCTGTGGATTCGGACTCGGGTTTGCGTTGGACGGTTTCCGGGGAATTTACGGATGCATTGCTTCTTTGATGTGGATGATGGTGACTGTTTTTTCCAGAGAATATTTCCGGAATCATGAAAACAAAAACAGATTCTACCTGTTCTTGCTCTGGACTTTGGGGGCAACGATGGGAATCTTTTATTCGGCTGATCTTTATACTACATTTATATTCTTCGAGATTATGTCCTTTACTTCCTATGTATGGGTCGTTCAGGAAGAGACGGAGGATGCAATCCGGGCGGCACAGACGTATCTGGCTGTTGCGGTGACTGGCGGTATGGCCATGCTGATGGGATTGTTCCTGCTCTACCATGAATTGGGAACTCTGGTGATCGCTGAACTGCTTCCGGCATCCGCAGCGTGTGCGGATAAAAGCCTGCTTTATGTGGCGGGGACCTGTCTTCTGGTTGGATTCGGGGCAAAAGCCGGAGCATTCCCGCTTCATATCTGGCTCCCAAAGGCACACCCTGCAGCACCGGCACCGGCTTCTGCGCTGCTCTCCGGAATTCTTACAAAGACAGGAATATTTGGAATTCTGATCATCAGCTGTCAGCTGTTTTTCGGAGATGGCGTATGGGGAAAGCTGATTCTTGCGATTGGAGTTGTGACGATGTTTATGGGAGCACTCCTTGCGTTATTCTCAGTGGATATCAAGAGGACGCTGGCGTGTTCCTCCATGTCCCAGGTTGGATTTATTCTGGTGGGCATCGGCATGCAGGGACTGTTGGAAACGGAACAGGCGCTTGCCGTGCACGGAACCTTTCTCCATATGGTCAATCATTCTCTGATCAAACTGGTGCTTTTTATGGCAGCAGGCGTAATTTACATGAATACGCATGCACTGAATTTAAACGAAATCCGCGGGTTTGGACGAAACAAGCCGCTTTTCAAGGGAATCTTTCTGACAGGAGCACTTGCTATCGCGGGAATTCCTTTCTTCAGCGGCTATATCAGCAAAACGCTGCTTCATGAGAGTATCGTGGAATTCGGCGGAGGAATGCCGGGGAAAATGATCGAGATCCTGTTCCTGATTTCCGGCGGGCTGACTGTTGCTTATATGACGAAGCTTTATGTGGCAGTTTTTGTAGAAGAAAACACAGATTCTGAAAAACAGAAATCCTTTGATGAGACTGAGAAGTTTATGAATCGGGAATCCGGATTCGCCCTTGCTGCAAGTGCTGTGATTCTTTTGATCTGGGGATTGTTCCCGCATAGTCTGATGGATCGTGCAGCCACCTATGCACAGAGCTTCATGAATCTGCAGGAAACAGGAGAGCGTGTGAGCTATTTCGCACCGGAAAATCTCCTTGGAATGGTGATCTCTGTCGGAATCGGGGCAGCGGTCTATGTTCTGATCGTACGGAAAGTTCTTATGAGAAAGATGGAAAATGGAACGGTACAGTATGTAGATCTGTGGCCAAAATGGCTGGATCTGGAAAATCTGATCTATCGTCCTGTGGTCCTGGGAATTCTTCCGTCGGCAGGAAGAATATTAAGCAGAATTTTGGATACCATATTGGATGGGATTGTTGTGCTTTTGCGGAAAACCATTTACCATGACAGTCCGTTGCCTCATGAACGTGAAGAAGGAAATATACTAACCGAAATACTTGGAAAAATACTGAATGCCGTGCAAACTGTGAAGAATCATACTGTCCGGAGAAAACATCCTGTTTATCGTGACTATGTTCACGAGATGGCAGTGAGAAATGAAGAGTTTAAGGAAAATAACCGGGTTATTGAACGAAGCCTGTCATTTGGCCTGATGCTCTTTTGTATCGGGCTGACGCTGACGCTGATTTATCTGATCTGGTGGTAATTTACGGTGTTATGGTGAGAAAAGGTGTTGGTGGTAAATGGATCGTCTTGGACGGTGGGAGGTGTGCCCTGTATATGAGGCACACCTCCCACTGTCTTTTTGTTCTTGCTCATGTGTTGTGATAAATGAAAAAGAAATTCATTTGTGGTATTGATATATATAAGTATTATACTAAGACTTCCCATACCTAAAATGGGCTTCGCACCTTGAAAATTCAATACTTCAGCTAACAAAATAGCGATTTATGCCACCACAGCCTCTGGATGGAGTGCATTACGCAGATATTTCGGTAGTCTTGCTTCGAAATCAG
>JALFNN010000031.1 GCA_022774325.1 bacterium | reverse complement strand
CTTTGCTTTCTGCCTCCTGCCGGTATTTCCGCCCGTATTTTTGCTGACTGGCTTGGATTAACTGACTTAAATGACATCAATGATCTGATTGAAACAGGTTTTGTACAAGCAACTACACGGCATACAATTTCCCTGCATCCGTTGATTCAGGAGATTGCCCTTTCAGAAACAAAACCATCGGTCACAGCCTGCCATACTTTGCTTGATTCTCTGCAAAAAATATGTCTGATGCATGGAACGGAAGTCAGCTATTATAAAAAACTGTTTCAGACAGTCGGTAATATCATGCGGATGATGGAAAAAGATGATCTGACCAAGTACCTGCTGTTTCTTGAGGATGTCTTCCCATATATGGAGAAATACCGTTACAGGAAAGGTATGAAAGAGATTATCCTGGAGATGAAGCAGCTTTTGAAAGGGAATGAAAACGGTAGTGCTACCGACCGTGCATTATTACTGGACTATCAGGCATGTATGGAAACAAAGCCGGAAAAAGCCATCAAACTTGAAAAGGAAGCCCTTGCACAGATCGAAGAAATCACAGAAGACAATGTCCACCTTGTCTCCAACCTTCATGCGAATCTGGGCGGTCTTTACCGCATGAATGGTCAGGCAGAGCTTGCAAAAGAACACATGGAAAAGGGTATCTTCCTGCTTGAGCAGTACCAACTGCTTTATACCAATGACAGCATTCCCCAGATCAACAATTATGCTGCCTTATTGACAAAATTGCAGGAACCGGAACGGGCAATGGCTGCTCTCCAGAAACTTGCGCAGCTCATCAAAGAATACAACTCCGTTACCTGCCTGGACTATGCCCAGGTACAGGAATCCATGGGAAATATCTGCCTGATCACAGCAAATATCTCACAGGCTAAAACCCATTTCAAAAAAGCCATGAAGATTTATGAGAATGTCTGGGCTGATGAGCCGGAACTGATTGAAGAAAAATATCAGGAAATTCAGGAACTGTATCCACAGGTAGGCATCGCACTGGCAAGGGGGGTTCTGGCTTCCAAAAATTAATAAGCATATTTTACGGCGGACACGATTGCCCGCCGTTGCTTTCTGTTACTTGCCCACTTTTAGGAGAAAGCTTTTATTTCAGCCGTGCCCCATCTTTAAAAGCATTTCCTACACGTTCACCCAGTCTGTAATATCCGTGGTGTATCGGATCATATGTGATAGGTGTAAATTTATCAAGATCAAGTTCTCCGTCATCTCCGAGATATCTCTCATCTACACTTACATTTTTGATTTCTGCAATATACTTGCTGCCATCAATCACTTTTATAAGCTCACATTCAAGAGTCAATGGAAGCTCATTGATAATAGGTGCATTTACAAATTCACTCTTTGTTGTAGTAAAACCGGCTTTTTGCATCTTATTTTCTACATTATCGGCAGATACAATTCCCACATAATCACAGGCAACCAGATGTTCAAGGTCTGCTACTCCTACTGTAAAAGCCTTGTTTTTTACAATATTATCCGTTGTCTTATGAGCAGATAAATCGACAATAATCTCATTTGCACCTACAATTCCGCCCCATGCTGCATTCATCGCATTTGCCTTGCCGTTTTCATCATATGTTCCAAGAATCATAACCGGCTGTGGATATAAAAATGGTTTTGCTCCAAAATTCTTTCTCATTGTCTTATCTCCTTTTTCGTTTTTTACTTTTACTCGTCTACTGATGGTACCATTTCTGCATACTTTTCAGCGTTAACCTTATGGTTATTTGTGTATATCTTCCTTTATCTGTTCTATCCACTCTGTAATAGCGGACTCCGGTGTTTCCAGATGGTCTTTTCCCATGGAATCAAACTGTATCTGCATTTCATGCATAAACTTAGCGTTTTTGCAATTTTCCTTCATATCTTTTATTACATGTCCCGGCCATCCACCATTTGTCATAAATGGAATAATTGTTTTGCCCGAAAAATCATTTTCTGTTAAAAATGTAAGCACAGCAGGAGCCATCGTGTACCACCATGTTGGTGTTCCTATAGCAATCACTTCATAATCCGCAAGATTTACAGATAACGAATTTATCCGTGGCATAAAACCTGCCTCTACCTCTCTTTTCCCCTGATTCACAACATCTTCATGAGTGCCTTTATATGGCTCTGTTGTCTCGATTCTTGCAATATCTGCACCTGTTTCATTAGCAAGCTGTTCTGCAATTCTTTTCGTATTCCCATTTGACCAGGAATAGTATACAATTAACATTTTCTTCATTGTCACTCATCTCCTGATTGATTTCATTTAATTGACTTGAATGTCGATCTCAAGTATACTGACATTATATGATCGTAAGTGCAAAATCACAAGTACGATATTTTATGATACCACCATCAGAAAGGATACCATTATGGCAAAGAAACAATTGTTTGGATTATGTCCATATGTAACTTCTCAAAAAGTTCTGACTGGAAAATGGTCAATGTATATCTTATATATTCTATCCCAGGAAGCACCTATCCGGTTTAATGAACTGCAACGGAGGATGCCTGTCGAAATGACACATACTACTCTGTCGAGGCAATTAAAAACTTTAGAGGAGGAGGGACTTATTCAACGCATTGAATATTCCCAGATTCCTCCAAAAGTAGAGTATTCATTGACCAGTATCGGAAAAAAATTTGAGAAAGTTCTCGATGCTCTTGGTGAGTGGGGCGAAGAATATATTGATTACCTAAATCAGAAAAACTGTTAGAAAAATTTCGAGTTATAAAACTCTTTAAACCAATATTTACTCTTTCTTCCCAGTGTACCGCCTGGCCTTTCTGGTTGCCGTACCATCTGCATGACGCTCGATGTTGCTCCTGCTCTCACGCATTTCCTGGACTGCCCGGAACGTCTCTCGTGAGATGATTGCCGGATGATGATCCTTCTGGATGTATTTCTGATGCTCTCCGTTGTTTGGTATTCGCTTCTTCTCCGGGAAGTTAGGGGAGAAGGTCTTATAGAGAATGACATCACCGATATACTTCTCATTGGTCAATATGGTTTCAATGGAACGCTTCGACCAGATCATTTTTCCCCTGGAAGTCAAAATGCCGTTTCCTTCCAGATACTTCTTGATGCCGCCCACACTATATCCGTCCAGGTACAGTTGGAATACCTGACGTATTACCTCTGCCTCCGACTCGTTGATTACCAGGCTGCCATCTTCGGCATTGCTGTATCCGTAGCATTTTCGGTTATATATTTGTGCATCCGGGTTCTGGGCAGCCTTATCCAGACTCCACTTGATATTCTCACTCTTGTTCTCAGACTCGCTCTGGGCAATGGCTCCATGAAGGCTGATTGCAAGTTCCGCTTCCTTGTCAAAGGAATACAGCTGCTCATTCTCAAAGTAGACCGGGACATTCATCTTCTTCAGTTCCCGGACAATAGTCAGAACATCCACCGTGTTTCTGGCAAAGCGGCTGATGGACTTGGTGTACACAAGGGTCACTCTCCCAGCTCTGCAATCGTCCAAGAGCCGCATTAAGTTCTTACGGTTATCAGATGTCCTTCCGGACTGAACGTCCAAATAAACGTCATACAGCCGCGCCTGCTGGCTATGAGCCACATCAGCAATAAGACCGGACAGCTGATGACCAGCGCTCACGACTTGTGTTTTACTTGCAGTGCTGACCCGGCAATAGATGCCAACCTCATATCTTGACGGCGGTAATGGCGGATGCTGTTTCAATTTTTTAACGATAGTCATAATGCCCTCCTGCGTTATCGTTATAGAGTACACCCCTATAGGCTGTTCTGATTATAACTCAGATTAGGCTAACTGTATATAAAAATGTAAAAAACATTGAAAATACGGGTAATCTGGAGTATAGGGTAACAGCCTACTTTGCATTCATCGCAACCACCATTTTGATACAATTCAACGGTTGCACCCCCTTTTGCTCCCCTAAATACAGGAGATGCACCTCCTCCATCCGGGCTTTGAATTAAACTGCTCTTCATTTTATGAAGGATTGCAGAGTAGTCTTTTCTTCCACGAAAAAAGAGATATCAACGAGCCAAGGTCAATATCTCTTTCTTCTCATTATAATTTATTTGTCAAGCATCGAATAGGCTTTTACTGCTGTTTTTTATCCAATACGCTATTCAACACCTGAATAAGTTCCTTAAGGTCTAATGGCTTCGAGATGAATCCATTCATACCACACTCCAGCGCAGCCTTGCGATCCTCATCAAAGGCAGATACTTCATTCCTTTGATGATTGGTTTCTATACCGGGTTGCGTATTTCAGAAGCCTTTGCCCTGACTTGGGATGATATTGATTTTGAAAAAAGAACCTTGTCCGTAAATAAGCAGGTTGTAAAGCGTAACTTTGGTGCTGATGTGCGTAAGGTTGTTGAAAAGAAGGGAAAAAAAGAACAGCGTTCATCATGGTACTTCACCACACCAAAAACAGAAGCATCTGCCAGAACAATTCCTTTCGGTGATACTCTCTATCAGGCATTGAAGCAGGAAAAAACCGAACAGATGAAGAATGAAATGAAGTATGGTGAATTTTATACCATTCACGTTCTCAAAAAAGAAATTGATGAAAAAGGCAATGATATGTTCAGAATTGTACCTGTTCCTGGAGCATTCCCGAATTTATCGGTTTGGAACAAAAGAACGTGAAAAAGTGTATATTGCATCTGCTGATTTCATGACACGAAATACCGTTCGCCGGGTAGAAGTGGCTGCTCCGATTCTGGATGAAAAACTGAAGAAATATATTGACTGGATGTTTGAAACCATGATGAATGATGATGAAAAAGGAAAAAGGCTGACATCATAAGGAACTTACGTTGATAGGAACCTGAATGATCTGAAACTGAATTCTCAGGAAATGCTATATGCTATGGCTTACAGTAATGCAGAAAAAAAGCAAAGGAAAGACGGGATTAATAAAGAGGAAACTGTTGTATGAATATGGTGGATGAAGTCCAGGGGCAGATTGGATTAAGGTATTTCCTGAAATATTCCGATCACGATGGGGAAGAAGCTTAAGGATAAGTTAAATTGAAATACAAAGATATATTACAAAACAAAGAAGTAAAATCACTTCTGAAGAAAGGGAATGACAATCTCGGGATGCTGGGATATACGGATCATTCGGAAAAACATTGTGCGATTGTAGCAAAACGGGCAGGAATGATTCTGAAAAAGTTTGGATATTCCGAGCATGAAATTGAGCTTGCAGAGATTGCAGGGGCTCTGCATGATATTGGAAATGCGATCAACCGGAAAAATCATGGTGAATATGGAGCTATTTTAGCGTATTCGCTCCTGGAAAAACTGGATATTCCGCTGACAGACAGGGGCATTATCGTGTCTGCCATTGGAAATCATGATGAATCTACAGGGGGAGCGGTTGATGCAGTATCTGCTGCATTGATCCTGGCAGATAAAACTGATGTCAGAAGGAATCGTGTGAGAAACGAAGAAAAATCCGGCTTTGATAAGCATGACCGTGTGAATTATGCAGTTACAAATGCAACAGTGAAGGTGAATGTACAGAAACGTTCTATCACATTGAACCTGCAAATAGATGAAGATATCTGTACCATGTATGAGTATTTTGAAATCTTTCTTGGAAGAATGATGATGTGCAGAAAAGCAGCGGAACTTCTGGGTGCAAAGTTTAAGCTTACAGCTAGAAGTAAAGTATTATAGAGATGGAGGCTTCTGTACGGAGAAAAGAAGCAACTATTCAGAAAATATGCGGTTTTAAGCCATTTTTATGGCAAAAAACCGCATATTTTTGTGGCAATGACTTGTGACATCGGATAGAATTCTTTCAGCAAGTCTACATATCCGTCACTTTTTCAAAGTCAGAGGCCGGATGCTTGCAGATCGGACACACAAAATCTGCAGGAAGTTCTTCTCCTTCATAAGTATATCCGCATACGGTACAGCGCCATGTTGTTTTTCCGGAGGGAGCTTTCTTTTCCGGTTTCGGCTTAATGTTGGACTGATAATATGCATAGGTGGCAGAAGGTACTGCTGACAGTACATCCATATCTTCTACAGCTGCAATAAACAGAGTATGGCTGCCCAGATCAATGGTCTGTTCCACGCTTGCACTGATGTAGGCATTCGTTCCTTCCGTAAGGTAAAACAGTCCGTTTTCACTGCGTCTGCAGAACGGGTAATCCGCAAATTTATCCGTGGTTCTTCCGGACTGAAATCCAAAATGCCGGAAAATCTCAAAATCTGCCTTTTCACTCAAAATGGAAAGATTGAATTTTCTGCTGGCCATAATCACATCATGCGTCAGGTTGTCTTTGTTTACGGCAATACTGATTCTGTTCGGACTGGAGGTCACCTGTCCGGCCGTATTAATAATACAGCCGTGATCCTTCACTCCGATACGGGATGTCAGTACAAATAATCCGTATGTCAGCTGATACATTGCTTTTTTATTCATATTCATCACACTCCTGTCAAGTCATCGCAGCGCCGTCAACACGCAGGGTAATTCCGGTTACATAGCTTGCCAGATCACTTGCCAGATAGAGATAAGCGTTGGCAATATCCAGAGGCTCTCCCATTCGTCCCAGAGGGATTCCGGCAGAAATTCTTTCTACCATTTCCTTTGGAAGTGCGGCTACCATGTCTGTCCTTGTCACACCCGGAGCCACTGCGTTCACACGGATATGATCCTTTGCCAGTTCTCTCGCCAGTGATTTTGTCAGACCATTTACCGCAAATTTCGTTGCCGGATAACCGCATCCGGAAGGCTGTCCATATTCACCAACCATGGAACTGGTATTGATGATCACTCCGCCGCCCTGATCCTTCATGATTCTGGCAGCAGCCTGTGAACAGATAAATACAGCTGTCAGGTTAATATCAACAATTTTCTGAAATTCCTCCAGTGTATAGTCATACAGACTGGTTCTGGAAGAAATTCCGGCATTATTTGCCAGAATATCAAGACTTCCGAATTTTTCTTTTACGGAAGCAAATGCTTCTGCTACCTCCTCCGGCGAACCCAGATTCGGCCAGATTCCCATTACACGTCCCTGATATTCGCCAAGGTTTTCCATGGCTTTTTCCACAGATTCCTGTCTGGAGCCGGCGATCGCAACATTTGCACCATTTTCCAGATATCTTTTCACAATCGAAAAACCGATTCCTCTGGTTCCACCCGTTACAATGGCAGTTTTTCCTTTTAACATTTTGTATCCCTCCCAATCTCATTGTTTTATATTATGAATAGGTTTTTGCATCTGTAAGGTTCTTATCTGCTGTCTCCTGCTGCTTTTTTCTGCACTCGGGACACACATAGTAAACTTTCAGATCATAATACAGAAATCCATCACCCATCTGTTCACGCAGGGATGCCGTGAGATCCCGAAATTTTGTATCTGCGAGCTTTCCGCAGACTCTGCACACCAGGTGATCATGTTTCTCTGTGCGGTCATATCGATCCGGCATACCTTCCATGGATATTCTGCGGATCAGTTCTGCATCCAGAAGCCTGTTCAGATTATTATATACCGTTGCGAGAACTGCGTTTGGATGGATCTCCCGCAGTTTACGGAAAATCTGCTCTGCGGCCAGATGTTCCTGCGAGGTATTTATGATGGAAAATATCTCTTTCTCGTATTTAGTCATATAAACTCCCTTTTCATGGTCCATTTTAGAATTATTCTAATTTAATTATAATCATTCTAAATAATTTGTCAAGGGAAACTGAAAATTTTCTTTTCGGATAATTTCCTTTGTGATACCGCACACATGACGGGAATGGGATTCTGGATCCATATCTGACAGATATGGCGGATCAGAGGCGTTGCCCAATTGAAAAAATTCAAACAGACATGATGTTGGATTCTTCGCCAGAGAAGCTATGGTATTATGAAAAATATTATCAGAAAAAACATCAACTGCCGCATGCGATTGTAGTAGATGAGAATAAACAACTCAGGGATGGATATATATCTTATCTTCTGGCTAAAAAGTATAATGTCCGTGCAGATGTCTGTGAAATGATATCAGGACAGCCAATGAGAAAAATTATGTTTTTTCCAATAAGTCGGCATACTCCAGGAGATACGTTCTTCCGCTTCCGGTAATGCACTGTGAAGAATCTGACGGACATAACGCAGATCTTCCTGCTTATCCTCATCCTGGTTCAAGATATATTCATCAATCGTCTTTGGCTTTTCACCGCAGTAATGACTCTGCCCTTTTTCTTAAACTCTCTTCCACATTTTGGACATTTCCATATAGGGATTTTCTCACTGTCTCTTTCCTGAAGAACGACTTCAACAATATCACCAAAGCTCTTACCAATTTGCTTACGTATCTGTTTTGAAACGCCGATGATGTAACACGGAGTTCCCATTTTTACCACTTGCCCGCGATACGGAATACCATCAAAAGTTGCATTCACCAGCAGCAGCCCTTTGCCAAAAAGTTCTTTGATATCGTAAGGAATCTCTACATAGGCAGCATCCGTATTCTCATTTTGAAGAATTCTTGCGCAAAATTTTAATTCCATGTATTTACCTCTCGTTAAGGGAATACTATCCTCAGCGAAATATCGATTTTCACAATTCTCCAGTAACCTTTTCACTCTTTCTTCCCAGTGTACCTCTTGGCCTTCCTGGTTACAGTCCCATCTGCATGACGCTCGATGTTACTTCTGCTCTCACGCATTTCCTGTACGGCTCTGAACATCTCTCGTGAGATGATAGACGGGTGATGATCTTCCTGGATGTAATCTGATGCTCTCCGTTGTTTGGTATTCGCTTCTTCTCCGGGAAGTTAGGGGAGAAGGTCTTATAGAGAATGACATCACCGACATATTTCTCATTGGCCAGTATGGTTTCGATGGTACGCTTCGACCAGGTGCTTCTTCCTCTGGAAGTCAAAATCCCCTTTTCTTCCAGATACTTCTTAATCCCGCCGATACTATATCCATCCAGGTACATCTGGAATATCTGCCGTATTACCTCTGCCTCCGACTCGTTGATTACCAGGCTGCCATCTTCGGCATTGCTGTATCCGTAGCATTTTCGATTATAGAGCTGAGCATCCGGGTTCTGGGCAGCCTTATCCAGGCTCCGCTTGATATTCTCACTCTTGTTCTCAGACTCGCCCTGGGCAATGGTTCCATGAAGGCTGATTGCAAATTCCGCTTCCTTGTCAAAGGAATACAGCTGCTCATTCTCAAAGTAGACCGGGACATTCATCTTCTTCAGTTCCCGAACAATAGCCAGAACATCTACCGTATTTCTGGCAAATCGGCTGATGGACTTGGTGTACACAAGAGTCACTCTCCCGGTTCTGCAATCGTCCAGGAGCCGCATTAAATTCTTACGGTTATCAGATGTCCTGACGGACTGAATGTCCAAATAGACGTCATACAGCCGCGCCTGCTGGCTATTAGCCACATCTGCAATAAGACCGGACAGCTGATGAACAGCGCTCACGACTTGTGTTTTACTTGCAGTGCTGACCCGGCAATAGATGCCAACCTCATACCTTGACGGCGGTAATGGCGGATGCTGTTTCAATTTTTTAACGATAGCCATAATGCCCTCCTGCGTTATCGTTATGGAGTACACCCGTATAGGCTGTTCTCATTATAACTCAGATTAGGCTAACTGTATATAAAAATGTAAAAATCATTGAAAATAAAGGAGATTTTGAGTACGGATAATAGCCTACTTTGCATTCATCGTAACCACCATTTTGATACAATCGAACGATTGCACCCCCTAATGCACCCCCTAAAAACCATTAGAAAAAGCCCCTTTAAATTTAAAAATGGATTGCTGACCAGTAAACTTGGTCATAAGAAAATGAAATGCTAATCAGAAAAATACAAAAAGCGGACAACTTAGTATTAAATTGCCCGCTCTATTAAGAATGCTATGAATGATTTCTATACCATTCTAAAAGATTATCCCTATCGTCCTCAAACCATTGACTTGAAACGAATATTTCTCTCCCATCAATAATTACTGGATCTTTATAGTATCGAGTAGTTTTACTTTTACCCCGATGTGCATCAACACTGTCTGCAAGCACTGGATAGTAATTTTGAGGAAAAAGTCGTTTTGAGTAATTCTTATCATGTAATAGTGCTATTTCTTCCTCGGTTATTCTCCTGTCGACCAAGGCTTTCCCTATTAGCCTTTTTGCCAATTCTCCAACCTTCAAAACACAATATGTTTTTTCATCAGAAATATCAAACTTCAAAGCTTTAGGAATATCTCGCACTTCAAATATTAAATCTTTTGATTCAAAACCAAAAGCCTCAAACAATCTCTGTATATTTGCCATTTTTGCCTGGGAACTAATATTTGTAGTAATGTAAACTCCATTTGCTACCATGTAAGGACACCGAATATCACCCCCATCAGAAACAGTATTAATTACCCTAAGATACTCGGCCGGATCAAAATCGTACACCGCCGAATGAATTTTTTTGTAGGCATCGGTTACATCAGTGGTAGCAATCTCATCCCCAAATAGAGTCATCTTGATGATTCTTTTGTTAGAGAAATCAAATTCTTCCTCATCCCAATAGACAACATCCTCCTTACTAATGGGTGAATATTCTGCAACTGGCATGGGCCATATCTTAAAGGCCATATCTAATAAATAATCTGCCCTTTTCAATATCTCTTCCTCATCCCATTTTTCAAGTTTTTTCAAATATTCATTCAGTTGCAGTTTGCTGTGAATAAAACCTTTTCCAGGCATATTCTTTTTCTTCAAGAATGACAGATTACTATAATCACTGTTATATGCACTAAGTGTCAAATTACCGAGTGTGTCCACATACTTGGTGTGAGTCAATTCCCATCCCATACCAAGAGCCTCTTTCCATTCCTCAGTAAGTGTCTGAGGCATGATGTGTTCTATTGTTAATGTTCCATCATCAATCTGCTCTTCTACAGCTATCTGTTCCCGATTGTTCCAGTTTTCCA
>JALFNN010000112.1 GCA_022774325.1 bacterium | reverse complement strand
ACGGTTCCGATGCTGGTCATGATGATCTGCTGGTGCCTGATCCGTGTCAGCTACATCAGCATTGCGGTTCATTTTATCCCGGTGATCAATGTTGTGTTCTGGGCCTACCCGATCACCTGGACCTTAAGTTCTATTGTATTTACGGTATATTATTTCAAATCCGACTGGATACATGGATTGGAAAAGCAGAAATTCTCTGCATAACAGGGTTGCTTTTTCGTTTGATAACGATTAAAATAACAAAGCATAATAAAATTTAACATTTTGGGGGAATGATTTTATGGAAACTTACACTGAATACGCTGCAAAGCAGCTCAAAGCACTGACTTCAATCGCCAGCCCTTCCGGGTATACCCGCGAAGTGAAAGAATACCTTCTTTCCACACTCAAAGAGATGGGGTATGAGCCATGGAGTTCCAGAAAAGGAAATGTACTGGTGACACTGGGTGGAGAGGGAAATCCGCTTCTTCTTGCCGCTCATGTCGATACCCTTGGCGCTATGGTTCGTTCCATCAAAGACAACGGACGTCTGCGTCCCACCACACTCGGCGGACATCAGTGGTCAACTGCCGACGGTGAAAACTGCACCATCCACACACGCGACGGAAAGGTTTATACCGGTGTTGTTCTCAATACCGAGCCCTCCGTCCATGTAGCAGACGATAAGCCGGATCATGAAGAGAAAAACATGGAGATTCTTCTGGATGAGAATGTAAATACGAAAGAAGACGTAGCCGCTCTCGGCATTCAGGTCGGCGATATCATTGCCATGGATCCTCGTACTGTAGTGACTGAAAGCGGATATATCAAGAGTCGCTTCCTTGATGACAAGCTCTCCGCTGCCATCTTGCTAGCCCTTGCAAAATGGGTCAAAGACGAACACCTTTCCCTGAATCGCAAGGTTTCTCTCGTCTTCACCGTTTACGAAGAAGTCGGTCACGGCGGAAGCAGTGTGCCGGAAGATACCGAAGAAATGATTTCGGTTGATATGGGATGTGTTGGTGCCGACCTGGGCTGCACAGAGCGCATGGTTTCCATCTGCGCAAAAGACTCCGGCGGTCCTTACAATTATGAGGTGACAAGCGCCCTGATCGACACTGCGAAAGCAAACGGACTCGACTATGCCATCGATGTATATCCGCATTACGGTTCGGACGTAGAAGCTACTTTAAGAAGCGGTTACGACATTCTGCACGGTCTGATCGGACCGGGTGTTTATGCATCACATAATTATGAACGTTCTCATCTGGACGGAGTAAAAAATACACTTCTGCTTCTGAAAGCTTATACTTGTAAATAGTTTCAAGAAGAAAACCTGCCATTGCATTTCCAAACGCATTGGCAGGTTTTCTTTTACAGATCCGGGAAACATGTTTTGATTAATTTGCGGCTCCTCGGCAAAAAAAACTGTGCAGCCGGCCCTACCAGAAAAGCCGCTGCGATCGTTCCGATTCCAAGGCGCCCGCCAAGCAGGAATCCAATCACTGCAAAACAAATATCACAGGTAATCCTCACATACTGAAACTGTACATTCCATTTCTGATTCAGTTTATCCGTTAATATGATGGCAATCAGATCGTTCGGCCCTGTACCGCTGTTGCTCTCAATGACGATGGACATACCAAAGCTCAATATCACACATCCTGCCAACATAACAAGGATCCGGATCCACATCGGCGATCCGGAAGATATTTTAGCCCCGATCATCCACAGGAACAGATCTATGATCCATCCTCCGCAGAATGCACAGACGACCGTCCCCGGCTTGACATATCCCTTCGTCGTCAAAACCATCACAATCATCAGCAGGATCAATGCAATCACATGAACCGTGCCAATGCTAAGCCCGAGAGTTCTTGCAATTCCCTGAATCATCACCGTAAACGCATCCGAGCCAAGTTCCGACACGAGAAAAAGGCTGACGCCCAAATGGGCGATTGTTAGACCCACAAATAAAGCAAACAGACCTTCTCCCCATTGTTTCAGACTCCTGTTACGCGTATCGACCGCAAATGTATCTTTTGAATCCTTTCCCATATGTTTCTCCCCTATTCTCCTCCTGTAAGCTGCCACACATGGCATCCCACGTATTTTCACTTCTTATAGAATATCATACCTGATGGCGGATGCGCAATCCAGGATTCTTCATTCTAAGAAATTCGCAACATAATACTTTTTCAAAAAAATCAAAAGTCATATTGACAAATTTCACGAAGGTGTGTTATATTAATTAAGTCGCTGATATGCGTCTGCTGCCTTGGCTCAGTCGGTAGAGCGTCGCCTTGGTAAGGCGGAGGTCGGCGGTTCGATTCCGCTAGGCAGCTTTTAAAAAACCTCAGGAAGATTTCCTGAGGTTTTTATTTTCTCTTTTCTTCCAGAATATGCCTTGCCTTTCCTTTGATTCTCTGCAGGGCATTGTCAATGGCTTTTGGACTCTTATCCATTACTTCTGCGATTTTCAAATAATCCATTCCCATCAGATGCAGATACAAAACCCGGTTTTCCAGCTTGCTGAGCTGATCCTTCAGTTCTTCCTCAAATGCATTGGCATACTCTGTGTTCAGAAGCAATTCTTCCGGATTGCTTTCTGCCCCCGCCTCGATCGTCTCTGCCAGCGGAAGCGCTTCTTTTCCATCTTCCCGTTTTCCCGATGTATAGAGTGAGACGTAGGAATTTAAGGGTAAGTGCTTTTTTCTCTGGGACGCTTTGATGGCGGTGTACATCTGCCTGGAAATGCAAAGTTCAGCAAAGCTATAAAAAGATGCACCCGCATCCGGCTCATAATCCTCTACTGCTTTGAAAAGACCGATCATCCCTTCCTGGATCAGATCGTCATTTTCCCCTCCCCAGAGATACATTGCTTTTGCCTTCTGACGCACCAATCCCTTATATTTCTCCATCAGAAAATCCATGATCGGCTTTTCGCCGCCTCGCAGGCGGCTGATCAGCTGCTCGTCCGTCATTTTTTCATATTCCATTTAATTAACCCAGCCTTTGACGTACAATCTCATAAGCAAGCACACCCGCCGCCACCGAAGCATTCAGAGAATCAATATCCCCCTTCATCGGAATGGAAGCTGTCATATCGCAGGTCTCGCGAACCAGCCTGCTCACTCCTTCTCCTTCGTTTCCGATCACAAGCCCGATCGGCCCTTTCAGATTCACATGATACATGATATCCCCGCCCATGTCGGCGCAGACGAACCAGAGTCCTTTTTCCTTCAGTTCTTCCATCGTTTTCACCAGATTGGTGACCTTAGCTACCGGCGTATAGTTCAGCGCACCGGCCGAAGTCTTTGCCACTGTCGCAGTGAGTCCTGCCGCACGCCGCTTCGGAATGATCACACCGTGTGCCCCCGCCAGATTTGCGGTTCGGATAATCGCCCCAAGATTGTGCGGATCCTCAATATTATCCAGCAGGATCAGAAATGGATCCTCGCCTTTTTCTTTTGCAAGTTCCAACATATCTTCCACCTGAGCATATTCGTACGCAGCCGCCATCGCAATGACACCCTGATGTTTCCCTGTCTCGGAAATCTGAGCAAGACGTTCTTTTGTCACAAAATTGAGAATCGTGTCATGCTTCTTCGCTTCACGCACAATACTGCGGATCGGGCCGTCCTGACATCCGTCCAGAACATACACTTTGTCAATCGGTTTTCCGGAACGAAATGCTTCCATAACCGCATTTCTCCCCTCGATCAACTGGCTTTTTACTCCATTTTCTTCTATCATCACTCATTCTCCCTGACTGCAGAACCTGTCTCCTGCATTTTTTCTTCTTTTTTATTCAAATGTTCCAGTCCGATTTTAATCAGTTCCAGCATTCTCGGCCATTCGTTTTTCAGATACAGCCATCCCATCAACGCCTCAAAACCGGTCGCGCGCCGATAATCCGTTAGGGTCTGATTCTTTGCAGGGGATACCGTTTTCGCATTTCTCCCCCGCTTGTATACAGCATGTTCCTCCTCAGTCAAATGCTCCTGAATCACACGCATCATCTCCGACTGCGCCGAAGCCTGTACCATACTGCTGGTTTCCTGGTGCAGCTTTTTCACCTGTTTATTGCCTTCGCTGACCACCATAGTCTTGATAATCAAATCGTATACACTATCTCCTATATATGCTAAAGTAAGAGGTGAATATCCTGCGATATCCACCTCATTCAGTTTCAAAACGTCGCACATACAGGATTTCCAGTCAAATCCTATGCTTTTTTCCATTGTACTCCTTCTCTGGTATCCTTCAGTATAATTCCTTTCGCCAGAAGTTCGTCACGGATTGCGTCAGCTCTTGCGAAATCCTTTGCCTTTCTTGCTGCCTGGCGTTCTTCAATCAGTTTCTCAATGTCTGCATCCAGAAGCTCTTCTTCCTTGTCAAGGATCAATCCGAGCACATCTCCAAGCTTCACGATCAGATCAAACAGCTTCTTCAGATATTCTTTTGAACTTTCCGCTGAAGCCGTAGTATTTGCAAATTTCACCAGATCAAAGATCGCAGCGATTGCATCTGCCGTATTAAAGTCATCATCCATGGCAGCTTCGAATTCCTTTACGAACTCTTCCGTCTGGGCAAACGTCGCATTTTCCGCTTCGTTCATCGCTTCCGTCTGGGCAGCTCCCATCAGATGTTTCAGATTATCCACCGCATTCACAATTCTTTCCAGACCATTTGCGGACGCCTCCATTAAATCAGCACTGAAATTCAACGGGCTTCTGTAATGAGCGCTCAACATAAAGAAGCGGAGCACCTGCAGATCATACTGCTCGCTGATCTCACGGACGGTACGGAAATTTCCGAGAGATTTGGACATTTTACGGTTATCAATATTTAAAAATGCATTGTGCATCCAGTATCTGGCAAATTCTTTTCCGTTAGCCGCTTCACTCTGAGCGATCTCATTCTCATGGTGTGGGAATACCAGATCCTCACCGCCCGCATGAATGTCGATCTGCTCACCGAGATATTTCTTAGACATCACAGAGCATTCAATATGCCATCCCGGACGTCCTTCACACCACGGAGACTCCCACGCGGGTTCGCCTTCTTTTTTCGGCTTCCAGAGTACGAAATCAAGCGGATCTTCTTTCTCATCCTCACCGGTCACCAGCAGGGAACGTCCGCCCGAGCGGAGATCATCCAGATTCTTATGGGATAATTTTCCATAGTCTTTGAACCGTCTGGTGCGGAAATAAACGGTTCCGTTTTTCTCATAGGCATAACCTTTCTCGATCAGATCCGCGATCATTTCCACCATACCGCAGATTTCCTCGGTTGCAAGCGGATGTTTGGTTGCCGGCTTCACATTCATCCCTTCCATATCCTTCTTACATTCTGCGATGTATCTCTGAGAAATTTCCTGCGCAGAAACGCCTTCTTCAATTGCTTTCTTAATGATCTTGTCATCCACATCCGTAAAATTGGAAACGTAATTGACATCGTATCCCTTATATTCAAAATATCTTCTTACGGTGTCAAATACGATCATCGGTCTTGCATTTCCGATATGAATAAAATTATACACGGTCGGACCGCAGACATACATTTTCACTTTCCCCGGCTCCAGAGGTACAAATTCTTCTTTTCTTCTTGTCAGTGTGTTAAATACTTTCATGTGTCTTCCCTTTCTGATCTGTCATCTTATTCCATCATTTCATATAATTCAATTCTTTTTTCCAGTTCTTCCATTTTCTTCATCATCCACATATTTTCTTCCTGCAGTTTCTGAATATCCGCTTTGACCGGATCCGGAAGATGAATCTGATCCATATCTGTTCTCGGAATCTTCTGATTTCCCATGCGCACAATTCGTCCCGGGACACCGACAACCGTACAGTTCGGCGGCACTTCCTCGATTACGACAGAACCGGCGCCGATCTTGGAATTCTTTCCTACGGTAAATGATCCGATTACTTTTGCTCCGGCGCTCACCATAACATTATCTTCCAGCGTCGGATGCCGTTTTCCCTTTTCTTTTCCGGTTCCTCCAAGGGTCACTCCCTGATACAACGTCACATTATTTCCAAGTATCGCCGTCTCACCAATGATCACACCACTTCCGTGGTCAATAAAAAGGCCCTTCCCGATGGTAGCTCCCGGATGGATCTCGATCCCCGTTTTTCGGACTGCTCTCTGCGAAATCCACCTCGCAAGAAAATAGTGCTTCTTTAAATATAACTTATGTGCCACTCTATAATGTAACATTACTTTAAAACTGGGATACAGAAATACTTCCATCGTAGACTTAATTGCCGGATCACGTTCTCGGATCACTTCTATTTCTTCCTTCACA
Organism: bacterium; assembly: GCA_022774325.1. Taxonomy (GTDB): domain Bacteria; phylum Bacillota; class Clostridia; order Lachnospirales; family Lachnospiraceae; genus Allocoprococcus. The sequence continues at coordinate 31,239 of JALFNN010000112.1, read as the reverse complement.
AAAGAAACGATACCCATATTATTACTCCTTTCTTTCAGTGAAAACGCAATAAAACTCGCAAATGGTCCACCGGACCTTGTTGGCGCATGCATGGCAACAAAAAAACTCCGTCCCGATAAGAGACGAAGTTTTCCGCGGTTCCACTCTATTAAAAGGCTTTTCGACCTTTCTCCTCAATGCATATAACGGATGCACTCCGTATCCGGCTATATGATTAAACACTTTGAATGCCACGTTAATCCTTTCACCGAATCGACTCCCGAATGCACTTCACAATCCTTCTTCTCGGGTCTGCTTACAGCCGCTGACAAACCCTCTCTGTCAGATTCCGGAAAGTTACTCTTTTCGTTCTTCGTCTTTCAAACTATTTGCCTATTCTTCTATATACTATGCGAAATTGATTAATTTGTCAACCGCAAAGCAAAAATTATCACATTATACGATTTCATTCAAAAGAATCCGATTCAAAGGCTGTAGCTTGGAAATACTCTCCTTGAATTCCGCAGAGAATTTCTCCTGCTCCTCTTCCTCCACTTTTTCCAGACTCTTATAGCCGAATAAAATCGTTGTCAGCGCATCCACACTAATCATCTGGATGCCGTCACTCTTTCCTTTTGCAATGGGTTTCGTTCGAACCACCAGATGCTCTTTGTTTCCCTTAATGCTGAATATCTTATTATTCTCCCGGATAACCGGATCCACAAGAATGAACTGGAACTCCGTATCCTCATCGCAGGCCATGCACGACATCAGAGATTCTACATGCAGGATCCTGGCCATAATCATTGGTTTTTTCTTTTCCTGTTTCTTAAGGATCAGACCGCCTTTTTCAAAAATATCCTCATATCCCGGTTCTACCAGCGGTTCCCGTACCGAAAAACCCTTTTCTTCATCAAATACCAGAATCCCTTTGATTTCATCATCTGTCTCCGCAAGGAGGATTCCGCCTTTCTGACTTTTCTGCTCCCTGAGCAAAGTTTCATAATACAGCCAGTCTCTTTTGACATAAATCTGGTATTTTTCTTCCAGAATATGTTCCGCAAAAGCCGCTATTTTCTTACAATCAGACGCAAGCGCAGGTCTGAGCAGTATCCGTTTTCCATTGCCGCTGTGAAGAATTGCATCCAGCGACGGTACTTCCCCATTTGCCATGAAAGCTTCCCACTGCTCCGCCGCATACACAAAGCGAAAATCATGCGGATAATAAATCTTTTCATCTGCCGGCATCAAAAATGTAAACGGCAGTTTCTTCGTATACATATCCCTCACCGCTTTTCGGAGCAATTCTGTCATCTGCCCCTGCCCGCGATACATTCTGTCGGTAGCAACTCCCACAATATATCGGCTGCCTTCTTCCTTTTTACCAATTTGAAGCACATAAGGATTTAAATGCAGCATGGAATGAATCTCTCCATCCTTCTCGATTACGTAGATTTCATTGTCTTCCGTTTTGGAAGTATAATAATAATCTAAAAATTCTGTCGTATCTTCGTCAAACACCCGTTCCCAGAGTGGTCTCGTAAGCACATGCTCGTTTGCCTTTAGTTTTCTTAGTATCATTCTTCTGACCTCATACATCCCCGGCAGCCGGCGCAGCTTCTCCCCTCAGTCTGCATCACATCCGTACTGCTGAAATTCGTAATCTTCTCAAGAGCGCAAATTGCCTGAGCGGAAATTCCTTCTCCGCTTCCGGTAAATCCAAGCCCTTCTTCTGTTGTCGCTTTCACGTTCACTCTGTCTCTCTCAATCCCCAAAGCACTCGCTATATTTTCCTCCATCTGCGCAATATGCGGACGCATCTTCGGTTTCTGCGCAATGATAGTGGCATCAATATTTTCTACAATATACAGATTTTCCTCCAAAAGGCCTGCCACATGTTTAAGCAGCTTCATGCTGGAAATACCACTGTATTTTTCATCCGTATCCGGGAAGTGCTTCCCTATATCGCCGAGAGCCGCAGCTCCCAGAAGAGCATCCATAATCGCATGCAGAAGAACATCTGCATCGGAATGTCCCAAAAGCCCCTTCTCATAAGGAATCTTCACTCCTCCGAGAATCAAATCTCTTCCTTCCGTTAGTCTGTGTACATCATATCCCATTCCAACCCGCATATCCCGTCTTCTCCTTCCCGATATGTACCTGATTCTTCTTTTTACGGCTCTTCTTCTGCCTCTTCATCTGTTTCTTCTCCGGAAGCAGTTCCCCATCCTTCCTCATCCATTTCAGAAAAATCGGGATCCTCATCCAGAGGCTCTGCGTCTTCGTCCATCATCACTTCACCATCATCGCTGTCCTTTCCATCGCCTGAATTTGCAGATTCATTCTTTTCATCAGCAACGGTCGGAGCTTTCCACACACGTTCCGTATTGTCAGTACGCGCCGGATTCCCGGTTCCTTCTGCCTCAACTGTGACCTCGTCAACGCTCTCATCATCGTCTCCGTTTACCGCGTCACCGGATGCTTCCTTTTCTGCTTTCATATCCTTCAGAAGTTCACGGATATTCAAAATCACTGTAGCAGCACCAAATACAATAAAGATGACTCCGAAAATGATCAAAACTGTCTTGTAGTTCGGGTTGCCCTGCATAACATCCATAATCAGTTTGACACCATTATATATCAGGTATGCACCTACAAGAATCATCAACGTCCTTCTCGTTTTTCCTTGCATTTTTTCTTCCTCCGTATTCTACATCATCACAACAATTACAGTATCCTCATGTAACTGAACTGTTATTCATTCTACCATACTTGAATTGAAATTTCCATGTTTTTTCGATTACGGCTTCTGTAATCCATGCCTCTTTATTCCTATCCCAAACACGTCAAATGGCATTCTCAAAAAAAATAATTTTTTTCAAAAAAAGTGTTGACATTTTGAGATCTTCGAGATATACTATAGAAGTCGGTTGCGGGAAAGCAACTTACAGAAATGGGATCATAGCTCAGCTGGGAGAGCATCTGCCTTACAAGCAGAGGGTCATAGGTTCGAGCCCTATTGGTCCCACTTCACTGAAAAGTGAATATGGCGGGATAGCTCAGTTGGCTAGAGCACACGGTTCATACCCGTGGTGTCGCTGGTTCAAATCCAGTTCCCGCTACTAAAAAGTCTGGTTTTCCAGACTTTTTTCTTGTTCAAAACAACGTGTTATTTCAGTTACGAAATAAAAAGCCGGGATCATCTCATTTCTGCGATCATCCCGGCTTATCTATTGATTATTGTTCTATCTATTACAGTATATTTCTATTACACAATTCCCTGAGCAGTCATAGCATCTACAACTTTTTCAAATCCTGCAATGTTTGCACCCACTACATAATTGCCTTTTGCTCCGTAACGTTCTGCTGCATCAGCCATGTTATGGCAGATATTTACCATGATGTTTTTCAGTTTCGCATCAACTTCTTCGAATGTCCAGCTCAGACGTTCGCTATTCTGAGACATTTCCAGAGCAGATGTTGCAACACCGCCTGCATTCGCTGCTTTACCAGGTGCAAATAATACGCCGTTCTCCTGAAGATATTGTGTTGCTTCGATGGTTGTCGGCATATTTGCTCCTTCTGCTACTGCAATACATCCGTTTGCGACAAGCTGTTTCGCATCATCAAGAAGAAGTTCATTCTGTGTTGCACACGGAAGTGCAATATCTACTTTTACAGACCATACACCGCGTCCTTCATGGTATTCTGAGTTCGGACGATACTTCTTGTACTCTGTCAATCTTGCACGATTTACTTCTTTGATCTCTTTCAGTGCTGCCACATCGATTCCTTCCGGATCGTATACCCATCCTGTAGAATCACTTACGGTAACAACCTTTGCTCCGAGCTGCTGAGCTTTCTGTGTAGCATAAATAGCAACATTTCCAGATCCGGATACTGCCACTGTCTTGCCTGCAAGCTCAATTCCGTTGAGTTTCAGCATCTCTTCTGTCAGATACAGAAGTCCGTATCCGGTTGCTTCTGTACGTGCAAGAGATCCGCCGTAGCTTAATCCTTTACCTGTAAGAACACCTTCGTAGAGTCCGCGGATTCTCTTATACTGTCCGAACATGTAGCCGATTTCTCTTGCTCCTGTACCGATATCTCCAGCCGGCACATCCGTGTCTGCACCGATATATTTGCAAAGCTCTGTCATAAAGCTCTGACAGAATGCCATTACTTCTCTGTCTGATTTTCCCTTCGGATCAAAGTCAGAACCACCTTTACCTCCACCGATCGGAAGACCGGTAAGAGAATTCTTAAAGATCTGCTCGAATCCAAGGAACTTGATAATACCGAGGTTTACGGACGGATGGAGACGAAGCCCTCCTTTATATGGTCCGATTGCGCTGTTGAACTGTACACGGTATCCTGTGTTAACATGAACCTGTCCCTTATCGTCTACCCACGGTACACGGAACTTAATCTGTCTCTCCGGTTCTACTAATCTTTCCAGAAGCGCATCTTTTCTGAATTTTTCTTCATCCGCCTCTACTACAACACGAAGAGATTCCAAAACCTCTTTGACTGCCTGATGAAATTCCGGTTCTGCCGGATTCTTTTTAACTACTGATTCAATTACCTCATCAACATATGACATACTACTCAATACCTCCTGTTCATTTTTTCAAATGCTTTTCATATTTACCAAATCAATTTCATTATGAAAACCACTGAATAACCTTTTTCCACTTTAAAACATCCTCTATACAATGTCAAGTTTTTTTGCTATTTTTTGCCTGTATTTGAATATCAGAGCGCATTCTGTTTCACTTTATATAATATTTCTGATTATATTATTGATTTATATTATTTTTCCCGCAAGTATTCTTTGTATTTCCTGCACGTGCATTGCTACCATTCTGTATTTTTACAAAAAAGAACCATTTTCACACATCCATATTCTTAGCAATTTGCCATATCATATGTATTGTATGAAAACGGTTCTCATTTTATTTATATTACATCAAACAGACTTGTGACTTATTTAAAATACTTCACTCCGGATTCAAAAATCTTCATATCCTGCTCGCCGTAAATATTGACAGCTACACTGTCGCCGCGACGCTCTGAATGTGCCATCTTGCCAAGTACTCGTCCATCCGGGCTTGTAATACCTTCGATCGCACAATATGAACCATTGACATTCCACTCTTCATCCATAGAAACATTGCCATCAAGATCGCAATACTGGGTCGCAACCTGTCCGTTTGCGAACAGCTTGTCAAGCCACTCCTTGCTTGCTACGAAACGTCCTTCACCATGAGAAGCCGGATTGGTATATACGCCGCCAAGTTCAGCACCCTGCAGCCATGGAGATTTGTTCGTCACAACTTTGGTATATACCATCTTGGAAATATGACGTCCGATGGTATTGTATGTCAGTGTCGGTGAATCTGCTGTCTGGCCTACGATCTCACCATAAGGAACCAATCCCAGTTTGACAAGTGTCTGGAAACCGTTACAGATTCCGAGTACAAGTCCGTCACGCTCATTCAGCAGCTTCTCAACAGCTTCTTTTAATTTTGCATTCTGGAATGCAGTTGCAAAGAATTTCGCTGAGCCATCCGGTTCATCACCTGCTGAGAATCCGCCCGGGAACATAATGATCTGGGCTTTCGCAATCTCTTTTTCAAATTCGGCAACGGAATCAAGAATGTCCGCCGCATCCATGTTCTTAAATACTCTTGTCGTTACAGTCGCACCTGCACGTTCAAACGCCTTCGCACTGTCGTATTCACAGTTTGTGCCCGGGAATACCGGAATAAATACATGCGGCTGAGCGATCTTGTTTTTGCAGATATAGATATCCTTTGTATCATAAAGCGGTGATTCTACCTTCTCCTCGGATGCCTCATCGGATACAGTACGGAATACTTTCTCCAGAGTCTCAGTCCATGCGCCTTCTGCCTCTGCAAGTGTAATTCTGACATCTGCATAAGAGAATGCCGCATCATCGGTCACTTCACCAATCACGGTGTAAGTAATGCCAAGTTCTCCAACCTTGTCCGCCGGAACTTCCGCAATAATATCTCCAAATGCAGGAGCAAATAATTCTCTGGCATCCATGTTATGCTCGATCTTAACGCCCATTCCGTTACCAAATGCCATCTTGCTGACAGCGGCGATCACACCGTGACGGTCAAGCGCATATGCTGAAACGATTCTTCCATTGTGAATATCTTCCGTGAACTTACCATACTGCTCCATCACCTTATCATATGCCGGAAGCTCATATTCATCCTTTTCAATACGAAGCCATACAAGCTTGTTACCTGCTTTTTTCAATTCAGGAGAGATGATATCCTGTTCTTTTGCAACATCTACCGCAAAGGAAACCAGTGTTGGCGGTACATCAATGTGTTCGAACGTACCGGACATACTGTCTTTACCTCCGATGGACGGAAGACCGAATCCAAGCTGCGCTTTATATGCTCCGAGAAGCGCTGCAAACGGCTGACTCCATCTGGACGGATCTTCGGTCATACGGCGGAAATACTCCTGGAATGTAAAGCGAATCTTCCTGTAATCTCCTCCGCATGCAACAATCTTTGCAATGGATTCCGTCACTGCATATACAGCTCCATGGTATGGGCTCCAGCTTGACAGGTACGGATCAAATCCATAACTCATCATGGTTACGGTATCGCATTTTCCTTTCAGAACCGGAAGCTTCGCAACCATGCTCTGCGTCTCTGTCATCTGATATTTTCCACCATGTGGCATGAAGACAGAACCTGCTCCAATCGAACCGTCGAACATCTCAACAAGTCCTTTCTGTGAGCATACATTCAGGTCCTTCAGTGTATCAAGCCATTTTTCTTTTACATCATTTACTTCTACCTGCTGTACAAGCGGGCTGTCTGCTCTGTTAGGAATGTCAACTTTTACAGTTGTCTCCTGATGTGCACCATTTGTATCAAGGAATGCACGGGAAATATTTACAATTTCCTTTCCTCTCCAGGACAATACCAGTCGCGGCTCTTCCGTTACAACAGCAACTTTTGTCGCTTCCAGATTCTCTTCCTTTGCATATGCAAGGAACTGCTCGGCATCCTTCGGATCAACAACCACAGCCATACGTTCCTGCGATTCTGATATCGCAATTTCTGTTCCGTCCAGACCGGCATATTTCTTCGGTACTTTATCCAGATCAACACGAAGTCCGTCTGCAAGTTCTCCGATTGCTACAGAAACACCGCCTGCTCCGAAGTCGTTACATTTCTTGATCAGTCTGCTGACTTCTTCTCTGCGGAACAGTCTCTGAATCTTACGCTCTGTCGGCGGGTTACCCTTCTGAACCTCAGCGCCACAGGTCTCAATCGATTCTTCTGTATGAACTTTGGAAGATCCGGTTGCTCCGCCGCAGCCGTCACGGCCGGTGCGTCCGCCAAGCAGGATAATGATATCTCCCGGATCGGAAGTCTCACGAATAACAGCACGTCTCGGAGCCGCAGCCATAACTGCTCCGATTTCCATACGTTTTGCCACGTAATCCGGATGATAGATTTCTTTTACAAGGCCGGTTGCAAGACCGATCTGATTACCATAAGAACTATATCCATGTGCGGCACTGCGGACAAGTTTCTTCTGCGGAAGCTTTCCTTTGATCGTCTCTTTTACTGAAACGGTTGGATCTGCCGCTCCTGTCACACGCATAGCCTGATATACATAAGTACGTCCTGACAGTGGGTCGCGGATCGCTCCTCCAAGGCAGGTAGCCGCTCCACCAAACGGTTCAATCTCTGTCGGATGGTTATGGGTTTCATTCTTGAAGTTCACAAGCCATTCTTCTTCAACACCATCTACTTCAACCGGCACAACGATACTGCAGGCATTGATCTCATCAGACTCTTCCTGATCTTCCAGTTTTCCTTCCCTTTTGAGTTTTCTCATCGCCATCAGAGCAAGATCCATCAGGCAGACAAATTTGTCTTCACGCCCTTTAAAGATCTCACTGTGTGTCTGTAAGTATTCTTTATAAGTATCTTCGATCGGAGCACGATAATCCCCCTCCCCAAAGCTTACATCTGTAAGTTCCGTAGAGAACGTCGTATGGCGACAGTGATCAGACCAGTATGTGTCAAGGACACGGATTTCTGTCATAGAAGGATCTCTCTTCTCTTCTCCCCGGAAATAATTCTGAATATGCAGAAAATCTTTAAAAGTCATTGCAAGCCCCAGAGAATCATATAATGCCTTCAGTTCCTCTTCCGGCATATCCTTGAATCCCTCGAAAATCTTAACATCTGCCGGCTCATCGAACTTGGTCACCAGTGTTTCCGGCTTATCAAGACTCGTTTCTCTTGAATCAACAGGGTTGATACAATGAGCTTTGATTGCATCAAATTCAGCATCACTGATCTCACCTTCAATCACATAAGTTGTAGCAGTTTTGATAACCGGAAGCTCATCTTCCTTAATAAACTGCACACACTGGACTGCCGAATCCGCTCTCTGGTCGAACTGTCCCGGAAGGAATTCCACAGAAAAAATACGGTCATTCTCTCCATGTGGAAAATCTTCATGATAAAGAACATCTACCGGTGGTTCTGCAAAAACGCCATTACATGCTCTGTCAAATGTGGCATCCGAGAGATTCTCCACATCATAACGAATCAACACCCTTACATTTGTAACCGATTTGATTCCGAGGTAACTCTTCACTTCATGTCCAAGTTCCTTCGCCTGAACGGCAAATTCAGGTTTTTTCTCCACATACACTCGTTTTACACTGTTCATAATTTCCTCCATTAGTTAATCATATTTTAAACTGCGTGAGGCAGCATAAGTTACTGCATAATCTTATTCTATCACATTCATTTTTATAAGTATAGTCAATATATCTAAACTGTTTTATAAGTTTTTCTAATTAACATTCTCTTCTTTTCTGTCCAATCGTTTACTTATCACACAAACAATAAGAGATCCCAAAAGCATAACAATAAAGATAACAGCAATCCGGATAACCATGTCAAAGAAGAATCCTTCCGGGAGCATTCGTATCATATAGTCATATTCCGGATCGAACATCCACAGATCATTGTCAAAAAACAATTCATGAAAAATCACGAAGCATTTCGTAAAGTTTTGCGAGATCAGAACGCCCAGAGCCACAATAACAACTGCAAAAACCGCGAGTATCCGCTCATACATATACGGTATGATTTTTTTCCAATTTCCTTTGAGCGCAAACAATGCAATAACTCCTGCAATAAGAATAATAAACGTTGCTCTCCTCAGGGATAGTCCACCCAGAAACAGTCCCTGCACATCTTCCATATGCAGTCTATCCTGTTCATTAAAAAAATCCTGTCGTTCCCCTTCTACCATTGTCTCGATACTTAAGACCTCTTCCTTTCCTCTTAGATAAGACATCATATATTCTGTGACTTCCATGATGTCCTCCATTTCCATATCCAGCTGCTCCTCAACTCCGTATTTACTGTATTCTTTTTCATAAAAATCAAAATCACTGTAAATACCGATTTCAAAACTGCTGATCAAAAATATAAAAATCAAGCTCAGAGCAATTACACCACCCAGAAATTTATGAAGCCATGTTTCACCTATAATTTTCCCGTTGTCTTTTCTTCCTGTAGCTTTCTTCATGATTCCATCTTTCCTTTCGATCTCTCTTGTTTTTTTCTTCCACATCTCTTATAATACAAATGAGTTTTATAAGGAGGACTAATAATGGATATTAATTACGAATTATATAAAGTGTTTTATTATGTGGCCGATACTCTGAGCTTCTCAGAAGCATCCAAGCAGCTCTATATCTCTCAATCTGCCGTCAGCCAGTCCATCAAAGCCCTGGAGAAGAAGCTGGATCAGACTCTTTTTATAAGAAGTACGAAAAAAGTACAACTCACCCCGGAAGGCGAGATTCTTCTTCGCCACATTGAACCGGCGATCCACCTGATCAAGCGCGGCGAGGCTCAGATTCTGGAATCCGCCACCACCGGCGGACAGATCCGAATCGGTGCAAGTGACACCATCTGCCGATACTTTCTGGTTCCCTATCTGGAACGCTTTCACAGAGCTTTCCCAAATGCCCACATAAAAGTGACCAATGCTACATCTATTAAATGTACCGAACTTTTGGAGACAGGTCAAGTGGATTTGATCGTCGCAAACTATCCAAACGCATACCTCGGCAATCTGGTCTCCATAAAAAAAATAAAAGAATTTCAGGATGTATTTATCGCCAATCACGCATTTCGCGAATTGAAAGGACATCCCTTATCCTTAAAACAGCTTCTGGATTACCCAATCATCATGCTGGACAAAAAAAGCACGACAAGCGAATTCCTTCACTCTCTGTTTCAGAAGCATCAGCTCGATCTCGTCCCGGAGATTGAACTCAGCAGCAACGACCTGTTGATTGATCTTGCAAGCATCGGTCTAGGGATCGCCTTTATCCCGGATTATTGTTTTCCGTTAAAGTCCGACGATCTCTTCATCGTTGAGACTACCGAAAAACTTCCAAAAAGACAGCTTATTGCCGCCTATAACGAACATGTTCCCATCTCAAGAGCGGCTCAGGCTTTTCTTAATTATTTTGACGAACCTGTCATCTCCCAAAATCCTGATACGATCTGACTTTTAGGCATTCTGGCTATCCCAGAATGCCTTCACTTTCTCCTCCACATCTTCTAAAACGCAGGCTCCACAATCCTCCCATTCTCTTGGAAATATCTCCCGGCACCGGCGCTCCCGAAACCGTTCATCCAAAAGGAGAATCACACCTCTGTCCTCTTCCGTCCGGATTACTCTTCCTGCTGCCTGCAGCACCTTATTCATTCCCGGGTACAGATATGCATAGTCAAATCCCTGTCCGCCGTCTTTGTCAAAATAATCCTTGAGAATCGCTCGTTCACTGCACACCTGGGGAAGGCCGGTACCAATAATAAAGGCACCGATCAGTTTTTCTTCCGCAAGATCAATGCCTTCCGAAAAGATTCCTCCCATCACGCAAAAACCGACCAGACTTCCTTCGCGCACTTCCTCAAATGTTTCCAGGAAAATCTCTCTTGCTTCTTCGTTCATATAGTGAGATTGCAGAATACACTCCGTCTGACCATCTCCCATCTCGCACCGCATTTTCTCAAAAGCATCATATACAGCTTCCATAAATTGATAGGATGGACAAAACGCCATATAGTTTCCCTGCTTCGCGCGAACAGTCCGCCAGATATATTCCGCATATCGCTTATACATATCTTCCGTTCGCTTCTTATATCGTGTACTGACATCCGTTCCGTTTAGTATCAAACGTCTGCTCTGGTCAAATGTAGATTCCGCATAGACCGCATAATTATCCTTGTCCGTGCTCAGCAGCTTTTTATAATACTGTATTGGCAAAAGCGTTGCCGAAAAAAAGATCGTACTATTCCCCATATCCAGATATTTCTGGAGATTTGCCGCCGGATTGACACAGAAAAGCTTCAACATAAATCTCTGATCCTTCTGCATTTGCGAATAGATCACATAATTTTCATCCAATGCCTCATAAATACCGATGAAGGAACGAATCGAAAAATAAAAATCCCGGACAACATCCACCACGTTCCTGTCCTGACAGTTCTCCAGGAACGTTTCAATCCTCGGCATGAGATTCATTAATTTCAGGTAAATATGGGAAGCACTGCTCACCACCCGATAATCTTCACATTCCTTCTTCATTGCCAGTAGAAGCTTATTACACTCATCCAACCTTTTCGCAAGTTTATAATCAAGCGTCTTCACCAGTTTTTTCACATTCAGAAAATCTTCTTTGTAGATCTCTGCACTGTACATCTGTCTTCCGCGCTCGACAAGATTATGCGCTTCATCAATCAGAAAAATATACTCCCCCGATACTCCTTCGGAGAAAAACCGCTTCAAATGTGCATTTGGATCAAATACATAATTATAATCACAGATCACAGCATCTGCCCATGTGGATACATCGAGTCCCATCTCAAACGGACACACACAGTGCTTTTTCGCCTGTTCTTCCAGCGCTGCTCTGCTCATCTCGTCCGTGGAAGTAAGCAGTTCGTACACCGCGTCATTTACACGGTCAAAATGTCCTTTTGCGTACGGACAGTATTCCGGATTGCATTCCGTCTCATCGCAAAAACAGATCTTCTCCTTCGCCGTCAGCGTGATCACCTTCATTTTCAGTCCCTGCTTTTTCAGGATTTGAAACGCCTGCTCGGCAACCGTTCTTGTGATCGTCTTCGCCGTCAGATAAAAGATCTTTTCCCCCAGCTCCTCCCCGACTGCTTTCACAGCCGGAAACACTGCCGATAACGTCTTTCCGACACCGGTCGGTGCCTGAATAAACAGTTTTTTCTTTCTCAGGATCGTACGATAAACGGATGCCGCCAGCTCTTTCTGTCCTTTCCGGTACGAAAAAGGAAACTGGACTCCTTTTGCAGATGCGTTCCGCTTTCTGCGCCATTCCACTTGGAATTTCGCCCATTTTTCATATTTCATGATCAGTTCATCAAACCACAGTTTCAATTCTTTGCAGTCATAGGTATAACAGAATCTCTTGATCTCCTCCGTATCCATCTGGCAGTACGTCATCTGTACACCGATAAAAGAAAGGTCTCTCTGCTCTGCATACATCCAGGCATAGCATTTCGCCTGAGCAAGATGTACTCCCACCGGCTCTTTGATTTCATCCAGCTCACAGAGTACTCCTTTAATCTCATCAATTGTCACTACGTCCGCCTCTTCCAGAATCCCGTCTGCGCGTCCCTCCACTTTCAGGCAGAAACCGTCACATGGGATCTCCTTTTTCATCGACACCTCCGCGTGATATCCCGCACCCATGCTTCGCTGAATCTTTCTATGGATCTTTCCACCCATCTGCATGGCTTCGGCATCCAGAATTCCTCCTGTTCGATTGTCAATATCGCCTTCCCGTAAAATGAATTCTACCAGATTCCGGACCGATATTCTAATCACCGGCATTTCCTGTTCCATCTCATTATCTCCCGATTCTTACATTCTTTCTATATCTTAACACGAAACAGAATCGAGAAAAAGCATTACGTGATATTTTCACTCCATTAATTCTGGAACTCCACGATATTTTTTCTGTACCAGATCGGCAGATGCTGTCTCTGGCGCACATAACTCTCGCGCTCATTGATCGAGATACTCTCAAAAAACCCTTTCCATAACTTCTGGATTTCCATCTCCGATTCGGACAAACGTTCCAGTATCTCCATATCCGCCTCGATTCCAGAGATCAGGAACCAGCTCTTTCTTGCCTCATGTACCGCAAAAACCTCATGTGTACCGTCAAAGATTAACCAGTTTTCAAGTGGCAGCCGATCTGCAAAATGCGGTGCGATACACGCAAGTATCTGACTTTTCGGATCGATTCTGGCAAATAGTATTCCGCTTTCCAATTCCTTAAAACGCAGAAATTCTTTGAAATAATGTGCTTCATTGGAAACCTTTCTGCTAAGCGCAAATACTTTCTCTACGGAAGGACTGGTCAGATTTTCCATGATCCTGGTACTATCCTTCAGCCTTCTGGCCGCAAACATCGTCCCCAGTATCGCATCTCCTTTGGCTGGATCAGACGAAAGAGCCGCATGATACAGTTTCCAATATGCATCCATCCCAAGGTGGTTCTTGATCATCTTCTCAACCGCGATCACCTTTTCTTCCCTTTCCTCACACTCCGTGTATTCACAAAACAGCTTTTGTTCAACACTGCCTTTAAAAGCAATTCCTGCATCCCCAGTTTCTCTTCTCTCCTTCCAGGCATCATACACCGCCGAAAAAATCCCGGTGATATCATCATGACAGACATAGATTTTCTGCACATTTCCCACTTCCTTCCACAGCAAACGAATCTCCTGAGAATCTCACATCATCAAATAACGACAGCTGCCTGTAATTCATCCCAATCACAGAATCCGGCAACCGTTCTTTACCGTCCAGAATATTCCTTGTTATATAATCCTGATCCATACGCACCGGATACATCATCTTGCCACTGCACGTAATAAAATACAGTGCTCTTTTCAGCACGACTCCCATTTTCTTAAGATCCGCAAAATCAACCGTCCCAAGCCTTCTTGCCTTTACGATCCGGGACGCCGACCGGTATCCAATCCCCGGAACTCGAAGCAGCATGTGGTAGTCCGCCCTGTTCACCTCAATCGGGAACTCCTCCAGATGGCGGACTGCCCAGTCACATTTAGGGTCCATCAATACATTAAAATTCGGATTCTCTTCATCCAACAATTCATCCACATGAAACTGATAGTAACGCAGCAGCCAGTCCGCCTGATATAACCTGTGTTCTCTCAGAAGCGGCGGGCCACTATCTGTTTTGACCGGAAGCGCTTTATCTTCGTTCACGGGAACAAACGCCGAATAAAACACTCTCTTCAGTTCAAACTTCTGATAAAGTGCCTCCGTCACCTGCATAATCTGAAAGTCAGTTTCTGGAGTTGCTCCGATAATCATCTGCGTACTCTGCCCTGCCGGCACAAACTGCGGAGCATGCCGGTATACTGTCAATTCCTGCCTATTTTCTTTTCGCTTTTCCTGCACCAGCCTCATGGGAGTCAGGATATTCTTCCGACTCTTGTGCGGTGCAAGAAGGCGAAGACTTTCTTGCGTTGGGAGTTCCAGGTTCACACTCATTCTGTCTGTAAGATATCCCACCTTCTGAATCAGTTCCTGACTCGCCCCCGGAATGGCTTTCACATGGATATAGCCCTGAAAATTACACTCTTTTCTCAGCTTATACAGCGTCGCATAGATCAATTCCATTGTATAATCCGGACTCTTTAAAATACCGGAGCTCAAAAACAATCCCTCTATATAATTACGTCGATAAAACTCCATCGTCAGCTTACAAACTTCATCGGGAGTAAAGGAAGTACGGATCACATCATTGGATGAACGGTTCACACAGTATTTGCAATCAAAAATGCACTCGTTGGTGAAAAGGATCTTAAGCAGTGAAATACACCGTCCGTCTGCCGAAAAACTGTGGCAGATTCCTGCTTTCTCACAATTCCCCATACCGGTTCCGTCTCCTTTCCTGTCCACACCGCTGGAAGTACACGCCACATCATACTTTGCTGCATCCGACAGTATATTCAGCTTCTCATACAGGTTCATCTCCGTCTGGATCCGCACTTTTCATTCCTCCTTATTCTCCGTTCTTCGATCTTTGAGCATTTGCAAACTTGCGTTCCGAACATTTGTTCTTTTATATAGTAACATATTCAAGTCGATTTATCAATATCTGAACCATATTTTTCTCATATGCGAAGCAACTAAAAAAAAGACGCTCCACATTACTGTGAAACGCCCCATTTTTATCATTGCCGGACTCCTACTGGAATCTTTCAATAATATTTGTCAGATATTTATTTTCAGCCTCATAGAACTTCTCCTGTTCTACGATTTCAGCCAGCTGAGGATCAATCGGCATTTTTCCAAGCACTTCTGTTCCAAGATTTTCCGCGATCTCATCAATGTGGCTCTCTCCGAAGACGGAAATCCGCTTTCCGCATTCCGGGCATTCCAGATAACTGTAGTTTTCTACAATTCCAAGAACCGGAATATTCATCTGTTTTGCCATATTGTATGCTTTCTCCACAATCATCTGTACCAGATCCTGCGGTGATGTGACGATCACAACTCCATCGACAGGCAAAGACTGGAAAACGGTCAGCGGTACATCACCGGTTCCCGGCGGCATATCGACAAAAAGGAAATCCAGATCTCCCCACATTACATCTGTCCAGAACTGAGTTACAACCCCCGCAATGATCGGTCCTCGCCAGATCACAGGATCAGACTCTCTCTCAAGGAGCAGGTTGACGGACATAATCTTAGTTCCGTCTTTAGCAATACATGGGAACATACCTTCTTCATTTCCGACTGCACTTTCGTGCACTCCATACATTTTCGGTATAGACGGTCCTGTGATATCGGCATCCAGGATTCCGACCGTATATCCCTGGCTGATGGCAAGCCGTGCAAGAGATGCAGTCACCATAGATTTACCGACTCCGCCTTTTCCGCTCACCACGCCGATTACTTTTTTCACCTGTGAATACGGATTAGCCGGTGCTTTCATATCTTCTTTCTTGCTTTTACACGAGCCTGCGTGCGCACAGGAAGAACACGCCTCCGGTGAACATCCGCTGTTCTGCTCTTCTGCCATAATTCTCAACCTCCAAAATATATATTATTCTTCTACCACAGCAATGACTTCAACTTCGCAGAGAAGGTTCTTCGGAAGCGTCTTTACTGCAACACAGCTTCTTGCCGGTTTTGATGTAAAGTATTTGCCATATACTTCATTAAAGGCAGCGAAGTCTCCCATATCACTTAAGAAACAAGTCGTCTTTAAAACTTTGTCAAATGAACTTCCTGCTGCTCTTAATACTTCTCCAAGATTCTTACAAACCTGTTCTGTCTGCTCTTCAATGGTAACAGCCTCGACCGTATTTGTCTCCGGATTGATAGCGATCTGACCTGCAGAATAAAGGATACCATTGTGTACATATCCCTGTGAATAAGGTCCTAATGCTTTTGGTGCTTTCTCAGTTGCTACTGGTTTCATAATCTCGTCTCTCCTTTTCCTGGTATTTTCTATGAAAATGCCGTTTTATACTATAGTTTTTGAGCTCTCGTCAAGCCCCCGGAACCATAGTACTAGAATACCATAGCTTTCGGGAAAATCCAATCCTTTTTCCAAATTATCTGTAACTAATCCATTGCCAGTTCTTCCTGCTCCCTCGTTACATTTTTGATCCATTTATACCCCAGGAAACGCTTGACAGTGATCGGCACCTTGATCACTTCGTCACTCATCAGTAATACATAAACCACCGGAACACTGGCCCGAAAAACGAACGCTGCGATCGCTCCGAGCAGGATGGAACAGCACCACATCGTAGTTGCATCCAGACGAAGTCCGAATCTGGTGTCTCCCCCCGAGCGGAACACCCCCACCACAAGTGTTGTATTAATTGCCTGACACAGCGCGAAATAAGACATAACAAAAAACATAAACATCAGGTAACTCTTTGCTTCCGGAGAAAGTGTCATAAATCTGCTCACTGCCGGAGCCGAAACCAATATGATCCCCGCGGCAATGAATCCAGTGATGACACTCAGAACCGCAAATCTTCTGCCATATGCTTTCGCGAGCTCATACTGTCGCTCTCCGATCGTTTTCCCCAGATAGATTGCCGTCGCATTCGAGACACCGAAAACAACCACTGTGGAAAGTTCTCTTACCACCTGCACAACAGAATTTGCCGCGACTGCTGCACTGCCGAGATGTCCGATCACCGCCGTATTGGCAGAGCTCCCCATTCCCCATACCAGCTCGTTCAAAATAACCGGAGTCGCGTAGAACAAAAAGTCTTTCAACAGCACTTTATCAATGTTCCACATGTCGCTCAAATGAAAACGGACCACTTTATTTCTGAATTTTGCATACCATATTACAATCATAAGTCCAAGGATTCTTGAAATCAAAGTTCCGATCGCCGCTCCTTCAATTCCCATCTTTGGGAATCCCATAAGCCCGAAGATCAACACTGCGTTGACTATAATATTCACTATAAGTGAAGCACCGTATACGACCGTCGCGATTACGACCCTCTCAATGCTGCGCATAATATACAGATAGACCTGAGTTGCCGCCATGATTACATAAGAAAGCGCAACAATCCTCAGATATTTCGCGCCTTCCGCAATGACTTCCGTGTCATTTGTATAGATCCGGAGTAGTGTCTCAGGGATCAGTTCGGCTGCCAAAGCGAAAGCCAATGCTCCGCCAATACCGATCAGCATGCCCATCCCCAGGATTTTTTCAATCGTCCGGGTATCCTTTTTTCCCCAATACTGCGCAGTCAGCACCGTAGCTCCTGACGTAGTTCCGAACAGGATCAGCGTCATGATGAACTGAATCTGTCCGGCAAGCGATGCTCCGGAAAGGACCTTCTCCCCAACCCGTCCCAGCATAAATACATCGGCTGCCTGAACCCCGACATTGATCAGGTTCTGCAGCGCCATCGGAATGATAAGCAGACATACCTGTTTATAGAAATTTTTCCAGTTAATATCCATCTTATCTTCCGTTTGCCGACTGAAAGATTTGATAAACATCGTTTACATCTAACTCCTTTATTTTCGATAATTTTACCGTTCCGCCTTTGGTTGCGTTCATTGCCAGTTCCATCAAAGTATCATCACTGAGTGTCCCGATTTCAAGCTCTTTCAAATTCACCGGCATTTCCAGGCTGCGGAAGTAATCCACCGTTTTCCGGATTGCCTCCCGCGCTGTCTCCACAGCATCTTTTCCCTGAATTCCCCACACTTTCTGACCGTAATGGCAGAAACGATCCACATCATATCGATATACATACTCTGCCCAGGATCCCCACATTGCAGACAAAGTCGCCCCATGTGCCAGATCATATTTCGCTCCGAGAGCATGTCCGAATTTATGCACACAGAAATCTTTTTCTCTGCCAAGCCCCGTCAGATCATTATGCGACAGACTTCCGCACCACATAATCTCACTCATCGCATCATAATCCTCTGGATTCTTAAATCCTTTTATTCCATTTTCGATCATGACCCTGAGAAGCCCTTCTGCGATTTCATCTGTCATCTGGTTTTTCTGATTAGGAATGAAGTATCGTTCCAACGTATGCATCATAATATCCACAACTCCACATGCAATCTGATATGGCGGCAGAGTAAATGTCAGTTCCGGATTCATAATCGCAAATTTGGGGCGGTTAAATACCGTGGTAATTCCACTTTTTTCCCCGGTCTCTTCATTTGTCAGAACAGAAGATGAACTCATCTCACTGCCGGCTGCCGCAATCGTAAGTACACATCCCATCGGAAGAGACCGGGTAAGTGGCACTTTCTGCGTCCAGATATCCCATAGCTTTGTTCCCGGATTCGCCGCCCCATGTGCAATTGCTTTCGCCGTGTCGATCGAACTGCCTCCACCAACGGCCAGGATAAAATCCGCCCCGAACTCCAACGCCTTCTGAACTCCCCGTTCCGCATATGCGAGTCTCGGATTCGGTTTCACTCCGCCAAATTCTTCATATGTAATTTTCTCTTCTCGCAGAGCATTTTCAATCGTTTCCAGAAGACCGCTTTTCACGACACTTCCTCCTCCATAAACGATCAGCACTCTGTGTCCGTTCCATTTTTTCACTTCTATTCCCGCCTGAAGATGCGTCTTGCTTCCAAACACAATTTCAGTAGGTGTATATTGTGTAAAATTCTGCATTATTCTCCTCCGTTCTAAGATCGTCGCAGATCTTACCTATATTCTGTTGTTTTATACAATCATGGGAAAATCAGGACCGATTCCAGTTCATACTTCTATTAGAAAAAAGAAATGATTCTGTTCGATTTTTCCGGAGAAAAGAATTGCTTCTCTTCTTTCCGGAAAACGAACAATGGCAATATACATTCACTAACTACTATATAATTCTACAGCCAGATCTTACCGGTTGTTTCACCGTTGATTACATAATATACAGCGTAATCTTCCGGTTTGATATAGAGTTCCATGGACTTGATGTCTGATACTTTGTGTTTTGCCTTTGTCCATTCTTTCTTAACTGCCGCAACCATATCTTTCGTATTTACTTCTTTTTCACCATACTGCAAAACAATTTCTGTCTTGATTTCTTTCTTAGTTGC
Source organism: bacterium (assembly GCA_022774325.1). GTDB lineage: Bacteria > Bacillota > Clostridia > Lachnospirales > Lachnospiraceae > Allocoprococcus. The sequence continues at coordinate 11,532 of JALFNN010000112.1, read as the reverse complement.
CTCTTTTCTTGTCTTAGCTGCTGCTTTCTTTACATCTTTCACAGTCTTCTCTACAGCTTCTTTCACGTCTTCTACCTTCTCTTCTGCCATTTTTACCGCTTCTTCTGCCATAGCTGCTGCAGCTTCTTTTACTTCTTCTGTCTTAACTTCTACAGCTTCTTTTACTTCTGCTGCATTAACCGGGGCTTTTGCTTCTGCTGCTTTTACATTCTTATCAATTACTGCTTTAGAACGTTTGCTTACTCTTGCCATATTTAAATATCCTCCTCGATTCTAAGTTACTGCATGTTGCCACATAACAAAGTACAAAAACCGAAAAAATTTTCCTCGGAATTTGCTTACCGCGATATTATACCACAGAAATTTCAAAAAGTCACATTGATTCCCAAGATATATTTGACTTTCAGCCTTTTTTAATGTAGAAATTTTTCTCAATTTTACTGTATTAATTATGCAAATTGTGCTATAATATTTATATTGCAAAGAAAGGAAGGTAACATTATGGTATTATTGGTTGGCATTATCGCAGTTGCAATCATCGCAGCTATCGTTACCGCCTGTGTTACTTCAGTAATTGGTGGCATCGCCGGCAGCGAATTGGAAGAAGAAGAATAAAAATATGCGTTTCATGTGGGATGTTCACACGAAACGCATATTTTTTATTCTTCCAATTCTTCTAACTTTTCCTTCACCTTATCCATGAAGCCTTTTTTCTTATTCTTTGTTTTTCCTTCGGGTTCTTCTTCCTGATTCAAAGAATTCCCTGTCAATTCATCAAATTTGCGAAGTGCCTCTTTGGCCTCTGCACTTAATTTTTCTGGTGTCTGAATCACAAGCGTGACATAATGATCTCCACGTACCTGCGGATTTCTGAGCGAAGGAACACCTTTTCCTTTCAGACGCACTTTCGTATCGGTCTTTGTTCCCGGTTTTATATTATAAAGCACATCCCCATCAATCGTCTTAATTCTTACGTCACCACCGAGCGCTGCCTGTGCAAATGTAATCGGTGCTGTTGAAAACAGATGTACATCCTGTCTCTGGAAAATCGGATGCCGTGAAACAGTAACCTCGACCAAAAGATCTCCTCTCGGACCTCCATTCACCCCAGGTTCTCCCTTTTCGCGAATCCGTACGCTCTGTCCATTATCAATACCTGCCGGAATAGAAACCTTAATCTTCTTTCGACTGGACGTATATCCTGTTCCGCCACAATCCGGACATTTTTCGCGAATAACCTTACCTGTTCCCTGACACTCCGGACAAGTCTGTACATTCTGTACTGTTCCGAAGAACGACTGGGATGTATAGACTACCTGTCCTTTTCCACCGCATCGGCTGCAGGTTTCCGGACTTGTTCCCGGTTTTGCCCCGGTACCGTTACATTTACTGCACGGATCTTTCAACACAACCTCCAGTTCCTTCTCACAGCCAAACACAGCCTCTTCAAATGTAATTCTAACACCTTTTCGAATATTTGCCCCTTTCATAGGACCGGTATTGGCACGGCCTCCTCTTCTGCCTCCGCCAAATAAATCACCAAATATATCGCCGAAAATATCGCCGAAATCTGCGCTGTTAAAATCGAATCCTCCGAATCCCCCGGCTCCGCCGGCACCTCCTTCAAAGGCGGCATGTCCAAACTGGTCATATTGACGACGTTTTTCGGGATCACTCAGTACTGCATATGCTTCAGAGGCTTCTTTAAACTTTTTTTCGGCCTCGGCATCCCCCGGATTCATATCCGGATGGTATTTCTTGGCCAAAGCCCGATATGCTTTCTTCAATGTCGCCTCATCCGCATCTTTGGAGACACCAAGGACTTCATAGTAATCTCTTTTTGATTCTGCCATAACCCTACCTCATCACTTCTACTTTTTCGTATGCATAGCAACAAATCTGCAAGACGGATTTACCCGCCTTGCAGAAAATAATTTTGTTAAACAAGAACTTAAACTTCTCTATAATCTCCGTCTACAACGTCATCTCCGTTGTATCCTTCCGGTGCCGGTCCTGCTTCCGGAGCCGGTCCACCCTGTGCTCCTGCTGCGCCGGCTGCAGCACCAGCCTGCTCATAAACCTTTGTGAACAGCTTCTGTGCACTTTCCATCAGTTTTTCTTTTGCAGCCTTGATCTCAGCGACCTGAGCATCTGTCATTTCATCGCCTGCTTTTGCAAGCAAATCTTTCAGAGTCTGAACATCAGCTTCTACTGCGCTTCTGTCAGCAGCATCGATCTTGTCACCAACTTCTTTCATTGCTTTCTCGGTCTGGAATACCATTGCGTCTGCGTCATTCTTGGTGTCAATTGCTTCTTTACGCTTCTTATCCTGTGCTTCGAACTCAGCAGCTTCTTTTACTGCACGATCGATATCTGCATCGGACATATTAGAACCTGCTGTGATCGTAATATGCTGTTCTTTTCCTGTTCCCAGATCTTTTGCTGATACATTTACAATACCGTTTGCATCGATATCAAATGTAACTTCGATCTGCGGGATTCCACGCGGTGCCGGCGGAATTCCGTCCAGTCTGAACTGTCCGAGGGACTTGTTGTCTCTTGCGAACTGTCTTTCACCCTGAACAACGTTGATATCAACTGCTGTCTGGTTATCTGCAGCAGTAGAGAAAATCTGGCTCTTCTTGGTCGGGATTGTTGTATTTCTCTCGATCAATCTTGTAGCAACACCACCCATTGTCTCGATGGACAGTGACAGCGGAGTTACATCCAGAAGAAGGATGTCGCCTGCGCCGGCATCTCCAGCCAGTTTACCGCCCTGAACGGATGCACCAAGGGCTACACACTCATCCGGATTCAGAGATTTGCTCGGTTCTTTGCCTGTGAGACGTTTTACTTCTTCCTGTACAGCCGGGATACGGGTAGATCCACCTACCAGAAGTACCTGGCCAAGGTCAGACGCTGTGATACCTGCATCAGACAGTGCACGTCTTACCGGTTCTGCTGTCTTTTCAACCAGTTCATGAGTTAATTCATCGAATTTAGCTCTTGTCAGGTTCATATCGAAATGCTTCGGTCCTTCTGCTGTTGCAGTGATGAACGGAAGGTTAATATTAGTTGTTGTTGCAGACGAGAGCTCTTTCTTTGCTTTTTCAGCTGCTTCTTTCAATCTCTGAAGAGCCATCTTATCTGTAGAAAGATCTACACCTTCTTTTGCCTTGAAATCTGCAAGCATATAGTCTGTGATCTTCTGATCGAAGTCATCTCCGCCAAGTCTGTTGTTACCTGCTGTAGATAATACTTCGATAACGCCGTCACCGATCTCAATAACGGATACATCGAATGTACCACCGCCAAGGTCATAAACCATGATCTTCTGTTCTTTTTCATTGTCCAGACCATAAGCAAGTGCTGCCGCTGTAGGCTCGTTGATGATACGTTTTACATCAAGACCGGCGATCTTACCGGCATCCTTGGTAGCCTGACGCGGTGCATCGTTGAAATATGCCGGAACAGTGATAACTGCTTCTGTAACCTTTTCTCCAAGGTATGCTTCTGCATCTGCTTTCAGTTTCTGAAGAATCATAGCTGAAATTTCCTGCGGAGAATATTTCTTTCCGTCAATGTCAACTTTATGGTCTGTTCCCATTTCTCTCTTGATAGAAGAAATTGTCTTTTCTGCGTTTGTAACTGCCTGACGTTTTGCAGGTTCACCTACCAGACGTTCTCCTGTTTTTGTAAATGCTACGATAGACGGTGTTGTTCTTGCACCTTCTGTATTTGCGATTACAACCGGCTGACCACCTTCCATAACCGCTACACAACTGTTTGTTGTACCTAAATCAATACCAATGATTTTGCCCATTATGAAGACCTCCTAATATTTTAAAAAATTTGTTTACTTACTTTGTTTATATAGAGTATATCTGCATCTTCATGTGTAAATATACAAACTATTTCATTCATTCTGCTATTTTAATTAGCAACCTTTACCATGCTGTGTCTCACAACACTTTCACGATACATATATCCTTTCTGGAATTCCTCGACCACGACATTCTCTCCGGCCTCTTCATCTTCAATATGCATCACTGCATTATGAAAATCCGGGTTAAATTCCTGTCCGACCGCCTCAATCGGTTTCACACCGATGCCTTCCAGTGTTGTCATAAGCTGCTTGTAGATCTTATCCATTCCCTGCACAAACGGATCTTCTTTGTTTTCCTCAGCTACAGACTGCAGGCCGCGTTCAAAATTATCAACGACCGGAAGAATCTTTTCCACGATATCTTTTGCACCGATCTCATACATGGCTGATTTTTCTTTCTCAGTCCGCTTTCTGTAATTATCGAATTCTGCCATCTGTCTGGTAAGCTTATCTGTCAGATCTGCAATCTGCTCATCCTTCTTGTCTTTTTTATTCTTTTTTTCAAAAAGCTTTGATTTTTTCGGCTCCGCAGTTTCTTCTGTTTTTTCTTCTTCCTTCGCATCTGCTTCGCCGGCCTCTTTGTTCTCACCTTCCCGACTTTCTTCGGAATCCTCTTCCTTATCATTTTCTTTTTCAGCAGCTTCTTCTGCTTCCGCTTCCATGGCGGCTTTCTTTGCCTCTTCCACTGCTTCTTTTACCATTTCTTCATTACTCATCTGATTATCCAACGGTTCTGCCACCTTTCTCCTTTCATAGTCCTGATGTTCTAACCATCCCTGTGGAAAATCTCATCCAGTTCCGCCATCAGAGTCTTTAACGTCTTCATTACATGTTCGTAATCCATCCGCTTCGGTCCAATGATTCCAATGGTCCCCTGCATACCCTCACCAAGCTCATAGGTCGCTGTGACAACACTGCAGTCCTTCATCTTCTCCACATTGGATTCATTTCCGATATAGACCTGAATGTCTTTATTCTCGCTGCTGGCCATCGTCTTTGATACCAGCGCTGCCAGCTGCTGCTTTTCTTCGAAAGCACTGATAATCTCCTGAGCGCTCTGCTTATCGCTAAGCTCCGGATATTTAAAAATATTCGTTGCGCCGCTGGTGTAAATCTCCATGTCATCATCAAGCTGTATCACATTCGCCACTGCATCCAGCACATTACTGACCACTTCACTGTGAATCCCTGCCTGTTCCTTCAGTCTGGCGATCATTCCGAGATTGATCTCTTCCACCGACAGTCCGATCAGTGCCGTATTTAACAGCATATTCAGTTTCAGCAATGCTTCGTTATCCAATGGCTCTTCCAGTGTAATAATCTGGTTCTTTACGATATTTCCATCCATCACAATGACGACGACCAACTGGTTCTCATCTACCTGTGAAAGCTGGATGAACTTCAGCTTATTCCTGTTATATACCGGAGAGGAAATCATCGTCGCGTAATTGGTGTTCGTTGCCAGTACTTTCGCGACCTGCCTTAGGAGCTGATCCATCTTATCTGACTTCTCCAGCATCTGCTCCTTGAGTTCTGTGACCTCCTGCTCTTTCTGGCTCATCAGCATATCTACATACCATCGATATCCTTTATCAGATGGAATCCTTCCCGCCGATGTGTGAGGCTGCATGATATAACCCAGTTCTTCCAGATCCGCCATTTCATTCCGGATCGTTGCAGAGCTTAAGTTCAGATCCGTATACTTGGAAATCGTTCTCGATCCCACCGGCTCTCCGGTGTCTAAATAATTCTTAATGATGGCATGAAGGATTTTCGTTTTCCGCTCACTAAGTTCCTGTATAGACTCCATCTGCACCCTCCTTTGTTTTATTAGCACTCGGTATATTCGAGTGCTAACATCATCTTCGCTTATTAATGTATCACTCCCAACACGCTTTGTCAACCCACTTTATAAATATTTCATAGTTACACTTTTTTATCGCAAAAGGACTGCCATATGACAGTCCTTTTCTCAAAACATAAACTCCACAAATACCGTATTGCTCACATCGATTCCCTGTTCTGTAAGCGCGATACGGTCCTCATGTTCTTCTATAAGATGCATACCTTTCAGTTTCCGGATCGGTTTTCCGTAGACCGCTTCGATCCCGGTTCCAAAGGCTTCCTCAAATTCTGTTTTCGATATGCCTTCCGTCATGCGCAGTCCGAGAAACATGAATTCCTCCATCTCATCTTCCAGGCTGAGTTTTTCTCCGGAAAATTTTTCTTCAAAATTATCCCTGTATTCCGTCATCTTTTCCGGATTACTGTATCTTGCCCCTTCAAAAAATGTGGCGGCACCCACGCCGAACCCCAGATACGGCACTCTTCTCCAATACCCGCAGTTGTGCCTGCATCGGTATCCGGGCTTTGCATAATTGGAAATCTCATACCGCTGATATCCCGCACCGACGAGGATCTGCTCTGTCTGATGATACATCTCCCGTTCTTCCTCCTCCGTAGGAAGCGCAGGCCACGGCAGATTTGCACCCTTTCTTTTCTCACATCCCGACTCCGCCCTTTCTTCCCGTCCTGCATCTTCCCCGTACCTGTCATAGAATAAAGTTCCGGGTTCGATGATCAGACTGTATGCAGAAATGTGCTCCGGCTCCAGAGCCGCGACTGTTCTCAGTGTTTCGGTCCAGCTCTCCGCCGTCTGACCCGGGATCGCCGAAATCAGATCAATATTGATATTGTCAAATCCGCACATCCTCGCACTCCTATAGGCCTCAAGGAATTCTTCATAAGTGTGTATCCTTCCAAGCATCCGCAGTTCTTCATCATGGACAGACTGTAGTCCGATGCTCAGCCGGTTCACACCGGCATCTTTATACGCTTTCAGTTTTTCATCCGTAACCGTACCGGGATTCATCTCCATAGAAATCTCCGCATCCGCAGAAATGTGATATTGATCCCGAACCGTATCAAGAATCATCCGGAACTGGTCTCCGGTAAGAAGAGAGGGAGTCCCTCCTCCAAAGAAAATGGAAGAGACCTGATACTCTTCCACTTTTCCTGCATTTGTCCTGATTTCCTCACACAGAATCTGTACATATTCTTCCCGCTCTTTCTCGCCTGCGGGCGCTGATAGGAAATCACAGTAGGCACATTTCTTCAGGCAGAACGGAATATGAATGTACAGTTCCAAAGGCTTGCCCGCCCCACCTGATATTTGTTTTCTTTCCATATTATTTCTTATCATCCAATTTCAGAACACTCATAAATGCTTTCTGCGGAATTTCTACATTTCCCACCTGACGCATACGTTTCTTTCCTTCTTTCTGCTTCTCCAGAAGTTTCTTCTTACGTGTGATATCACCGCCGTAACACTTCGCAAGAACATCTTTACGCAGAGCTTTGACCGTCTCACGCGCAATGATCTTGCTTCCGATCGCTGCCTGGATCGGGATCTCGAAGAGCTGTCTCGGAATCTCTTCCTTCAGCTTTTCACACATCTTTCTTCCCCGGTCATAAGCACTTCCTGCAAATACAATAAAGGAAAGGGCATCGACTTCTTCTTTATTAATGAGAATATCCAGCTTGACCAGCTCGGACCTCTCATACCCGAGAAGTTCATAATCAAAAGAAGCGTATCCGCGTGAACGGGATTTCAGTGCATCGAAGAAATCATAGATGATTTCATTCAAAGGCAGGTGATAGTGAAGCACCGCTCTTGTCTCTTCGATATATTCCATTCCCTGGTACACGCCCCGTCTTTCCTGGCACAGATCCATGATCGCGCCGATGAATTCCGATGTTACCATGATCTCCGCTTTGACGACAGGTTCTTCCATATATTCAATCTCCGCAGGGTCCGGCAGATTAGACGGGTTGGTAAGCTCGATCACCTCTCCGTTTGTCTTGTGTACTTTGTAGATAACTCCGGGCGCCGTCGTAACCAGGTCCAGATTGTATTCCCGTTCCAGACGTTCCTGAATGATCTCCAGATGGAGAAGTCCCAGAAAACCGCAGCGGAAACCGAATCCAAGCGCCAGTGAAGTCTCCGGCTCAAACTGAAGCGCCGCATCATTTAACTGCAGTTTCTCTAGCGCATCCCTCAGATCCGGATATTTGGAGCTGTCCGCAGGATACACTCCGCAGTACACCATCGGATTGACCTTCTTGTAACCCGGCAGAGGCTGATCGCAGGGGCTCTGTGCATTCGTCACCGTGTCACCGACACGCGTATCCTTCACGTTTTTCAGACTGGCTGTAAAATATCCTACCATCCCGGCTGACAATTCTTCACAAGGAATAAACTGACCCGCTCCGAAATATCCCACTTCCACGACATCCGCCGTTGCCCCGGTCGCCATCATTTTGATTGGTGTTCCCTTTGCAATGCAGCCTTCCTTGATCCGGCAGAATACGATGACCCCTTTATACGGATCGTAGAGTGAATCAAAGATCAGTGCCTGAAGCGGGGCGTCCGGATCTCCCTCCGGTGCCGGGATCTTCTCCACGATCTGTTCCAGCACTTCTTCCACATTCAGACCGGTCTTTGCAGAGATTCTCGGTGCATCCTGTGCTTCAATCCCGATCACGTCCTCAATCTCTTCAATCACACGTTCCGGTTCTGCACTCGGAAGATCCACCTTATTGATAACAGGCATGACATCCAGATCATGATCCAGTGCGAGATATACATTTGCAAGCGTCTGTGCCTCAACCCCCTGAGCGGCATCCACAACCAATATCGCACCGTCACACGCGGCGAGACTACGGGAAACTTCATAATTAAAATCCACATGTCCCGGAGTATCGATCAGATTGAAAATGTATTCCTCCCCGTCTTTTGCCTTGTAGACGGTGCGGACTGCCTGGGACTTGATCGTAATCCCTCTCTCCCGCTCCAGGTCCATGTTGTCCAGTACCTGTGCCTGCATTTCCCGGCTGGTAAGAAGGCCGGTCATCTCGATGATCCGGTCTGCCAATGTAGATTTCCCGTGGTCGATATGCGCAATTATACAAAAATTCCGAATTTTCTTTTGATCCATATGCATAGCCCTTTTTTCGTCTCCTTATCCTATCTTTCTCATATCCTGTCTGTATATTATGATACCTTTGGTTTTTTCCGGCTGTACTGTACCAGAAAGAGCTCGACCGACAGGACATCTCCCATTCTTCCTGTCTTGACATTCTCCTCGGTCTGCACGCCCGCCTCGACGATCTGCCGAAGCTCTTTTGCGGAAAACGCCTGTGCCTGTGCCCGGTATTTTCCCACCAGGAACGGCATGATCCCGGCTTTGGATGCCATCTCTTTGGATGGAACTCCCTGATTTTCCATTTCCTTGATTTCCATCAGAATGCGGAACTGTCTGGTCAGCAGATACAGGATCCGCATCGGCGGTTCTTTCAGCGTCAGCAGATCATAGTAATAATCCAGCGCTTTCTTCTGTTCCTTGTTCGCCACCGCATCCACCATGTCGAAGATATGGTTCGTGATCTGGGTCGTACAGATCGCATCTATGTCCGCCACCGTGATCTCCGTATGATTCAAACAATAGCAGAACAGCTTTTCCAACTCTTTCTGGATGTTCTCCATGTCATTGCCCACCTTGCCCAGAAAATATCTGGCGGCAGATTCCGTCATATTCTGATTCTCTTTTTTTACCATACCGAGAATCCAGCGCACCAGAGTCTTCTCATCCTGGCGTTTCAATTCTACGATCCTTCCTCTGTCCTTTACTGCCTTGTACAGCTTGCTTCTCTTATCGATCTCCTCCTCGACAAAGATCAGAAACGAAGTCTGAGGAATCTCTTTCAGATACTCTGCCAGTTCCGGCACCGAGCTCTTGAAGAACCCGGTATTTTCCATCACGATCAGCCTTCGCTCGGCAAAAAACGGCATCGTTTCGGCAAGGTCGATCACCTCCCGGGGATTCGTGTTTTTCCCTTCATAATACGCATAATTCATGGTATCTCCTTCGGAGACCATCGCTTTTACAAAACGATCCCTGTACTGTTTTTTCAGATAAGCCTCCTCCCCGTATAGGAGATAGATCTGTTTAAATTGTCCGGTTTTTAAATCTTCATTCAAACTCTTCATGGTCTCAGTATACTATATTTCTCCCCGTCTGTACATAATTTCACTGCATGTCCGTCTTTCGTATTATATAAGCTGACGCCCCAATTTGCAAGTCTTTCCAGCACTTCTTCGTGCGGATGCCCATAGCGGTTCTTCTCTCCGGCCGACACCCAGGCAGCATCCGGCCTTGTTATTTCAAGAAGTCTTTCCGATGTCGCATTTCTCGATCCGTGATGCCCGACTTTCAATACTTCGAATCTGTCCGAAAGCTTTTTTTGCTCCTGAAGTTCCCCAATCCTTGCCGACACCGTATCTTCTGCGTCATTTTCCAGATCACCGGTAAATAGCATATCAAATCTGCGATAGCGAAGGGCAAGGACCATGGAGGCTTCATTGCCCGGCTCCGGCATCTCTTCTTTCTCCTTCTCGTCTCCCGGCCAGATACAGAAAAGCTCCATTTCTCCTTCCCGAAGAATCTGCCCCGCTTCGACCGTGTAGACCTTTGCCCCGTATTCTGTGGCAGTCTGTGCAAATTCATACAGTTTTTCATCCCAGAAGCGTTCCCCGGGAAGTACGATCCGTTCGATTCGGATCCCGTATTTCTGTCGTTTCAGCATTTCCTCAATTCCTCCAAGATGATCGATATCCCCGTGGGAGACCCACACATAATCCAGCTTCCCGACACCTTCGGATTTCAGAAACGGTTCGATCCGGTATTTCCCCACATCACTCACTGTGCTGCTCCCTCCGTCGATGAGGTATGTACCACCTTTCGGTCCTCTGAGGAAAAATGCATCCCCCTGTCCAACATTCATCATATAGATTTCCAGCTCTCCCGCCCTGCCGTGAGGGAACCCCATGAGCAAAACCGCTGCCAAAATTCCTGTATAAGCGGCTTTCTTCTTCCCGAATCTAAAACATGCCAACATGACGGCCAGTACCATATAGTATGCCAGAATCTGCACTGTCCCCGGTCTTCCTGCGACCCATCTCGCACCCGGGATCTCCAGCATGATCCTGCTTCCTTCTTCATAAATTCCAAGAATCAGACCGCTTATTCCATAGGAGATGCGTGCCGGCCACAGTCCCCCAGAAACTACCGTTCCAGTCAGGATCCCTGCGAAGCCGCATGCGAGCACGATTCCCGCAAGCGGAACCGCAAGCAAATTCCAGAATATGGAATAAGGACTGATTTCATAATAATAATACAGCATGATTGGAAGCACTGCCAGCTGAACCGACAGCGACATTTTTATGGTGCGTTTCCACTTCGCCTCCCCTTCTGTCTGCCAGAAGGGCAGAATCAGGTAGACACCGAGCACGGCGCCGAAGGACAACAAAAATCCCGCGTCAAAGAGCTGCAGAGGATTGAACGACAACATCAGCAGCATGGCCGTTCCCGCCGCCGTCAGTCCGTCGTATTCCCTTCCCGTCACCTCTGCCCCCATACGGATCAGAAACATCACGGCAGCTCGGACTGCCGATATACTCCCTCCTGTCAGCACCGCGTACAGGATCAGAACCGCACAGCTTCCTCCCGCCGCAAAAGTCCTTGTAAAAGAGGCATGTCTCAGGATTTCGTATATTCCCATCCCGACAAAAGACACATGAAGACCCG
>JALFNN010000105.1 GCA_022774325.1 bacterium | reverse complement strand
CTGCCGATATACTCCCTCCTGTCAGCACCGCGTACAGGATCAGAACCGCACAGCTTCCTCCCGCCGCAAAAGTCCTTGTAAAAGAGGCATGTCTCAGGATTTCGTATATTCCCATCCCGACAAAAGACACATGAAGACCCGAGATCGCCAGCAGATGCCCGATTCCGCTTTTCTGATAGTTTTCCCTTACCTCCTCATCCATATACGCACGGTCTCCGAGCATCATGGAGCACAAGACTCCGCCCTTTTCTTCGCCGAGATACGCAAGAATCTGCTCTGCCGTTTTCTCCCGAATATCACTCATCCATTCAAGAAGACGGTATTTCCATCCCGCTTTTCCCGTAAATGCCCGGATTTCTTCAAGCCTTGCCTGTTTCAGCGCTCCTGTTATTCCCTGTTTTCGATAATAAAATCTTTGGTTAAAATTCCCCGGATTCGGGGCATTCTGAAAGAAAGAAATGGTTCCAGACACCCGGATATACTGCCCGTATTCCGGAACCCGTTCCTCCTGCCCATTTGATAAATAGACCAGCAGATTATCTTCTGCCTCAATTTCTGATTCGCCTTGTTCCTGCATTCTGATCCCTTTAAGGTACAGAATCCAGATGTCTTCTTTTTTTGTTTTCCGATAAATCTGACCGCAAAGCCTTACCTTATCTCCGTCTGAATACAGCCTTTCAAACTCCGATTCTCCCAGAACCGGAAAAATCCGGCTCCCGCCCAGATAAAACATAAGAGCGATCACTCCTGCTGCCACACATGCCGCACAGCATATTTTTCTATGTCTCAAACTGTTATTTTTCCTCCACAATATCCAGATTTCTGCTAAGAGGCTCACTCAGTTTGATACTTTCCTGGAACATGACATTGCTGTCACCGTTAATCGCAATCTGAACACGACTTACCGAACTACACTCCGTCACGGAATTTACGATCGAGTAGATCACCGTCTCCGGCTGCACGCCCGGCGTCGTATTCTTCAGACCTTCATTAAAATTCAGATAACAGATCCCGTCTTTGATCGAAGTGCCAAGGAGCTTTGTCCCTTTCGGGATCGTGGCCTGCAGATCATTGCCTGTGGGACCTTTGATCAGCTTCTCCACAATGACTCTTTCCTTCGCCTGATTCGAATTGTAACGGACATCCATCTCTTCTTTCACCAGCGCAGAACCGTCACTGTTTGCAAAATACAAGGTCAATACCGTGTCCTGAAAAGAATTGATCGCCGATCCTGTATTCTGGACAAAATCTTCGGCCTGGAGGAATCCGTATTCTTCTCCCGAGCGGTTCGCAAGCGGTTTCTCATCCACATAGAACGCAACCTGATCCACCTCGTCAATCTGCGTAAGGGAACGTACCAGTGCCGCCCGACAGAGCACTTCCTGAACCGGATCCATGTCCGCATACGCTTCGTTAAAATAAAGCAGCAGCTTCTCGTCTTCAAGGACATAGCGCTCCAGATCAACATCATTCGGGATCGCCGGCTGCTCTTCAATCGAGTCATCTGCCGCCTTCAGATCTTCGATCATCTCGTTCACCGCTTTATCACTATCTTCCGTCTCTCCCTGGTACGCCGTCTCCACAAGACCGGTGCCATCCTGGTTGATCCGGTACAGCTTATACGGAGAATCCGCCTCATCCTTCCTTTTGCACCCGGCCGATGCCAGAATACCCAGGACAAGGGCGACATACAAAATGATTTTCTTCCTTCTTCTCATTTCCATCCACTTCTTTCTGTTTCCCACTGCCTCTCTACTGGGCAATGTAGGTGAGCGGGATCCTGACCGTAAATGTCGTCCCCTCTCCCGGCTCGCTGTGCACCTTAATCGCTCCTCTGTGCATGATCACCGCGTTGCGGGCTATAGAAAGGCCCAGTCCGGTCCCTCCGATTTCTCTGGAATGCGACTTGTCCACCCGGTAAAACCGTTCGAATATATGCTCGGTATCCTCTTTCGGAATTCCGATTCCGGAATCCGCAACTTTCAGATAGAAATACTTGTGATCCGCATTCAGCTCAACATGAACCCAGCCGTTCTCCCTGTTATACTTGATTGCATTTTCAACCAGATTGGAAAGCGCAAGCGAAAATTTCACTTCATCCACCTCTGCCGTAACAGAGCGAAAGCTCTCATACACCAGTTCCACATTCTGGCGTGCCGCCAGAGGACGCAGCCTTTTCAGAATCCGCTCCACCAGCTCGTTGATATTCTGGCTCTGCACGTTCAGGCCGGCGCCTTTTTTGTCCATCTTAACCAGTTCCAAAAGATCATTGATGATTTTATTTTCCCGCTCAATCTCTTCTGAGAGGTCTCCCATAAACTCCTGATACAGCTCCACCGGCACATCCGGCTGTACAAGAAGTGAATCTGACAGAACCTTCATGGATGTCAGCGGTGTCTTCAGTTCGTGAGAGACATTGGCCACAAATTCTTCCCTGGAAGCATCCAGCAGCTTATAGCGGTCCCACAGCCTGTTAAATGCCAGTGAGATCTTCTCCGTCTCATTGTATGCATCTTCATGAAGGTAATTATCTCCGTATCCGGATGCCATTTCCTCGATCGTCTTTGACATCCTTGTAAGCGGACGCACCAGAAAAGAAGCCGATAATCCTGCGGCAAGAAGGACGATCAGGAAGATCGTCAGAGATGCAAGATACGCCTTGCTCTCCAAAGCCGCCAGTTCATCCCGGATCGAATCGGTGGACACACTGACCAGCATCATGCCGGGAACACGCCTGTCCCCGGAACTCACGATCGGCGTCGCCACCTCGATATAGCGGTTCTTTTCATCATAATTGTTGCTCTGCTCTCCGCGAAGACAGCGCACCACATCCGTAGATATGATCGTCTTCCCTTCATCCAGATTATATGTATCTTTTACGATACGGAATTCATCATTGATGACCATGACCCGTCCGCTGACAATATTGGACAGCTGCGCAAGCTCAGCATTGATAACCTCGGAATCTGTATGTACCAGATAATTAGAATTGATTAACTGATTGCCCAGAATCGTACACTGATTCTGAATCTCTGAAGTGCGCACAGATACCAGTCTCTGTTCATAGCTTTCCAAAATCGCCCCTTTTAAGAACAGGCACGTCAGAATTGTGCAAATCCCCAAAAGCAGTACAATGCGCACTCGCAGACTTTTTAAAAACTTTGGTACAAATTTTAATTTAACCCCTGAAATAATAACCAACTCCCCACTTCGTATAGACATATTTCGGGTCACTCGGATTCACTTCAATCTTCTCGCGCAGTCTCCGGATATGGACATCCACCGTACGTGCATCTCCCGGGTATTCATATCCCCAGACAATATTCAAAAGATTCTCTCTGCTGTACACCTTATTCGGATTCATCGCAAGAAGTTCCAGAAGATCGAATTCTTTTGCAGTCAGGTTCAATTCCTTCTCTCCGGAAAATACTCTCCGGCTCTCGCAATCGATCCTGAGATCCCCTTTCACGATCATCTTCGATGCCACCGTGCTTCCTTCTCTTTTCCCCGTACGGCGCATGATTGCCTTGATCCTTGCCTTGACCTCAAGTATATTGAATGGTTTCGTTATGTAATCGTCAGCTCCGTATTCCAACCCGAGGATCTTGTCCATATCCTCTCCTTTTGCAGTGAGCATCACGATCGGAACATCCGAGAACTCCCGGATCTGCCTGCACACTTCAAATCCGTCACACTTGGGAAGCATGACATCCAGCAAAATGATATCATACGCTTTCCTTCTTGCCATCTCCAGCGCCTCTTCACCGTCGTAGGCGGCATCCACTTCCATATCATCCTGCTCCAGACTGTAACGAATTCCTTTCACGATTAATTTTTCGTCATCCACTACCAACACTTTTCTGCCCATACTGCTGCTCCCTTAATTTACTGTAATATCATTTTTGATCTTCTCAAAAATGCCTTCTTTTATTCCCTCTATTTTTTTGATCTCTTCTATGCTTTGAAATCCACCGTTTTCTTCGCGATAACGGATGATGGCCTCTGCCCGCGATTCACCAATCCCGCTCAGAGATGTGAGTTCCTGCTTCGATGCCGTGTTGAGATTCACTCTTCCATCTTCGCTTTTCCCGGCATCCATTGTCCCTTTTTCTGTGGCAGAACCGGATTGTTCCGTTTCTTCCTTCGTCGGTACATAGATCTTCTGCCCGTCCGACAGAATCTCGGCCTGATTCCAGAACTCCCGGCTCGCCGCTTCTGTAAAACCGCCCGCCGCATCTATGGCCTGATACACGCGGTCACCATTCTTCAGTTCATAGACTCCAGGACACACTACCTGTCCACAGACATAGACCCAGATCGGTTCTTGTTCCGTCTCTTTCGTCTCTTCGCTTTCTTCCGGGACTTTCTCGTCTGCTTCCTGTTTTGTAATCTCGACTTCGGCAAACGCTTCTTCCCTGCTGCATCCCGCAAATATACAGCAGAAGCATAGAATCATAATTGCAAATCTTCGATACACTCTTTGTCTTTTCTGCCTCATTCTCTCTCCATTTCCATGCAGAGCCGCGACCCCTCGCCATACATTTCTTTCCTCCAGGTCTGAGGGAAGAATGTATCTGCAGCTAAGACAAGATTATTGTAACGAATTTCCATGAAAAACTCAACCGCTATTTCCATTTTATCATTTTCCTGCCAGTTGAAAAATCGCAACCCCGATCAGTGCCAGCGCCATTCCGCCCACCTTTTTCCAGTCCAAAGGTGATTTTTCCACTCCGAACAGCCCCAGAAGCTCGATCAGATACGCCACAATAAGCTGTGAAACTACGATCAAAAGTGCCGCCTTTGCAGGCCCGAGCTGTTCCATACTCTTAATGACCGTCCAGGTGATCCCGGCACCGATCACACCTCCCAGCAGTACATATTTCGGCTCCACCTTCGCAATCGAAGCAACGCTGTCCCTTCCCATGATCAGCCACATCACAAAACACAGTGCAAAGGCGCTCAGCTGCACCCATGCATTGCTGACCCACATCCCCGTAGTCTTTGTCACCTGTGTGTTAAATACTCCCTGTACACTCATAAGCGCCCCGGAAATCAGGGCAATCAGAAACCCGGTCATCGTTCTTCCTCCCAGTTTTTTCTTCTAAGAGTATGCCCGATGACCGGGTTATTATGCGTCTTAAGCCAATGCTTTTTTCAGTTTTTCGATCATCTCATCAATGTGTTCCTTCTCCACGATCAGAGGCGGAATCACACGAAGTACATTCTGTCCGGCTGAGATGATGAGGAGCCCTTCCTCCAGCGCTTTTTTCGTCACTTCCCCGGTTGGTTTCGTAATCTGAAGTCCCTGAATCAGACCTTTTCCTTTTACTTTGACCGCACAGTCGAATTCCGATACAACTTCTTCCAGCTTCTCAGTCAGATACGGCGCGATCTCATTGACGTGCCCGATCAGATCTTCCTTTTCAAAGATATCAATGACCGTCTTGACCGCCATACATGCCAGCGGATTGCCGCCGTATGTTGTCCCGTGATCCCCAGGCTTCAGCGAATGCTGTGCCACTTTTTCCGTCATGGCAAATGCTCCCACCGGAATTCCATTTCCGATTGCTTTCGCCATCGTCATGATATCCGGCTTCACACCCATCTGCTGCCATGCGAAATACGAACCACTCCGTCCCATTCCGCACTGGATTTCATCCAGGATCAGCAGAATATCATTTTCATCACAGATTTTACGAACCCCGTTAAGGAATTCCGGTGTGGCCGGATTGATACCGCCCTCTCCCTGGATCGTCTCCATGATGATCGCACAGGTCTTTTCATTTACCAGCGCTTTCACACTGTCCAGATCATTGAACGTCGCAAACGATACACCGGGAAGCATCGGTTCAAAGGGCTCCCGGTACTCTTTATGTCCGGTCACTGAAACCGCTCCGATGCTTCTTCCGTGGAACGCATCTTCCATGGCGATAAATTCGTAACGTCCGCTCTTCTTCTCATAAGCATATTTCCGGGCTGCTTTCAGTGCCCCTTCCACCGCTTCCGTTCCGCTGTTGGTGAAGAAAACACGATCCATCTGGGAAATTCTCTTCAGTTCTTTTGCTGCCTCTCCGCAGGTGGTATTATAGTAAAGATTGGAAGTGTGGAGCAGTTTATCGACCTGTGATTTGATTGCATTCCCGAATTCCTGATTTCCGTATCCCAGACCGCAGACTGCGATTCCTGCAGCAAAATCCAGATATTTCTTTCCGTCTGTGTCATAGAGGTACATACCTTCTCCATGATCCAGAACGACCGGGAAACGATTATAGGTCTTCAAAAGTCCCTGTTCTGTATCCTGTATATATTGATTCTCCATATATTCTCCTTCTTTCCTTCCCACCGGATCGTTGAATTAA
>JALFNN010000072.1 GCA_022774325.1 bacterium | reverse complement strand
TGTTTGTATCCAGTCCAGAATCGCTTGGCAATTCTGTTCCTTCTTACTGTTTTTAGGTTTGTTAAATCTGTCGATTCAACCGTTCTTGAAAAATCTCTTAAAGAATTTTCAGGGTTGTTGTCTATTGTTTAGTTATCAATGTTCTTTCTTCTCTGTCTCGCGACAGCTATATTAGGTTATCACATCTTTCGACGTTTGTCAACAACTTTTTTTCACCAGACTTCTTCATACCGCCCCTGGCCTCTGTCTCAGCCCTTCTAAAATAAGTTATGACCCGTTGCCCGCCGTCTCATTTCTGAGTACTGACCAATCAACGAGTCATATCTTACCACTTCATTTTGAAATTGTCAATAATGTTTTTGTTTTTTATTTATTTCAGACAATTCAAACAATTTCATTGTTATATCGCTTCTTTCATGCTTTTCACATAGTCACTTACATATGGTACGCATTCTTCTCCATACTTTGCCACTATTTTGACAATCGCCGATCCTACAATCACTCCGTCAGCCACAGCTGCCATATCTTTTGCCTGATCCGGAGTCGCAATTCCAAATCCGACTGCACATGGAATATCGGACACTTCTTTCACTTTTCTGATCATTGCTCCAATATCGGTCTTGATTTCACTGCGCACTCCGGTTACCCCAAGCGATGATACACAATAAAGGAATCCTTCCGCCTCCCTGGCGATCATCTGGATTCTTTTGTCCGATGTTGGCGCGATCAGAGAGATTAATTCGATTCCGTATTCACGGCAGACATCTTCCAATTCTCCTTTTTCTTCATATGGCATATCCGGTACAATTACGCCGACCATTCCACATTCAACGCAACGTTCCATAAAATGCCTCTTCCCGTAACTGTAAATTGCATTTACATAAGTCATAAACACACGCGGCACATACATTTCATCTTTTATTTCTTTCATCGCGTCAAAAAGCTTGTCCGTTGTACATCCGCCTTTCAGCGCACGTTCATCTGCCTCCTGAATGACAGGTCCCTCCGCGATCGGGTCTGAGAATGGAATTCCCACTTCAATCAGATCAGCTCCTGCCTCCTGCATGGCAAGCAAGAGTTTTTTTGTTACATCCAGTGCAGGATCTCCTCCTGTGATAAATGGAATAAATGCTTTTTTATTTTTAAATGCTTCCTGAATCTTACTCATAGATTTCAACTCCTCTGTATCTTGCAATTGCAGCCACATCTTTGTCTCCGCGGCCGGAAATATTGATTACGATAATTTTGTCTTTTGACATGGTTGGTGCCAGCTTCATAGCATACGCCACCGCATGTGCACTTTCAACAGCCGGTATGATTCCTTCTGTACGTGACAGATATTCAAATGCATTAACAGCCTCTTCATCGGTGATCGGAACGTACTTGGCGCGTCCTTCTTCAGCCAGCATCGCATGTTCCGGTCCGATTCCCGGATAATCCAGACCTGCCGAAATGGAATATACCGGAGCGATCTGCCCATCTTTATTCTGGCAGAAGAGAGATTTCATACCATGGAAAATTCCTTTCGTTCCTTTCGCAATTGTTGCCGCATGTTTTTCGGTATCAATTCCCAGACCTGCAGCCTCACATCCAATCAGCTGTACCTCTTTATCCGGAATAAATTCATAAAATGCACCGATTGCATTGCTGCCACCGCCGACACATGCAATCACCGCATCCGGTAGTCTTCCTTCCTTTTCCATGATCTGTTCTTTGATTTCTTTTCCGATAACCTTTTGGAAATCCCGCACGATTGTTGGGAAGGGATGTGGACCCATGACAGACCCCAGCACATAAAGTGTGTCATCCATCCGGCTTGCCCATTCACGCATCGTCTCGTTTACTGCATCCTTGAGCGTCATAGTTCCCGTTGTAACCGGATGTACTTTGGCCCCCAGGAGTTCCATGCGATACACATTCAACGCCTGACGGTCGGTATCTTCTTTTCCCATGAAAATCTCACATTCCATATCCATAAGGGCTGCTGCTGTCGCTGTCGCAACGCCGTGCTGCCCGGCTCCTGTCTCTGCAATCACCCGTGTCTTTCCCATCTTTTTTGCCAGAAGGACCTGTCCCAGGACATTGTTGATCTTATGTGCGCCTGTATGGTTCAAATCCTCCCGTTTTAAATAGATTTTCGCTCCACCCAGATCTTCTGTCATTTTTTTTGCTTCATATAGAAGCGACGGACGTCCTGCATAATTTTTCAGCAGTTCATCCAGCTCCCGGTTAAATTCCGGATCATTTTTATATTTCTCATAGGCCTCTTCCAACTCATTCACCGCATTCATCAGCGTCTCCGGAACGTACTGGCCTCCATATACTCCAAATCTTCCTTTACTCATGTTCTCTAATCCTTTCCAAAAATTCTTTTATCTTTCCGGCATCCTTCCATCCATCTATTTCCACTGCACTGCTAACATCCACCGCATACGGATGACATACCCGTATGTTGTCTATTACATTCGACGCATCCAGCCCGCCGGCAAGGAAATATGGTTTCTTCAAATCTGGGATCATACCCTTGTCAAATGTCTTCCCACTTCCACCGTACATATCTTTTACATAAGTATCCAGCAGAAGGTAATCACACTCTGTTTTTTCTGTCTCAAGTATCTGTTCTTTCGACCTCACCCTGACAGCCTTGATCACCGGAATTTCGGGAAGCTGATTCTTCAGTTCTTTCATGTATTCTTCGTCTTCATCGCCATGGAGCTGAACCATTTGTATGATTTCCTGTATGCACAGACTGCGAATGATCTCCACATCCTCATTTACAAACACTCCGACTGCCGGAATATCTCTTCGCAATTCTTTTCGAAGCAACTTTGCTGTTTTACTGTCAACTTTCCGTTTGCTGTCTGCAAAAACAAATCCGACAAAATCGGGGTGAAATTCATTTACCATCGCAATGTCTTCTGCTCGTCTCAAACCACATATCTTTACTTTTACCATTCGGAATCCCTCCCGCGAAGAAGGCCTCCGTTCAGTTCCACGAGCATTGCTTTTTTATCCCGACTTCGCATCAGTGTCTCACCGATCAGCACTCCATTCACACCGGCTTCTTTGAGATTCCTGATATTCTCTGCATTTTGAATTCCACTTTCCGCCACAAACAATACATCCGGCGGAGCTAATTTTCTGAGGCGGACACTGTTTCCGATATCTACGGTAAAGTCTTTCAGATTCCGGTTGTTTACTCCGATGACTCTCGCCCCGGCTTCGATTGCGGACCGCATTTCCTTCTCGTCATGAACCTCAACCAGTGCAGATAATCCAAGTTCATCGCAGATATGAATATAATCCCGTACTGTTTCTGTATCCAGTATGGCACAGATCAGAAGTACCGCACTTGCGCCGAGCAATTTTGCTTCATATATCATATATTCATCCACTGTAAAATCTTTTCTCAGAACCGGGATCTTCACTTTACCGGTAATTTCTTTCAAATATACATTCTTTCCCATGAAATACTTTGGTTCCGTAAGGCAGGAGATTGCCGACGCACCTGCCTTTTCGTATTCTTCTGCAATCTTCAGATAAGGGAAATCCTCTGCAATCACTCCCTTGGACGGAGATGCTTTTTTCACTTCACAAATATAGTGGATCCCGGGTTCTTTCAACACTTTTTCAAATGGAAATCCGGTGTCCGTTTTGCATGAAAGTGCAAGTCTTCTTATCTCGTCCGGCGAAAGCTCTTTCTTTGCCTCTTCTATTCGAAGCCGTGTATATGCTGCTATTTTATCCAATATCATCCTGTTTTCCCCTATTCCTTTGCTGTTGCCTGGGTAGCATCACGGAATTCTTCGTATTTGGCAAGTGCTTTTCCGCTCGTGATCAAATCTCTTGCCATTTCAATTCCGTCAGCCAGCGTAATTCCATCAATTCCAAGGTATAAGCTCATTCCGGCGTTCATCAGTACCACATCACGTTTTGCACCGATTTCTTTACCAGTTAAAATATCCATCGTAATTTGTGCATTTTCTTCCGGAGTTCCGCCAATCAGTTCTTCCAGCGGGCATCTGGTTAATCCAAACTGCTCGGGACTGATCGTATAGGAAGTGATTTTCCCAAACCGGATTTCATAAACATCGGTCTCACCGGTCAGTGTGATTTCATCCAGACCATCCTCACCGCACACTGCCACACCGCGGGTCACCCCAAGATTAGCCAGAACCTGAGCCAGCGGTTCAGCCAGTTTTTTATCATAAACACCAAGAAGCTGCATCGTTGCTCCGGCAGGATTGGAAAGAGGTCCGAGGATGTTGAACACGGTGCGGACTCCCAGTTCTTTTCTGACCGGCGCCGCATATTTCATGGAAGAATGGTAAACAGGTGCAAACATGAAGCAGATTCCCGTTTTGTTCAATACTTCCTCATTCTGCTGTGCGGAAAGTGCAACCCGTATTCCCAGTTTTTCCAGAACATCTGCTGCCCCGCTCCTGCTTGAAACACTCCGGTTACCATGCTTAGCTACCGGCACACCACCTGCCGCCACGATAAATGCAGAAGTTGTGGAAATATTAAATGTTCCCACCTGATCGCCACCGGTCCCCACGATATCAATAACTTCTCTCTCCGGCTGGATCTTAATACCTTTATCACGCATTACATTGGCAAACGCCGTAATTTCTTCGATTGTCTCTCCCTGCATACTGAGTGCCATCAGGAACCCACCCATTTGCGCCTGTGTAGCGGTTCCATCCATCATTTCCTCCATGACACCTTTTGCTTCTTCATAAGTAAGATTTTCCTTTTTGCTTAATTTTGCGATTGCTTCTCTGATCATTTCATTTACCTCCTGCGGTCTTATTTTCATATTTTACTATGCTGAACCAGATTATAAGAAAAACTGTCATAATTATCGATCAAAAGTATCATGATTCCAACACCTCCCCTGCGCATTTGATTGCGTTCATAACTGCGGCCGCTTTATTTGCCGATTCCTCATATTCTTTTTCCGGAACACTGTCGGCTACAATTCCTCCTCCCGCCTGTACATATACCTTTCCGTCTTTTTTCACTGCCATACGGATCGCGATACAGGTATCCATATTCCCTGTAAAATCAAGGTATCCCAACGCTCCGCCGTAGATTCCTCTTTCCTCACTCTCCATCTCTTCAATGATCTCACAGGCACGGATCTTCGGCGCACCGGAAAGCGTCCCTGCCGGAAGAACTGACTCAATCGCAGACAGTCCGTCACATTCGTCTTTGATATCTGCTTCCACCTGTGAACAGATGTGCATGATCTTGGAATATCTGTGGATCATCATATACTCTGTCACTTCAACAGAATTGAATTTCGCGATTCGTCCCAAATCATTTCGGCCCAGGTCCACCAGCATATTGTGCTCTGACAATTCCTTCTCATCTGCCAGTAGGTCTTTTTCCAGTTCTTTATCTTCTTCCTCCGTTTTTCCTCTCGGTCTGGAACCAGCCACAGGAAATGTCGTCACTCTGCCATTCTGGAGACGAACCAGTGTTTCCGGCGACGTACTCATGATCTCTTCTCCGTCAATATGCATATACACCATATAAGGGGATGGATTTGTCGTCCTCAGAAACCGGGATGGATTGATCAGGCTTCCTTCATACGGACTGGTAAACTGTCTGGATATAACCGCCTGGAAAATGTCGCCGTCCACGATGTATTTCTTGGTCCGTTCAACCAGTCGGCGATACTCTTCTTTTGAGACGTTGCAGGTAAATTCGATCCTGCTCGATCACGACTTTACCGTCACTGCAGTACACGCGCATCAGAGGATCATATCCCAGGAACGAATACCTGCCCCATTTTTCCCCGCCTTCAATACTTTCCAGCAGATAATGCCGTTTACTCACAGCCGCAATTTTCCGAAGCAAGGTGATCGGCGTAACAACATCTGCGTAGATTTCACGGCATACCGGAATGATGTCATAATCTGATGCAAGTTTCAGGATTTCATTACAATCTGGATACATGTACGCTCCTCCTAATTCAAAAAGTATTTGTTTTGTGGACCTTTTTTTCATAAGCATGGCACAAAAAAAAGCTCCTGTCCCCTCTTAAAGGGACAAAAGCTTAAATCTTCTGCGGTACCACCCAATTTGTCAATATACTGACCACTCTGTTATGTACTAACATACATATCTATTTGATAACGGGCTAGAATCCCGTCAGCGTCTACTCGCAAATATATGATATTCTCAAAATTTGCTTTCAAGCTGCCCTCACAAGTCCATTCAGTAAAAACTCTTGCCGCTGCCTTTCCACCATCCGGCAGCTCTCTGGGAACAAATATCTTTACCTACTCCTCTTGTTCATCGGTTTAGTGTTTTAATTTACTACAGTATATTCCGATATTTTCCAAATGTCAATTGATTTATTTTATTATAAATCTTCGTTTATATCAGAAAAGCCGGATCGCCTCATTGATATTTTTTACACCAATGATCTGTATGCCTTCGATGTTCTTCACACTGTCATAAGAGACAGCCGGCATGATACAGGTCTCAAATCCAAGCTTTTTTGCCTCCTGCACGCGCTGTTCCGGCATACTGACTGCCCGTACTTCTCCGCTCAGTCCAACCTCTCCGAATACAATCGTTCTCTCATCCAGTGGTCTGTTTTTATAGCTGGATACGATTGCCATCACAATTCCCAGATCGACCGCCGGCTCATTGATCTTAATTCCGCCTGCAATATTCACGTATGCATCATAGTTTGCCAACCGGTAACCGATCCGTTTCTCGAGTACCGCCATCAGCAAATTGACACGATTGTAATCCGTTCCAGCCGCAGTCCTCCTGGGTATGCCTAAATTACTTTCGCACACAAGAGCCTGTATTTCCAGAAGGATCGGCCTGGTCCCTTCCATGGAACATGCCACGACGGATCCCGACGCATGTTCCGGCCTGCCGTCCAGCATAAATTCCGATGCATTTTTCACCTCGCGCAGTCCGTCCTGACGCATTTCAAATACACCAATCTCATTGGTTGAACCGAAACGATTCTTCACCCCCCTGAGGATCCGGTACGATGCATGCCGGTCCCCTTCGAAATAAAGCACTGTGTCCACCATATGCTCCAATACTCTCGGACCCGCAACCGTACCTTCCTTCGTCACATGCCCTACAATAAATATCGTGATACACAGGCCTTTTGCAAGCTGCATCAGAGCATTGGTCGCCTCCCGGACCTGTGACACACTGCCCGGTGCAGACCCCACCTCTTCGCTGAACATGGTCTGAATCGAATCGATCACGACCGTTTCCGGTCTTTCTCTCTCGATTGCCTGACGGATCAGTTCCAGATTGGTCTCACAGAGCAAAAGCAGATGTTCCGTAAATTCTCCCATGCGCTGTGCACGCAGCTTGATCTGCCGCAGTGATTCTTCTCCCGAAATATAAAGCACCTTCTTCTCCGTGCGTGCCAGTTCACGGCAAACCTGCAGAAGCAATGTTGATTTGCCGATCCCCGGATCACCTCCGACAAGAATCAAAGAACCGGGAACGATCCCGCCTCCAAGCACACGATCCAGTTCATTAATATGAGTACTTACTCTCTCTTCTGCTTCCGTTTGCACCTGGGAAAGCGGAACTGCGCGTAGTTCCTTCCTGTCCTTCACGGCAACCGTTTTCGCCATCGTTACCCTTTCTTCAACAAAAGTATTCCATTCCTTGCACATGGGACACTGTCCCAGCCACTTTGACTCTTCATGTCCACAATTCTGACAGAAAAAAACTGTCTTCTTCCCTTTTGCCATATTTCCTGCTTTTCCTTTCTCACGCTGCGGTTCACAGACAGATTCAATTCCAGTGACAGGAAAAGGGCTGCATCAAACAGCCCTTCTCTCAAAATCACTATGTATCCGTGTCCTATTTCTTAACGATTTCTACTTCAACGCTTTCTTTCCCTAATTCTGCACTGATACTGAGTTTTGCACTTAAATTCGTTGACATATCTCCGACATTTACATCATTCATGTAAACTGTATATTCGCTGTCCGCTTCCAGTTCCAGCGTAATCTGCGCATCCCCTTCACCGGATACTTTGAACGAAACTACATTTTCAGAGACTTTGAAATTCTCAACGGCAGTTCCCGGCACAGATTCGTATACAAACATTCCGTTTTTCTCTAATTTGGTAATCTCTTTGAACGTCTTAACTTTATATAAATCTCCCTGAAATTCAAAACCATCTTTCTTCGTCTTTTCCGCAAGACTGTAATCTCCAAAGCTAAGTGTTCCGTCAGTCTCGCTCTTAATAAGTTCCTTGATTAATGCCATTTCCATGTTCCTCCTAATGGTATTCTCTTTTGAGTTAATCTTATTATACCATATCCCTTTTCTTTTTCTAGTTGTTTATTCCCTTTGTAGTAAATTTTATTTCTTTTTTAGAAATTCCGGCTTCCACATGATCGCCCCGTTTGATTTCACCGCTCAGGATCGCCTCCGCCAGTTTATCCTCCAGCTGATTCTGCACGGCTCTTCTAAGCGGCCTTGCACCGTATTTCTTATCCGTTCCGGTTTCGACGATGTGCTTTTTCACTGAATCGCGGATCACGAGCGTGATATCCAGCTGTTCTTTTGCACGCTGTGTCACTTCCTTGCACATCAGACCCACGATCTTCTTCATATCATTCTCACCGAGCGGGTGGAATACAATAATCTCGTCAATACGATTCAGGAATTCCGGACGAAACAGCTGCTTCACTTCATCCATAACGTTAGACTTCATGCGCTTATAATCGCCCGCCACATCTTCCTGCTGCGTAAAGCCGAGCTTCTTCGGTTCAATGATCGCTTTCGCTCCGGCATTGGAAGTCATGATGATGACTGTATTGCGGAAATCCACTTTTCTCCCCTGAGAATCTGTAATATGCCCGTCATCCAGCACCTGCAGCAGGATATTGAACACATCCGGATGTGCTTTTTCAATCTCATCAAACAGGATTACGGAATATGGATTTCTGCGCACTTTTTCACTGAGCTGTCCGCCATCATCATGTCCCACATATCCCGGAGGCGCCCCAATCATTTTTGCGACGCTGTGTTTCTCCATGTATTCTGACATATCAACCCGGATCATATCCTCTTCATTTCCAAAAAGTGCCTCTGCCAGTGCTTTCGAAAGTTCGGTCTTACCGACTCCGGTAGGCCCAAGAAACAGGAAAGAACCAATTGGCCTCTTCGGATCTTTCAGACCAACTCTTCCTCTCTTGACAGCTTTCGCCAGAGCCTTCACAGCTTCCTCCTGGCCGATGACTCTCTTCTCCAGTGTCTTTTCCAATTTTCCAAGTCTTGCCGTCTCTGTCTCGTTCAGTCTGCTCAACGGGATTCTTGTCCAGGCAGAAATCACCTCAGCCACATCCTCTTCTGTAACCGATACCTTTTTATTCTCGTGGCTCTTCTCAAACCGGGCTTTTGCCTGCTCCAGTTTCTTCATGGTTTCCTTCTGTTCCCGATGGAGGCGCGAAGCTTCTTCCATGTTCCCGGTTTTAATACAATTTTCTTTCTCGGCGCCAAGATCCTTATAAAGTATCTCTAATTTTGCAATATTCTCCGGTACTTTGAAGCCTCTGAGCTTCACCTTGGAACAGCTTTCGTCCAACACATCAATTGCTTTATCAGGCAGAAACCGGTCATTAATATAACGGCATGACAAATGAACTGCGGCCCTCAGTGCTTCTTCTTCAATCTCCACTTCATGATGTGCCTCATATTTTTTCTGGAGCCCTTTCAGGATCACAAGGCATTTTTCCTCATCCGGCTCTTCTACCGTCACCGGCTGAAAACGCCGCTCCAGCGCAGCATCTTTCTCAATATATTTGCGGTACTCCGTCAGTGTCGTCGCACCGATCAGCTGCAGCTCTCCGCGTGCGAGAGAGGGTTTCAGAATATTGGACGCATCGATAGCCCCTTCAGCCCCACCTGCTCCGATGATCGTATGCAGCTCGTCCAGAAACAGGATCACATTGCCGGATGCCTTTACTTCCCGGATCAGCTTCTTCATACGTTCCTCAAATTCACCTCTGTATTTTGATCCTGCAATCATGCCCGGAAGATCCAGCACAAGAATCCTCTTGTCCCGCATACTCTCCGGTACGATCCCGTCTGCAATCTGCATTGCAAGCCCTTCCACGATCGCAGTCTTACCGACACCCGGCTCTCCGACCAGACAAGGATTATTCTTGGTTCTGCGGCTCAAAATCTGCATGATCCTTCCGATTTCCTCCTGACGCCCGATCACCGGATCCAGCTTGCCTTCTCTGGCCTCCTCCGTCAGATCTGTGCTGTACTGTTCGAGGATTCCTCCCTGACCTTCTCCTTCACGCTGACTTTCCATATATTCTTTCGGATCCTCACCCATAGCCTGCAGAAGATCCTGAAACACCTTTTGAATATTGACATTCAAGGTCATAAGCATTTGGGTTGCCACACAGTCACCGTCTTTGAGCATCGCCAAAAGCATATGCTCCGTCCCGATCTTTCTGGATCCGAAATGTGCCGCCTCATTCTTGCTTTCCTCCAAAATGTATTCCAGTCTGGGGCTTCTTTCGATTCTTCGTCTGTCAGGTGTTCCTCCTGCCGGACTGGATATCAGCAGATCCATCGCTTTTTCCATCTGCTCTTCGTCCACTTTATTCTTGTCAAGTACCTGACCTGCAACTCCTGTATAGATTCTCTTCAATCCGAAAAGAAGATGTTCCGTCCCGATATATGGATGCCGGTTCGCCTCCGCAATCTCCTTTGCCATATTCAGCGCTTCCTGCGCCTGCTTTGTATACTGATTCTCTGTCATAACCTCGTAAGTCTCTCCTTATCTCTTATTAATCCGGTCTCACCACTCATGCAGTACTGCCGCATGACAGCCTTTACAGGCATCATTTATATTCTTCATAAATCTCATCTACCAATTCATGTACTTCTTCCCGGGTGATTCCTTTGCAGCTCCCCTTTGCCAGAAGAATCCGGAGCTGCTCCTTCATATCCTGAAGCGCCTGAATCTTATTGACATCAATACAGATCACGGCACCCTTTCTCCTGTCCAGCTGAATAAATCCTTCTTGTCTTAGTACATTATATGCTTTGTTTACCGTATGCATGTTGATCCCGATATTCTCGGCGAGTGTACGAACCGAAGGAAGCGGATCACCTTCGTGGATCGTGGACGTTGCAATCCCCATAATAATCTGATTTCTCAATTGCAAATAAATCGCTTCATCACTGTTAAAATCAATCTCTATCAGCATAAAAATTCCCTCTTTACTTTTTCTTTTGCTGTTTTTTGTTATATTCATGTTAGCACAGAAGGCATTTTTTGTAAAGTAATAAAGATGATCCCGCCATGAACCAAAAACGATCCATCGGTTCTTTTTGGCGTATGCATGACAAAAAAGGGACTGTGCATTTCACACAATCCCTTAAATCTGTTCGGGTTAACCGACGATCAGGCCTTCTTTTTCCATCACATCAACGACTTGATTTACATATTTTTCACACAGTTCATCCGTGGTGGCTTCCACCATAACACGGATTACCGGTTCTGTTCCGCTTTCGCGTACCAGAATACGTCCGTCATCTCCAAGTGCCTCTGAAACCGCAGCAACTGCTTTTACCACTTCCGGATTCTCCCGTGCCGTCTTCTTGTCAGATACTCTCACATTCTTGAGGAGCTGCGGGTAAATGGTCACATCCTCCGTCAGCTTTGCAAGAGACTGCTTCGTCTCCATAATCACTTCCATAATCATAAGAGAAGTCAGGATTCCGTCACCGGTCGTAGCATGTTTGCTGAAAATAATATGACCGGATTGTTCGCCGCCCAGCATGAAATTATTCTGGACCATATTCTCATAAACGTATTTATCGCCAACCTTTGTCTTTTCATAACGGATTCCAACTTTGTCACACGCCTTATAAAGACCGATATTTGACATGATCGTTGTCACGATCGTATCTCCGTTAAGCTGTCCGCGCTCTTTTAAATATTTTCCACAGACATACAGAATCAGGTCTCCATCAACGACATTGCCGTTCTCATCGACTGCGATACAGCGGTCTGCATCTCCGTCAAATGCAAATCCTACATCCAGTTTCTTCTCTTTCACAAATTTCTGCAGCACTCCGATATGTGTGGAGCCACAGTTTGTATTGATGTTCGTTCCATCCGGCTCGTTGTTGATCACATAAGTCTTAGCTCCAAGTGCATCATAAACACTTTTCGCAATGGCAAATGCACTTCCGTTCGAACAGTCAAGTCCGATACGCATATCCTTGAAAGAGCGTGTGGCCAGCGAGATCAGATGTCCGATATACCGGTTTCTTCCCGCCGCATAGTCAATCGTTCTTCCAATCGCTTCCTTCTGTGCAAGCGGAATTTCTCCTGTTTCCCCATCGATATAAGCTTCAATCTTATCTTCGACTTCTGCCTCCAGTTTGTGTCCTTTTCCATTAATTACTTTGATACCGTTATCATAGAATGGATTATGGCTGGCGGAAATCATAATACCGCAGTCAAAATCTTCGGTTCTCGTCACATAAGAAACGCTGGGGGTTGTCGTTACATGCAGAAGATACGCATCTGCTCCGGAAGCAGTAAGCCCTGCTGCCAGTGCATATTCAAACATATAGCTGCTCCGTCTGGTATCCTTGCCGATCACGATTCTCGCCTTGTGCTCCTGCCCGTAATACCATCCCAGATATCGTCCAACTTTGAATGCATGCTCTACTGTCAAATTCACATTTGCTTCCCCACGGAAGCCATCTGTTCCAAAATATTTACCCATATAATTATCTCCTTCGGCCTATCTTTGGCTGATTGACCGTTTTTTTTGCACAATCAGTCACTTATGGAGTCTATTATAGCGTCCTTTTAATAATTACGCAACATATTTTCATATCTGTTTAACATTTTACACTTTGTAAGCTTACTTTTTTAAGCTTCGGAAGCGAAACGTTTACTCTGCTCCCGAATCAGTTCCATATCATCAAAATAGTTGATCTTCATGGATTCTTTCACTTCTTTCAGTGTCTGAGCAGCCACTTTCTCCGCTTCGATACTGCCTTCACGAAGGATCTCGTAAATTTCCGGTATCCTCTTCTCCAGTTCTTTTCTTCTTGCACGAATCGGCGCAAGTTCTTCCTGCATGATTGCATTCAGGAACCGTTTCACCTTCACATCCCCAAGTCCGCCTCTCTGGTAATGTGCCTTCAGCTCATCCAGGTTCTGATAGTCAGGAAGATATTTGGCAAAATGCTCATCCCGACAGAATGCATCCAGATAAGTAAACACACAGTTTCCTTCCACCTGCCCAGGATCAGATACTTTCAGATGGTTCGGATCGGTATACATACTCATAATTTTCTTCTGAACCTCTTCCTCCGTATCAGATAAATAGATACAGTTGCCGAGGGATTTACTCATTTTTGCCTTTCCGTCAATTCCAGGAAGTCTGCAGCAGCTTTCATTCTCCGGGATCAATGCTTTCGGCATTACCAATGTATCCCCGTAAACTGTGTTAAACTTATGAACGATTTCACGGCACTGTTCGATCATCGGGAGCTGATCCTCTCCGACCGGAACGGTTGTCGCTTTAAATGCTGTAATATCCGCAGCCTGACTGATTGGATACGTGAAAAATCCAACCGGAATACTTGCTTCGAAATTCCGCATCTGTATCTCGGATTTTACAGTAGGGTTTCTCTGCAGACGGGACACCGTCACCAGATTCATATAATAGAAAGATAATTCTGTTAATTCCGGAACCTGGGACTGGATAAATAATGTAGATTTTTCCGGATCCAGTCCGCAAGACAGGTAATCCAATGCCACTTCAATGATATTCTGCCGTACTTTTTCCGGATTATCCGCATTGTCTGTCAATGCCTGGGCATCTGCAATCATAATAAAAATCTTGTCATATTCTCCGGAATTCTGCAGTTCCACTCTTCGTCTCAGAGAACCAACATAATGTCCTACATGAAGACGGCCGGTCGGTCTGTCTCCTGTTAAAATTATTTTTTCCATTTTCTGTATTTCCTCTCTGCCTCTTCTTTATAATATGCTGATTCAGCCTATTCTGTCTTCTCTTCTTCTACCGGAAGTTCCGATGTACAATGGGCACATCTGGTTGCTTCGATCGGAATCTCTGAACAGCAGTACGGGCACTTCTTCGTCGTCGGTGCCGGTGCTTCTTCTGCTTCTTTTCTGAGCATTTTCGCGCTCAATGTATTCATGAGTTTCACAAAGCAGAAAATAATGAATGCCATGAGCAGGAAGTTGATCACTGCAGTGATAAAATTACCATAATTAAGATAAGACGGTTCTTCTCCCTCTGTCAGAGCAAGCTTCCATGATGAAAAGCTGATGCCTCCTGTAATCACGGTAATGACAGGCATCACAACATCTCCTACTAATGAACTCACGATACTCTGGAAGGCGCCGCCTATGATAACACCGACTGCCATATCCATGACATTACCACGGCTGATAAATTCTTTAAATTCCGCAACAAATCCTTTCTTAGCCATAATTTTTCCTCTCTTTCGTATAATACTACATGTATTCTACCGCTTTTAACTGATACAAGCAACCATTTTTTACCATGGTAAATCCCTGGTTCCCTTTACCTAAAAATCTTTATTCTTTTTATAGAATCAACTGGGCAGCAAGACCGCAGAACACACTGATTCCATATAGCGATGCTACGGTCATCAGATTCACTTTCCAGTTCTTATTTGTACGAAACAATACAAGGAGCCCCACACCGGCACAGGACAACAGCCCCGCCAGCATACTTCCCACCGAAAGAACCCCTTCCAGATAAAATGTTGTAATCATAACCGAAGATGCACAGTTTGGAACCAGCCCGATCAAAGCAGTCAGAAGGATACTTCTTACCGGATGTGCGGCTGCCGCTCTGACGACCTGTTCCATTCCGATCCCTTCTACCAGTGCATTCAATGCCAGCGTTACTAAAAAAACAAACAGCACCGTCTGCAGAGAATGTGTCACTGCGGATTTCAGGATGCTCCCCTCTTCGCAGTGGCAGTGATCCCGTTCACAGATTTCATGAATATGCAGTCCTTTCTGTGTCCCGCCAGTGCGCATTCTAACCACGATATCAACAAGGATTCCCGCTATTACACCGATGAATATCTTCACACCAAGAATCCAGACAATTTCTTTTGCTTTTGTACGCTCTGAAATGAGAATCGGCAGCATTTCGTCCGAAGTAGACAGAAATACCGCAATCATCGTTCCAATCGTTATGACCCCGCCCGAATAAAGGCTTGCCGCAGCAGCCGAAAATCCGCACTGTGGGACAACACCAAGGATTCCCCCGATCAGCGGTCCCTTTTTACCTGCTCCAAGCAACATATTCACAGTCTTTTCCCCTGCTTTATTTTCCAGGTACTCCATTGCCAGATAAGTCAGAAACAAAAACGGAATCAGTTTCGCCGTATCAATCACTGCATCCATAAAAATATCTATCATAAGCTCCATATCATCCACCCTTTCCGAATGGTGTATATTCTACCTTACCACGGGACGAAAATCAAGGGAAAAATGAGCAATTCATTTTTCCCTTGACCATATCTTTTATTTTGTTTTCAGAGTCCTCATCGAATTCAGGATCGCAATTACTGAAACTCCGACATCCGCAAATACTGCTTCCCACATATTCGCCATGCCGAGCGCTCCAAGGAACAGAACCAGAGCCTTCACAGTCAGTGCAAATACAATGTTCTGTTTTACGATCTTCATTGTCTGACCGGCGATCCGGATGACAGACGGAATTTTCATGATATCGTCATCCATCAGAACAATGTCCGCAGCTTCGATCGCCGCATCCGATCCCATGCTTCCCATCGCAATTCCAATGTCCGCTCTTCCCAGCACCGGTGCATCGTTAATACCGTCACCGACAAATCCCAGACGTTCCTTCTCTCCAAGTTCTGCAAGAAGACCTTCCACTTTCTCGACTTTATCACCCGGGAGCAGTTCGGTGTAGACCTGATCGATCCCCAACTCCGCTGCAACCGCTTCTCCGACCTCTCTGCGGTCTCCGGTGAGCATGACCGTCTTCCTTACACCGCTGTTCTTGAGCTGCCGGATTGCCCGCTTTGCTTCCGGTTTCACCGTATCTGCGATCACGATCGCTCCGAGGAACAGATTCTGTTTTGCCACATATACGACGGTTCCCGCCTCATCGCACGGCTCATACCAGATTCCTTCCCGTTCCATCAGCTTTGCATTTCCGGCATAAACGATCTCGCCGTCGATCACAGAGCGGATTCCATGACCCGGGATTTCTTCACTGTCTTTCACCCGCTCCATGGAAAGCTCCTCTTGACATGCTGCACGCAACGCTCCTGCGATCGGATGATCGGAATACCCTTCCGCCAGTGCCGCAAGCTCCAGGATTTCCGACTCATTTCCCTCATTTACAATGACCTTGTTCACGGCAAATTCTCCCCGCGTCAAAGTACCTGTTTTATCAAAAACGATCGTCTTCATCTCAGACAGGATTTCCAGATAATTGCTTCCTTTGACCAGCACGCCCTGTCTGGAGGCAGCGCCGATCCCGCCGAAGAATCCGAGCGGCACGGAGATTACAAGTGCACACGGGCAGGAAATAACCAGAAAAATGCAGGCCCGCTTCAGCCATTCTGTAAACGGCTGTCCGAACAGAAGGGTAGGAAGTATCGCCAGCAGCACTGCGGCACATACTACCACAGGTGTATAATATTTCGCAAATCTGGTGATAAAATTCTCTACTTTCGCCTTCTTGCTGCTCGCATTTTCCACAAGCTCAAGGATCTTGGAAACAGTAGAATCGTCAAACTCTTTTGTGACCTGTACTTTTAAAAGTCCGCTTCCGTTCACACATCCGCTGATGATCTCGCTTCCTTCCCGTACTTCACGGGGTACCGATTCTCCGGTGAGTGCCGATGTATCGATAAAAGAATTCCCGGAAAGAACGATTCCGTCAAGCGGAATTCTTTCGCCGGCTTTGATAACAATCACATCTCCGATCCCCACATCATCCGGATCCACCTGTGCCAGTTGTCCTTCCTGCTCGATATTCGCATACTCCGGACAGATATCCATCATCTCACTGATCGACTGACGAGATTTGCCCACCGCATAACTCTGGAACAACTCTCCCACCTGATAGAACAGCATTACAGCTACCGCTTCCGAATACTCTCCGACTCCCAGCGCACCAAATGTGGCAATACACATCAGAAAATTCTCATCAAATACCTGCCCGTGGCAGATATTTCTGATTGCCTTGTAAATGATATCCCATCCAATGATCGCATAAGGGACCAGAAAAAGGAGGAACTTCACCGGCCATGGTGTCTGGAACTCCAATTTTCCCATATGTTCCAGTACAAAAAGCGGTATATAAATGATTGCTGCTGCTATAATACGATAAAGCACTGTTTTCTGTTTCTTCGTCATCTCCTGCACCTCTTAGCCTGACTTTCTTACCTTCATCCGTTACAGCTGAATCTGACAGTCCGGCTCCACTTTCTTACATACTTTCACAACTTCCTGCATAATCTCATCAAATCTGGCATCGTCCGCATCAATTGTCAGCTTCTGCATCATAAAGCTTACCGTTGCATCATTCACGCCATCCAGCTTCTTGATTGCAGCTTCCATCTTCGCCGCACAATTTGCACAATCCAGATCTACCATTTTAAATTTTTTCTTCATATGTATAATCCTCCTGAAAATATTTTTGAACATATGAGCAATTGTTCATATGTTTATAATACTCTCACTTTCCGGAATAGTCAATACCTGATTTATATAATACTAAAACTTCCCACACCGATACGGTGTGTTGAACCTTGAAAATTCAATATTTCAGCCAATAAAAAAGGCATAAACCTGTTCCGTTTGGTATAATGGAATTGACTAGAAACCATTTTTACAAAGGAGATTTATGCCATGT
>JALFNN010000085.1 GCA_022774325.1 bacterium | reverse complement strand
CGATGTCCTGCTCGGCTGCGTACCTCCGCTCACAGCCGGAAGCCAGAAGGAAACCTTCAAAGCTCTGATCGAGGAAACACTTGGTGACGACTGCGAATATGAAGTAGTCAAAAATATCCATGAGAACCTGAACGAACTGATTGAGCAGAACGCAGAAAATCCGGAACCACTTGCACTGGATAAAGCAGAAGTGAAATATCTGCTCGCCAAAAGCGGTGTGGAAGAAGCGAAACTGGAAACCTTCGACGAACAGTTTGATGCTGCCGCCGGAGAGAACACTTCTCTCCTGGCCGCCAATGTCGCGAACACGAAGAAATTTGAGATTAAAACACCGGACATTACCATTCAGGTGAATCCGGAATGCGCCGATCTGGTCGAGACCCGCATCATCGACGGCCGAAAATGCCTGGTCATCGCAGTCGACGACCGTGTTGAGATCAACGGCATCAGTGCCAGAACCGCAACGACCAAAACAGAGCCATCAAAAGAATAGAAAAATACCGGGCGGCACCCTGCCGACCCGGTATTTTTACATCTACAATCCTTTCCCATATAAGAACCAGAATTTCTTTTTTCTGTTCAACGTCTTCAGGTATGCCCTGCGGAATTTCTGGTACAACCGGAACATCTGCTTCTGTTCCTCTTTTGTGATCTCCTCACCGGAGAACGCAGCCCTTTCCGCGCACAGATACATCCATTCCCACTCTTCCTCTGAAAGCTGGGTGAATTGTGCTTTCATCTTTTCCAGAGTCATCCTCTCATCTTGCTGATCCGGCTCCATGCCGTCAAACAGACAAATTTCATATACGGCCTGATACAGGTTGGCGATTCCCCGATTCTCTTTTCTCCTTCGGAAACCGGCATATCGTTTCTGCCTTACAAGGCCTCCAAATACCATGAAACTGCACAGCACCAGAATGATCACTCCCAACATCGTTGCTGCGACAACTGCCGTTATCTTTCCGATTGTCTGAATAATCCCCGGCTTATTTTCTCTTTCTCCGTTATCAGTCTTTCCCCCGTCATCCGTCTTCTGATCTGCCACATTTCCCCCTTTATTTTCTTCCGTCTCCGGTTGTGTCGTCAGATCTTCTTCCTCTGCCTGAGCTGTGTGATCCGCTTCTTCATGTTCCACAATATCCGGTGTTTCGTCTTCCCGGTCATCAGGAGTACCTGCCGCATCAGTCTCTTCCATATACGACGGCGTGTGTTCCCTCACCACCCAGCCGGTCTTCTCATCAAACGTCTCACACCATGCATGTGCCATATCATCCGTCACCACAGCACGGTACGTTCCGTCATCTAATCGTACAAATTCATTGGAAGGGACTGCATATCCTTCCACAAACCGTGATGAATAGCCACACATCCTGTAGATAAGCGCTGAGGCTGACGCAAAATGGACACAGAATCCTTTCCGGTTCTCTGTCAAAAAGTATTCCGTAAATTCTTCACCTTCCGGAACCTCTCCCGGTGTCTTACTATAACGAAGTCCCAGTGTATCTTCAAAAAGCCGGTTGATCTCATTTGACACCTGTTCCACATTTCCTTGATCCATCGAACGGGTTAATGCTTTCAATTGATTCAGTCCGTCCGGAGCCGTACTGTACTCTTCCTTAACAAATGTCCTGTATTCATTCCAGATATCCGACTCTTTGGCAAGCTCTCCCGATGAGATGTTCTTGACCTCTGCCGCCGAAAAGTAACTATACTCCTGATCCTTCGTCCATCGTCCTTTCACCCAGGCATCCAGATAGATTTTGTCATCCTGATTCACTTTCGCAAAATACGGTATATAAGAAAAATCAGAGGAAGCTCCTTCTCTGCGGATCCGGATCTTCTGTTGTTCCAAACCGGCCGCCCCGTCACTGATCCTTGTAAATGGTTCATTCATCAGTGCTCTGCGGCCGGACTCTCCGAAAATGGACGGCACGCCTTGCCGGAACGCCAAAACCGTCTCTTTCTCCCATGCCCTTCCGGTATAGTTCACCCCGGTATATGCTCTTAGATACAGTGTTTCCCTGGGTTTTTCCGTCACTATGACTTCCAGTGCTTTCTCGCCGGTGGGCTTGAATTCACTCAGATGTTCCAGATTTCCTTTTCCGATCCCTCCTCCCGAGTAAGATCCCTCTTTGCCAAAACGGGCTTCCAGAATCCCCTGCATATCGATCTGCTGCATCTGGGTCAGTCTGTCATAGATCTCAATCAGGCGATCCTCATGCTCCAGTTTATATGTCCGGATATACGGCATGCATGCCTGCGTACACCCAAACAGAACGCCCAGCATCATAAGGATTCCGGCTGCTTCTCTTAGTGGCACACATTTGCATATTTTCCATCTCATGTAAAAGAGCGTTCCGCCAAGCAGACACCAGGAAGCGGCTGTCGAAGGCATTTTCCCGACCGTGGCGGCCATTGCCACCGGCAGAACGATTACCAGCAGCACCAGAACATTCCCTCGTGCCCCATGCTTACACTTACCCGCCAGTTGCAGAAGAAGAGCCAGAATAATCTGGATTCCAAACAGAGCTGCCAGAATATCTGCCGAAATCTCATTCACCTTAAGAAGCGGCTGGCTCACCCCATAGAACTCATTATTCAGCCGGATATAGGCATTAGCCAAAACAGAAATCCCATTTAAGAAATTCCAGGGCGTTAGCACAAGCATTGCCGAAGCAGCCACTGTCAGAATCGGGATCCATTTCCTTCTCCCCCATCTCCCCGCCCAGACTGCGATTCCTGCTGCCGGTAAAGGCAGAAGAAAAAGTGCCGCGATCGGGTTATGGACCTCAAAGACAGAAAAATATGCGGCAAAAACCAGCACCAGCATTCCGTACATTGCTGCCGCTTCTTTTACCGCATATCCTGCTGTCTGTTCTCTATTTGAACGGTCAATAATCTCTAATCCATTCATCTTGTCCCCTCATGAACCAGAACTATACAATCAGATACATCTCTTCCCATGCGATCTTTTCCTCGTCTAACGGAACAACGCACCTTTTCTCCCCATGTACCAGTAAAGTACCGTCTGAACACAATTCCAGCTTCGTACTGAACTGTTCCCCGCGGAAGGCTTCCTCATACAAAGCCTCCACTTCATCCGAATGATCGTATTCCTCCACAAAAAGCAGACGGTTCATCAGCTCATAAACATGTTCCATCCGACTGATCCTCTTTTTACAGATTCTCTGATTGGCCTTCTCATACCATGCCACCATATGCACGCACTCTGCTTCTAACAGGGAGAACGAAATGGAAGCTGCCGTCTCCAGAATCCCTGAAGCAATCCGATTCTCTTTTCTATCGTCTCCAACGAAGCGTTTCCTCCTCTGCCCGGACTTCTTTTCCAGATTCAGCCATAATAAGACCACGCATCCAAGCGGTCTGCCGTGTTCCTTGACCAGAAGCTCATCAGCTTTTGCCGACAGTTTCCAGTGAATATCATGAATCGAATCCTGATCCCTGTACGCCCGGATCTGATATGTCTCTGACGGGTCGTCCCCGCTTTCCCGATCCGAATATTCATCTGCATCCGCAGGAAATTCCCGCGTACGCCGCGTCACCTCCACCGGAATCAGGTGGCACTCGGGAAGGATTCCCACCGACTGCCGCTGTACAGCCATCTCCCGGCGCCGCCGAAACGCAGCTTTTCTCCCGTTTAACAAAGCTGTCCTCAATATTCCCAGGCTGTCATACAGCCAGCACTTTTCCAGCCTGATGATCAGATTTCCACATCTGGACGAGCGCAGCAGAATAACTTGCTTCTCTTCCTGCCCCGCCTTCACCGTCCCGCTCACTCCATGCCGGAGAACTTCCCCGGTGAATTCATTTTCCACAGACAATTCTATGCGATACCGCGCCGCGAACCTGTGTGAAGCATTTCTCACAATCACCCTTACCGGAATTTCCTGATTCTTTTCCGCAATGGGTATAATATCTTCCAAAACGACAATGATCTTCCTCTTCTGCAGCATCAGATACCCGAACGCCAGCGGAAAATAGATCAATTCGGCCACCAGCATGGCCGCCACGATTTCATCCTCATACAGGAAAAAACAATATAATGTCAGCAATACCGCCGCCATAT
>JALFNN010000084.1 GCA_022774325.1 bacterium | reverse complement strand
AATATGGGAAGGGTATAGTTACAATCGACACCAAATATACCGAAAACTACGGTAGAAACTTATAAATAGCAACAAAAAGTAAAAAAGGGACGTTCGATGCCAGGGCTTTTGACCCCAGCATCGTGGCAAAAGAAACGTCCCCTATTCAACCAAAACACCATTTTCCTGTGCTTCGATATGACTGTTAAAGAATTCCTCCGTTGCCTGAATCATATAATAACTGTCCTTGATTCCCGCTGTCTCATACGGAGAATGCATGGAAAGCTGCGGCAATCCGATATCCACACTGTTCATGGATACCTGAGCCATCGCAATATTGCCAAGTGTGCTTCCTCCCGCCATATCCGAGCGGTTTGCAAAAAACTGTACCGGAACTCCGGCCTTTTCACAGATTCCTTTAAACACCGCAACACTGACTGCATCACTCGTATATTTCTGTCCGGCGTGGGATTTGACCACGATTCCTTCATTCATATAAACGCAATTACCTGTATCCGTTTTCTCCGGGTGGTTCGGATGAACGGCATGCGCGTTATCACAGCTCAGCATAAAGCTGGAAGCCAATGCGCAGTAAAATGCATCCTCATCTTTGCCAAGTCCACGGTTGAGCCGGTGGAGAACATCAAATAAAAATGTCGAGCCCGCGCCCTGCTTGGTTCCGGAACCCACTTCTTCGTTATCGAAGCAGGCGAATACATTGATTGATTTCTCATTTGCACCTTTTAAGAACCCCTGCAGAGAAGTATAGGCGCATTGCAGATCATCGAGCTGCGGGCAGGAAACGAACTCTTCCTTCGCTCCCCAGATGGAGGGCTCCATACGGTTATAAAGATAAAGATCCATCCCGTAAATATCATCCTCTCCTACATTCAGTTCTTCTGCGATCAGCTTTTTGAAATCGCCCTTTTGACATTCGCCGCCGCCAAAAAGCGGCAGCATGTCAACCTGTTTATTATATTCAAATCCCTCATTGATTTTTCGATTCATGTGGATAGCCACATTCGGAATCATCACCAGATCCCGGTCCACTTTAACGAGCCTGGTCACAAAGCTGTCTCCTTCTTTTACCACTGCTCTTCCGGCAACGGAAAGCGGACGGTCAAACCAGGGTGCACAGAGCATCCCGCCATACCCCTCTGTATTCAGCTGGGTATATTTTCCGCGGACTTCCAGTTCTTCGTTTTCCTTGATTTTAAATGTAGGCGAATCACTGTGGGAAGCCGCTATGTTGAAGCTGTAGTTCTCCAGATCCGTTCCGATTTTCAGCGCGATCAGACTGGAATCGTTCCGGGTGACATAATATTTTCCTCCCAGACTGATCTCCCAGCGCTTTCCTTCAGGAAGCTCCTGATATCCTTCCTCATTCAGAATTTTCTTCATAGAATCCACTGCATGGAATGCGGTAGGACTGTTCTTGATAAAAGATACCATATCTTCTGCTGTTTTCTTATACATATTCGACTTCCTCCAATATTCTATCTTATTGTTTATGCTTTTTTCTGTTCTCTTTTTGCAATCTGCGGCATGATCAGTCCGAGTGCCGTCAGAATGACCGGTGTGATTACATTTAAGGCAAATGTAAACAGATCATCGGAGTACATTCCCAGAATACAGCTTGCTGCAGTAATCAGGAAACACCATCCCCCGAAGAATTTGGCAACGCCCTGATTCTTTACGAAACGGTATTCCGCCGGAATCTTGTCATACGCCTTACGCAGAGCAAGGTAAGCAACAAATACCCATAAATAACGCAGCGGCATACATACGGAATTCAGTTTTGTCAGCTGCTGAAGTACCGCAGCAGCTCCCGGTACAACGGACTGAATCAGTATGATCGCTCCGGACAGGATCGCAACAAGGAGAATACCATTGCTATATACGCCATATTTATTCTTCTTCTGAAGTTTGGAAGGTATAAACTGGCGTGTATCATCATTATCAAGCAGCATACGCAGTGGTGCGTCAATGCTCAGTACCAGAATAGCAAACTGGCTGATCAGATTACAGATTGCATAAATGATCAGGAAGAAATCCCCCACATGCCAGTACTCTCCCAGCTTCTGGAATGCCCAGTAAGAACCGTTTGCCGCATATGAATTGAAGGATTCTGTACTCTCATTGATCACAGCCGGGTCAAACATCATTCCCATTGCGAAGGTACCAAGAATCGCACATACAACAACCATAATCGCCAGTGAAATCATTCCCTTCGGAAATCCTTTGCTCGGATTCTCCACTTTATTAACGTACGGTGAAATTTTTTCACATCCGCCTACTGCAAATACCAGAATGGAAAGGGATGTGAAATAAGCCACATTAAAGTTCGGAATCAGGCTCTTCATGCTCAGATCCATGGATACAAATGTAGCTCCCGGATTGATCGCCGGTGCTGCGAACATCATCACGATGTAAAGCAGTGACATCACAAACATGGTCGTCCCCGCCAGCGTAAGCAGCTTCTTCAGCGGATTAAGTCCACGGCTCGCAATAAAGCATCCCAGAAGGAATACAGCAAGTGTCGCAAGCTGTACACCCAGTGTCGGCAGAGAATCATAGGTCTCCGCATTACGGAAAATCGCCCAGGACAGAGCCTTCAGACTTCCGCTTCCTTTACTTGCAATATAAGTTATGTGGCATGCCCAATATGTAAATCCGGCATAATAAGCAACCTTAGCCCCCATTGTCTTATTCAGCCATGAACTTACACCGCCGCCTTCATTTTTAAATGCTGAACCCAGTTCTCCTACCATCAGCGCATATGGAACAAAATACAGCGCAAACATCAGGATCCAGCTCAAAGTTACCTGGATTCCGTTAAAATACACGAATCCATTCGTTACATTTCCAAATCCCCATA
Organism: bacterium; assembly: GCA_022774325.1. Classification (GTDB taxonomy): domain Bacteria; phylum Bacillota; class Clostridia; order Lachnospirales; family Lachnospiraceae; genus Allocoprococcus. The sequence continues at coordinate 16,522 of JALFNN010000084.1, read as the reverse complement.
CTGTGGAAAAGGCCATGAATGCCAGGGCCTGCCACGTGATTTTCTTCTTATCCGACATAAGTCAAACCTCTCTTTTGTTTTTTTACAACGTTTATTTTGCTTTCGTCACCCCCCAACTTCCGTTAATACTCACAAAATATACCGCTGTCCTAATATGATATTATACAAAATGACCACCAAAGTGTCAAATATATAAATTCTTTCATGCTTCTTGTTAATGCAAACAATAGTATAAAAAGACCATACAACAAGCATGGCAGTTTGCTCGTTGTATGGTCTTTAGAGGCAAAAATTTGGTATTAATATGATTTCATAAATTATTTGATAAAGCTGACATGTTTGCAGATTTCTTCAATTGCTTTATCTTTTCTTTCGTTGAAGATAACTTTATTCTCTTCAAACAGGTTGCGTCCTTCTGTGTCGATAGACACGATGAGTGGTCCGAATTCTTTGACGCGGCAGTGCCATAAGGTCTCCGGCATTCCCAGATCACGCCACTGTGCATCCACAATTTCTTCTACTTCCGTCGCCGCGACTACCGCATTTCCGGCAGGAAATACACAGTGGATCGCTTTGTAATTCTTGCAGGCGTATTCGGTATTCGGTCCCATGCCTCCTTTTCCGATGATGACCTTCACACCGGTCTTTTCCACGAATTCTTTCTCGAATTTCTCCATACGCATACTGGTAGTCGGCCCGACGGATACCATCTCGAATTTGTCGTTTTCCAGAGGACGGATGATCGGTCCTGCATGGAAAATGGCTGCGTTTCTCACATCAACCGGAAGTTCTCTTCCGGCTTCCACCAGTCTTCTGTGTGCAACGTCTCTGCATGTTGTCATACTTCCGTTTAAGTATACGATATCTCCAATATGGATATTTGCCAAATCCTCATCTGATATTGGTGTTGTAAGGATTTTCTTTCCATCTTTCATTTCCAGCATTATAATTCCACCCCCGAATGTGTCGTGATTGTATAGTTGAGATCTTTATCAAAAATAATGTGGCCTCTTCTGTGTGACCAGCATCCTACATTGACAGCAACTCCGATTGCAGACGGATGTCTTGCCGTATTTTCAATGTGAACGCCCATAACAGAATATTTTCCGCCCATGCCCTGTGGTCCGAGACCAATCGCATTGATACCGTCTTCCAACAGTTTTTCCATGGATGCTGCACGTTCGTTTTCATTGTGGCTTCCAAGCGGACGCATTAGTGCTTTCTTGGAAAGAAGCGCTGCGGTTTCCACGGAAGTCGCCACACCTACCCCTACCAGAAGCGGCGGACATGCATTAAGCCCATAGGATGTCATGACATCCATAACAAATTTCGTAACCCCCTCATAACCTGCGCCCGGCATCAGAACCATGGCTTTTCCCGGAAGGGTACATCCACCTCCTGCCATGTAGGCATAGATTTCACACTGATCGCTGTCCGGAACAATATCCCAGAATACTGTCGGCGTTCCTTTTCCCACATTTTTGCCGGTATTGTATTCGTCGAATGTCTCTACACTGTTATGACGAAGCGGTGCTTCAAACGTTGCTTTCACAACAGCTTCTTTTAATAATGCTTCCAGTTCTCCAATCAGCGGAAATGCGGTTCCGCATTTTACCCAGAACTGCAGGACACCTGTATCCTGGCAGCTCGGCCTGTTCAGTTCTTTTGCCAATACCTGATTCTTTTTCATAGTCTGATAAATGACCTTCGAAAGCGGACTGTCTTCCTTCTCGGCAAGTTCATCCAGCTTTGCAATAATATCATCCGGCAGCACTTTACCGATGTAGGACACAAAATTTGCCATATAAGTAGTAAGCTGCTCTACCTGTTGTTTCTTATCCATATCTTTTCACTCCTTATAAATTTGAATTCAGTCTTTCTTCTCTTACGGGAAGAATGGAAATGCAATCGGAAGAATGATCATACTTACAACCGTTGCAATGATGATCAGTGGAAAACCTGATTTCACATAATCCATAAATTTATATCCTCCGGCTCCCACCACCATGGTATTTGCCGGCATTCCGATCGGTGTCGCATATGCGCAGGATCCTCCGATCACACATGCCATCAGTACGGCTCTCGGATCCGCTCCCATCCCCTGGGCAATGGAGAGGCAGATCGGAACCATCAGTGCCGTCGTCGCCGTATTGGACATAAAGTTCGTCATGATACAGCAGAGCAGAAATACGACCAGTGTTAAAATGTACGGTGACGGATTCTCTCCTAATGCTCCGATCACTTTGCCCGCGATCAATTCTCCTGCTCCTGTACTCTGAAGAGCTGATGCCAAAGACAAGGTACCTCCAAACAGGAAGATCGTCTTAAGATCAATCGATTTCAAGGCATCCTTTTCTGAGATTACTCCTGTGAGGATAAGAAGCAGTGCTCCGATTCCTCCAGAAATGCAAAGCTTGATTCCAATCTTGTCTTCAAAAATCATTGCCAGAAGCGTAAATACCAGAATAACTAATGATAACCACTGCTTCCATACAGGCACATCACTGAAATCTTTCTGTGTATCAAATGCGCCGTCATCTTGTACATCGTGACTTGGCAGAAGCTTATATCCGATCGTTGCATAGAAAAGGATACCTACAATCAGAATCGGAAGACCTACGATAGCGTATTCGAAAAATCCAAATCCAAGCCCCAGTTCTTCCAGCGCACTCTGTGCGATCAGATTTCCGGGTGCTCCGATCAGCGAGAGATTTCCTCCCATTGCCGCCGCAAACACAAGCGGCATCAGTAAGCGTGATCTTTTATATCCGGATTTTGCCGCGATTCCGATCACCACCGGAATCAGTACGGCTGCCGTTCCCGTGTTGGACAGAACCCCGCTCATCAATCCCACGATCACCATGATCGCAACGATCAGCATACGCTCCGTCTTTGCAAATTTTGTTACAATTCCACCGATCTTATTTGCCATTCCGGTCTCAAATAATGCACCGCCGACGATGAACATTGCCACAAATAAAATAACATTGCTGTCAATAAATCCCACAAAAGCTGTTTTGACATCCAGCACTCCTGTCACGACCAGTCCGATACAGACGATCATCGAAGTAACACCCAGCGGAATCTTTTCCAGCACGAACATTACGACTGCAAACAGGAGAAAAAGTAACGTAATTGTAGATGGACTCATTTGCTTTCCCCCAATCCTTATTCATTTATCGAGTAATATGACGGCCGTTCTTATTACTTCTTGTTACGATTTCATTATAGGAAATTATTTTCGGCTTGTACATTTACGAATACTTATAACTCCATAAAAAAAGCTTAATGTGGGGCGGATTTTTGTGCATTTTTACTTGTGATATGGTATAATCCAAAGAAAAAGCAGCTCTGTTTTTATCGATTCTGCTTAAAAATGCTTCCCGAAAAAATTTCAGAAAAGGAAAAAAACATGAAGATCATCCAGTTAGAATACTTTTGCGCCGTATGCCGCTATCACAGTATTACGCAGGCTGCTCAGAAGCTTTACGTTACCCAGCCCGCCATTTCAAACGCAATCAAAGAATTGGAAAAGGAATTCTCTATCAGCCTGTTTGCGCGAACCAAGAACCATATGTCTCTAACCAAAGAGGGCGAAATCTTCTATCAAAAAGCGAGCAAACTGCTTGATACCATCAATCAGACCTCCTCGGAACTCTACGACCTCGGCAGGCAGGTGAGCCCGATCCGAATCGGAATCCCGCCTCTTCTCAGTACGGTCTTCTATCCGGACATGCTGATCTCTTTTTAAAAAGAATATCCTTCTATTCCTGTTGAGCTGTTCGAATATGGCTCAATCCGGGCTGCCAACATGGTATTTGACGAGACACTGGACCTTGCACTTGTAAATATGAATTTTTATGAGATCGATAAGCTGAATTCCTACCAGCTCCTGTCCGACAGGATCGTATTCTGTGTGTCCCCGGAACATTCTCTGGCAAAGGAGAAAGAAGTCTCTCTGGAAATGCTGAAAGACGAAAACCTGATCCTGTATAATACGGACTCCGTTTTAAATACGACTTTATATTCCCGATTCGAAGGTGCCGGAATTAAACCGAACGTGATCATGCACGCCAGCCAGCTCTTTACCATCCGGAACTTTATCAGCAATCATCTGGGCGGAGCATTCCTCTATTCTTCTTTGATGAAAAATCTGCCGGGACTGATCGGTATCCCTGTTGCCCCGGCTATCCGCCAGGAGATTGGGTTGGTGTGGAAAAAAGGGAAATATGTGAACGACAGTGTGGAAAAATATATTGCTTTTGTACAGGAAATGAATCCTGAACTTTTCACGCCGTCTTAAGAATGGAAAATGGAAGTAATCATCAGTTCGCTTTCCCTGATTACTTCCATTTTTTCTATAGTTCGCTTAACTCTAAAGATTTTTTCACCGCCTGTGCAATAGACACATCCGGTACATAATATGGAATCAATGTTGCCTGTACCGCATGATAAAGATCGGATTTTCCCGGCCATACTGTACCAATCACCTTATTGTTCCGATCCATCTGATGGAACCACGATCCGTTCACATGATCCAACACGTCCTCATCCAGATACTGCATAAATTCTGCATACTTCTTGGCATATTCCTGCTTTTTCGTCACATGATAAAGCACTGCAGATGTATTGATTGCTTCTGCCAGCGTCCAGTGCATTCTGTCATGTACTACCGGTTCTCCATTCCAGTCTGTCGTATAAACGATTCCGAGTGCCCCATCCGCATTCCACGCATCCTGAACAGCCCGGTGAAACAGCTTTTCTGCCGCCTCTATATATGTCCATGCGGACTCTCTGTCATTTTTGTATGTAGAAAGTGCCCACTGTGTAATCAGTCTTGCCCATTCAATTCCATGCCCCGGTGTCGCCCCATATGGTTTAAACTGATCTGCCGGCTGTTCCTTATTGCACTCCAGATCTGCTTCCCATTCTTTTGTAAAATGTTCCGGTATCCTCCAGTTATTTACAGACGCCCAGCTGATAACATGATCAATAATACGTCCTGCTCTCGCTCGATATTCTTCTTTTCCCACTGCATCCGCTACCGCCAGGAACGCTTCCACCGTATGCATATTGGCATTTAATCCCCGATAATTATCTAAAACTGTAAATTCTGTATTCCACGTATCACAGGAAAGCCCTTCCTCTTCATTCCAGAACCTTAGATCGTAGAGTTTCAATGCCTCATCCAACAATTCTTCTGCTCCGGCCCGCCCGGCAAGAATTCCAGATGTCGCGGCGAGAATGACAAATGCATGTGCATAACACTGCTTACTGGGCAGAGCTATTCCATCCGCAGTAACCCCTGCATACCATCCCCCGTTTTTCACATCATGGAGTTCACCACGAATTCCCCGAAGTGCTTCATCGACCAATGCTTCACTCCCCGCATGTCCAAGTAAGGTCCCCAAACTGTAAACATGTGCCATACGGCAGGTAATCCATGTTTCCCTGTTTCGCTCCTTCCACGGAGTTCCGTCATCCCCTAAATAATATGCACTCCCCTCAGGAGACGGAAAACGATATCCAAAATCAAACAGATTATCTCGGATTTCGTTCATAAACTTTTTGTTTTCCACTGTGTCAATTTGATACTTTTTTTCCATTACTTTATTTCTCCTTAATAGCAATCTACCATCGTTATGTCATCAATACTTTTTTCTGTCAATATTGTAGATATGCCCGATTCCAAATACAACGGCACTCACGACCAGAAGCACATGTCTTAACGTAATCCCACTTAACAAAAACATGCATATCGGAATGATGGCGAGCGCCATGCTCTTCCAAAATTTCTGTTCTTTACTCCATCTCTATTCCTCCTGATTTTGCTTTCTTTTCCTGAGTTTCCTTCTGTATACCGGCATATCCGGTCCGGCCTCTTCTGCCACCTCCAGCATTCCGGCTTCCATCATCTGCTCGATTCGCCCATGTATCCAGACATCACTGATCGCAAGCCGGTATTTACCCATGACATCCCCGATCACTCTCGCCTCATAAAATTCCTGCGGTGCTTTTGTAATTTCCAGCTCAATATATCTGTCATATAACGTTTCCGCAACGCTCATTAACCTTCCGTTAATCACAGCTCGCAGCGGAGCATTCTCTTCCTTCAACTCTATCCATTCTTCCGCACACATTTTTACAAAGATGTCCGTGGCCTTCTGCTGCAGAGGAAGATACCGATTCCACTCTTCCGCTGAAAGCTCCACCGGGATATTTCCCTCTACCATAGCTTTGCGCCACCTTGAGGGAACCCTCCGCACTTTCGCTGAATACAATTTCTATCATATCATACCTCCTATAGGGACGTTTCTTTGTTCTCCATTGCCTTCCTATAAATTCGTTCGTCGTATTCAATACCTATAGACCGGCATCGTGTCTGATAGGAAAGGAAAAAGTCCACACGCCCCTTTCCACATCCTTAATCCAAAAGCGTATTTCCCTTTCGGATCAGTCCGGTATTTGCCAGCCGCTCCAATACTGAATAAGGCGTAGGTTCATATGGGTAGCGATACTGATCCGCATTCGAATCATCTCTTCCCATAGTATGAATCCGCAAAAGTTTGTCCCATTTTATTTCATTGCTATTCATTATCCTTTACTGGGGACAAATCAATGTCCCCAAGACAAACATCCCCTTCCCTTCAACAAAATTTCAATATAATATTCAAAATCTACATCGTTCTGTTCCTTTAGTACTTTTATATATTCTTTCTTAATCGCATCTGCTCCGGTAAATGCACCGCAGATTGCAGTCGCCATTGCGCCGATGGTATCTGTATCCCCACCCATATTGGCACACAACAGGGAGCACCGGTTCGGATCCTGCGCATAATATGCGGCTGCAATCGCCGCGGGTACGGATTCGATGATTCCCACACCGGTTCCGATCACATCATAGATCCGCTTTGCAAACTGTTCCTCATCTTCGTATTCCTGTCTCGCAATTTCCAGTGCGATTTTCGTCCGTTCTTTCAGCCTTGCGCTGAATGTCTCGCATCCTTTTTTATATCCGAGTTCCTCAATTGCCAGAATATCACCGATTACCTTTTCAAAATCATCATTCACAATCGCTGAACTGACACCTACCGCAATCATGGAAGCACCGGCAATCGTCACATCGCTGGTGTGCGTAGCTCTCGATACACCGTAAACATAGTCCACAATTTCCTGCTTTCTTTCCGGTAAGAAGAGGCAGCCAACGGGAGGAATCCTCATTGCACTCCCATTTGAAAGTGCTCCGTCCGTAATGGTAGTATCCTTAATTCCATCCCGGAAATTAGAAAGTGCCGCCTTCGATGTCGGTCCAAGAATATTCTTCTCCCAGGCATTCTCTTTCTCTGCCCAGGCGATCATCCGCACCGCAATATCCCTGGCATCCGGCACATATCCTGTAGCAGCAATAGAATCCAAAATCACCAATGCCTGTGCCGTGTCATCTGTAAACTGACCTCTTTTATAGTTGCACGCCACTTCATTTTCCGCAGGACCATCCATTAATCCTTCAATCTTTTTCCCAAAGAAATCCCGGGCCTTTTTTCGTCCCCATAATTCTGCCGGCATTCCCATAGCATCACCAAGAGCCATCCCATATAAAGCTCCTGCCACTTTATTTCTCAACTCTTTCTTATCCATCTATTTCCTTTCGTTCTTCCTGTACATTCATCAATGGACTCAGAATTCCATGATTAGATTCACATGCAGCTGATGCAGCATCCCGCCAAGTTCCTCTTTGAGAATTCCGTAAGCTTTATCTTTCGTGCAGTGACCCGTGCATACATAGGCAATACCGGTTTCTTTTATTTTCCCAGCTAAGGTCCGTATTTCCTCTTCGGATTTATTGTACAAATGAAATCCTCCGATCAGGCCATACACCTTCTTTCCGGCAAATGTATCCGCTACCTCACGGATGATATTTGCAGCCCCGCCATGAGAACAGCTGTTAAAGATCACCAGCCCCTTATCCGTGTCAAACACAAGACTCTGTTCATGTGAAAAATCATCCGGCTGCCATCCATCCGGCTTCTTCTGATACATCTTTTCCCTTTTACCAAGCTGTCTCAGTCCCTCTGTCTTATGGGGAATCAGATATACCCCTTTACAAAGCTCATAATCTTCCTTCACATATACAATTCTGTCTTTATAGTCAGTCAGGATATTCCTGGGCAGACCAATATATTTGTGGAAAATCCATTTTTTGAAATAACAGTTTTCGGCTGCCCCTTCTTGCAGATAAAATTTTGATTTATCATTATTTTCAAAAAATGCTTTCATCCCATTCGAGTGATCATAGTGCGCGTGCGAAAGTACGGCATAGTCAACCTCTTTTATGGATACTCCCATTTTCTCAGCATTTTCCAGAAAAAGTTCTGACGCGCCGGTATCCAGCAAGATCTTCTTATCTCCGTATTCAATGTAGATACTTAATCCCCACTCACCGGCCAGTTCATTACATGAAATATTATCAACTAACACAGTCGCTTTCATAATAATAACACCTTATTACCTTTCGAATTTGAAAATATTGTACCAAAAAACCAGGAAAAAAAACAGTGTACATATTTCTATATACTCTTTTCATGGAACACAACTGTTGCATTTTCCATAACACTATACTATAACCCTTCTACTTCGGAAGTTTCATTCTGAGACTTCCACTTCTTTTATCCGTTATGGATAATCGGTGTATTCACAAATGGAGCTGTATGGCACTCACCGGGGATCATTTGACTGAATTCGGACAACTAAAGGAGCTGGAACGTGCGAAAAGAGAGCTGAATGAAATGAAGCTGGAACGTGATGTTGCAAAGCAGGAACGCGATGCCACAATACAAGAGTTCAATACGGCAACCCAAAAACTGGAAGAAGCTTTTGATACCATTGATTCCCTCAAAAAATCCATTGCACTTTTAGAATCAGAATTGGCCAAATCACAAAAGTAATCCACATCAGATTAAAAATACAGCGAAAATACCGGGTACACAGCCGCCATGGCGGGGCTGTGTACCCGGTATTTCTTCACAACAGAATATACTGTCCTATTCTATTGCCTCCGTCTCGATCACGAATTTTACATTTCCGTCCATCGAGCTGTCTTTTCCGCTGAATGTCTGATATGCACAGTCATCCGACATCAACGCATCCAGTCTGTCAAGGATATCGCCAAGTTCCTCTTCCACGGTATTCTTCAGCTTACTGGTACCTTCTCTGTCAAACTTGCGCATTCCCTCTGCCAGCTCGGCTGCTCCTGACTGAAGCTCAGATGCCCCGCTCCGAAGAGCCTCACTGTTTGATATGAGTTTTGCTGATCCTGCTGACATCTGTGTGCCAAGTGTATTCAGGCCGCTTGCAAGCTGATTGGTTCCACTCTGTAAGGTACCGATGCCAGTAACCAGTGACTCACTTCCGGCTTTCAGCTTCGCTGCCCCTTCGAGGAGAGAAGCATTGTACTCGCCAAGTGTTTCAAATCCATCATTCAATGCATGGATACCGCTGATTGCTTTCGGGAACTGTTCTGCTGTCGCCGCATTTAACGAAGCAAGACTTTCGGATAATCCGCCTTCTCCTCCGATCGCAGCATTCAGTCTCTGCATTCCGCCATCCAGCATGTCGATCTTTGTCGTCAGTTCCTGGATAGAATCAGATGGAAGACTTTCTTTTACCTTCTGGATCTCGCTCAATCTCTCTCCCATTTCTGCAAGCTGTACCTTCAGATTTTCAGCCGTATCAGAAAACGTCTTCATGTTTTCTGAAAGGGAAACAAGCCATCCCTGGAATGCAGTTGTATCAATGGTCGGGATTTCTATGCTGGCTTTTTCCATTGTGGAAAGCTGATTGATTCCATCTGCCGCATTCTGAGCTTTCTGTAACGCCTGAATCGAAGCTTCCAGTTCTGCTCTCGCAGTTTCATCTGTTGTACGATTTAGCTGCTCTTGTAGTGTCTGAATCGAAGCATTCATCTGACTTTTACTGTCTGCTGCCGCCTTCTTTGCCTGATTGACCGTCTGATTATAGGCATTGATCTTTTGATTCAGGCTGTCTGCCTCTTTCTGGCATTCTCTCTGAAGGCCGGCAAGCTGCTGATTGATCGTTGCCAGCCGGCTCTGCATCTGCTGCAGCGTGACTGCGATGTTCTGCACCGGAGCCGCAACACCTTCCTTCAGTTCCGACTCCATTTGTCCTGTCGCATCAATCATTTCATTCCCGGTCTTCACCATAGAATCTACCGTTCCCAGAAGCATCTGAACTTCTTTCGTTCCAAGAGCTTCTTTCAGTGCAGCCGTTCCAGCCGCCAGTTCTTTGGCCGCGGCTTTGATATCCTCTGCCGAGTCCCCTTCTCCATCCGTCGCAAGACTCAATTTTTGAATCGCAGACTGTACCATCTGCAGTCCGCTGCCAAGTTCCGTAAGCTGGGCTGCTCCGGCTGCAAGCTGCTGCTCTCCTGTCACATAGGAGGTCACGCCGTCAGCCAGCGCATTGGCTCCGTCTGTGTAATCCTGTACTCCCTTGGCCACCTTATTGACTCCGTCCACATACTCGGTCACACTGCCGCTTAACGTTCCGTTTTTGCCAAGATACATCTGAATCGCATCGTTCAGTTCATCGGCACCTTCTGTATAACTATTTACACCATCCGCAAGCGATGTGGCTCCATCCGAAAGCGCTCCGGACCCGCTGACCAGTTCCAACGCCGCATCTTCCAGCTCATCCAGAGAATCCTGCAGCTCATCGAAGTCTGCGATATCGTTCAGATCCATATCATCCAGAAGATCAGAAAGTGCTATGGTAAATGTAGCAGACATCGAAAAATCAGTAACATCTGCTTCAATCTTCAGGCTTTCCGGTATGGTAAGCTGCGCCCCTGCATCCTTCTTCTCATCCAGATCCAGACTCTCCCTTAAGCCAGGCATTCCAAACCCCAGAACAATGCTCCTGTTTCCATCGGAAATAATTTTCCCGTTATCGATCGTGACGTTGTTAAACGTATCATTTGAAAGGATCATTCCTGTCATCATAACAAACGGTGTATAGACCTCTTCTTTCGTTCCATCCACATCCACCGTTTTTTTCTCACGATTCTCATAATCCACCTGAATCGTCAGATGTCCGCTCTTTCCCTTCAGCTCATCGGGCTTTATTTCTTTTCCGTCCAGATAATACGTAAGCTTTACAGAAACCGGAAGCTCCTGATCGGTCGTTCCCTGATAGTAAATATCTTTTCCGTCCGTATTCCATACCAGCTTACCATTTCCCTCCTGAAACGTCTCTTCTCCTTTAATGTTTTTGATATTCTGCAGGGTACTTTGATCGGTCAGATTTCCGGAAATGCTTCCGGAATTTTTCAGCCAGTTGGATACCGTAATCGCATCCGTATTCCCCAATGCATCCGTATTTACATACACTGTCTCATCTTTATATACTACTTCCTGATCTGCCGCAAGAACCGGAACTGCACTCATCATCACCGACATTCCCACTGCGAGAGAAGCTGTAAGTTTCCGTTTGATTTTACTGTTTCTATTCATGATTTCTACGCCCTTTCTGCTTTATTTTTACCAAGAAATCCGATGGAAGTCTTGCATATTACTTTGTCAAATATCATAAACATGGCCGGAAGTACCAGAATGACTACGATCATACTGATAATGGCCCCCCGCGCGAGCAGCGTACAGATGGAACCGATCATTTCTACCTGAGAGTAGCATGCCACTCCGAACGTTGCCGCAAAGAAACTCAGTCCGCTGCTGATAATAGACGGCATACTGATTTTGTGTGCAATGCTGATTGCCTCCATTTTATCCTTGCCACGCTGCCGCTCTTTCTGGTAACGGGTCGTCATCAGGATTGCATAATCCACAGTCGCACCCAGCTGAATAGCACCGATCACGATACTCGCCACAAATGGGAGGCTCGTTCCCTGATAATACGGGATTGCCATATTTACCATGATGGCAAATTCGATAACGGCCACCAGAATGATTGGAAGGGAAATGGATTTGAACACGATCATGATGATGATAAATATCGCAATGATCGAGAGCGCATTTACCCGAATCAGATCGGTATCGGTGACATCCTGAAGGTCCTTCATAAGCGGTGCCTCTCCGATAACCATTCCGGTTGTATCATACAATTTCACAATTTGATCGATCTGCGCGATCTGTTCATTTACCTGATCCGTCGCCGACTCATACTCAGAACAGATAAAAGCGATCTCATAGTCGTCGCTCTGCAGCATACTCTTAATATCACTCGGTATCATAGAATCCGGCACAGACGGCCCGATCAATGAATTCTTACTGATCGTCCATTTCACCCCTTCCACCTGATCGATCTGGTCAAACATCTTCTGTTTATCCAAACTGTCCATATTCTTATCCATCAGCACCATGTGAATGTTGCTCATGTCAAAATCCTCTTTCAGCGTTGCATTTGCAACATTACTGTCCAGCGTGTCCGGAAGGGACTCTGCAATATTATAATAAATCTCCGTATGATTGTTTCCGTAAATTGCCGGGAACAAAAGAACCAGGAAAATGAGGATCCACGCCTTATAATGTTTTGTGATAAATGTGGAAGGCCGATCCATATTGTTCAGCAAATGCCGGTGCTGTGTCTTCTCGATCGCTTTATCAAATACCAAAACCAGCGACGGAAGGATCGTAACACAACAGATCACTCCAATCAGAACGCCCTTCGCCATAACGATTCCAAGATCTCTTCCGAGTGCAAATGTCATGACGCAAAGAGCGATAAATCCGGCAATCGTTGTTACCGAACTTCCTGCTACGGATTTGAACGTATTGGCGATCGCATGACCCATGGCCCGTTCTTTCTCTCCCGGGAAACGTCTCTTATTCTCTTCATAACTATTCAGAAGGAAGATTGAATAGTCCATCGTAACTCCAAGCTGCAGCACAGCCGTCAGCGCCTTCGTAATATAAGAAGTCTCTCCCAGGAAAATATTACTTCCCAGATTGTAGAGAATCGCGAGCCCGATACTGATCAGAAATAGAACCGGAACCACGAAAGATCCGGACGTCAGCTCCAGAACCAGAAGGCTTAAGAGCGCTGCAATCACCACATAGATTGGAAGTTCTTTCAGTGCAAGATTTTTAATATCCGCGACGACACCTGTCATCCCACTGATGAAGCATTGCTCATCTGCGATCTTACGCATTTCCTCTACCGCTTCCATTGAATTGTCCGATGATGTCGTATCGTCAAAAAGCACCAGCATCATCGTTGCATTCCCTTTAAAAAAGGCTTCTCGCAGATCCTTCGGAATCATTTCCACAGGAAGACTGATATCCGCCACATCATCGTACCAGAGCACATCTTTGACATGCGGCACTTCACTGAACTTATCTTCCAGTGCCTGTATATCCTTCATCTTCATATTCTCAACCACGACCATGGAGAATGCACCCATGCCGTATTCATCCACCATAATGTCCTGGCCTTTCACCGTCTCCAGATGCTCCGGAAGGTAACTTAACAGATCATAATTTACTCTTGTGTTCGCTATCCCGATCACCGACGGGATAACCAGCAGAAAACCGATCAAAAGCATCAAAACCCGATGCTTTGCAATCCATTTGCCCACCTTAATCATTGAATTCATCTCCTCTTTTTTCAAATGCAACATATAATATAGCACAAAATGACCAATAGTCAATTAATATTTTATAAAAAATTGAAAAATGGTCATTTTTGAGGAGGGTAACCGAGAGGACGTGGCCATAGTTACTCAACCAAAAAAGGAACTCAATCCTGAGCTCCGCTTTTTGGTTGTGACTATGGCCCCGTCCTCTTCTGCTACTTGACTATGAACTTGTCACCCGGTCACTTCGAAATAAAATGCTTAATAAATATATACATCACAATTACAAATGCCAGCAGATATCCCAGAACTCCGACTGCCGGGATCCCCCACAATTTCGGCCGCATATCCGTCGTACAGATAATACTGGAACTGATCAAAAGTGCCATCACCCAAAGTCCCATAACAATATTTCTGATCAGTCTCCGAAGCAGCCATGCCAGATCTTTCGACACATGGAGTTCCAGATTGACTTTGGTCTGCCCCTTCATATGCCCCTGCAGGATATCCGCCAACAGAGATGGAATATCAAATGCTTTATTCAGTGAGCGATACAGTCGCTTTCCATCTGATTTTAACTCTTTTTTCCACCTGTCGCTCTCGAAGAAACTGCCCTTGATACGCGCCGCCGCAATTTCTACCATATTGAGCTCCGGGCAGATCTCTGCCAGGACTCCTTCCATATTGGTAAGTCCTCTCGCAAGCATTGTAAGTCCATGAGGCATGGAAATCCGATTCTCCTTCATGACCTCCATCAACTCCTGCATCAATTCTGCCACATCGATTTCGCCCATCTCAGCCGTTCCGTACTTCGCCATCAGATTCGTAATATCGTCGTAAAGCTGGCTCTGATCCGGTTTCCCCCGGAAATCTCCAAGTGCCAGTACTGCTTCCTGAATCATTCCGATATCGTTGAAAGCAACGCCCCGAATTGCATTTCCGATCAGTTCCCGGTCCCTTTCCGTGAGTCGTCCCATCATGCCCATATCGATCCAGACGATCTTGCCCTTTCGGATCCGAACGTTGCCCGGATGCGGGTCGGCATGAAAATATCCGTCTTCCATGACCTGTTTGATGTAATGATCCACCAGTTTCGTCCCAATTTCATTCAGATCATACCCATTTTCAAGCAGGTTTTTCTTATCATCAACGGCAAATCCATCAATATATTCCATTACCAGAACATGCGACGTCGTGTACTCACGATAGAGCCGTGGCGTCTCCACGAATACAATTTCCTGATTCTTTTTCGCGAACTCCTCCATATTGGCCGCCTCCGCAAGGAAATTCATCTCTTCCTGCGCGACCATCCACAGCTCGTCCAGCACCATATCCAGATCCACCATATCTTTCAACGTTGCCGACGGCACCAGCTTCACTGCTTTGTGCAGAAGGCCGATATCTCTTGCCATGATCTCGTAGATTCCCTTACGCTGGACCTTCACGACCACCTGCTCTCCGCTTTTTAAAACCGCCCTGTGTACCTGCGCAATGGAAGCCGAACCAAGCGGCTCCTCTTCTATGTCCGCAAATACTTCGTCCCATCCGAAGCCATAAGCTTCTTCAATGACCTCTTTCACCTGTTCAAAAGGCATCGGTGTCACTTCCGAGTGTAAATGGATCAGTTCCTCACAATACTTTTTCGGAAGAATGTCCGAATGCAGTGACATAATCTGTCCCAGTTTGATGTAAGTCGGTCCCAGGTCTTCCAGAATCAGCCGTAGTTTCTCCGGTGTAACTCCTCTGGTGATTCCATGTTTTTTCAGAACCGCCGTCATCTCTTTTAATCTGGAGCCGTATCCGCCTGACTCCGAATTCCGGCTTTCGCTATTCATTCAGTTCTCCGCACTCTTCTTTCGTCTCCTGCGGCTCTTCCGGAGTATCTTTTTCGCACTCACATGCTTCCTCCTGACACGCTTCTTCCTTCTCGTCTCCTTCCATAATCTGGATCCGTTCCTTCAGCTGTGCCAACTGCTCCGGTGTCATCTTTTCAAGAAGCTCATCCAGCTCCTCCGGTGTCGAAGCCTTCACCGAAACATTCATATTTTCCTTCACCGTCTTCTTAAGATTATACTTAAGCTCCTGATTCATCACTTTGCCGCGCTCTACGGTTTCCTCGCCCTTTTTAGCCAGCTCATCCAGAATCTCAACAGATTTCTCAGCAGTGATCGCTGCTCCGCCTACTCCTGCAAGCATAACCTTCTTTAATCCTTCTCCTAATTTTCCCATCTTTTTTCTCCTTTCCCGCCGTCCTCACCGGCTATGTTAAATGATGCCAAGAAACGCAAGTCCCTTCGGCACAAAAATAATCCCTCCTGCAATCGCAGCCATGATCGCCGCAATCAGAACAGCGCCCGCCGCCGTATCCTTCGCAATCTTTGCCAGTGGCTTCCTCTCCTCTGTAACCAGATCAACCACTGCCTCCACCGAAGTGTTGACCAGCTCCAGTGCCATAACAAGACCAAACAGCGTCAGGCAGATACACCACTCTGTCGCCGAAATTCCCAGAATGATTCCGGCCAGAACTACCAGCGCCGTAAAAACACAGTGGATTTTCATATTCCGCTCTTTCTTTATGCAAGTCATGATTCCCTCAAATGCATATCCAAAGCTTTTCTTCAGCGGATCTTTCTTCTTAACGGTCATTTACATCACCTTGCCTCACATTCTGTTACTATTGTAACAAACTTTATATATACTGACCAGTATTTTTGACCATTTTTTACAAAACAGCTTCTGATTTTTGTATTCTTTTTCTGCCGAGTGCATAGCAATGTGACATGCTCCCACTACTTAAGCCCTAAAGCTTTGAAGTAGGGGCTTCTTACTCAATAACCCGATAGGGCTAAGTATCAATAAGCTATCCCCGCGTGCCCCGCGGTTCTTTTCTGCCCGGTTACGGGCATATTTCAGGCG
>JALFNN010000073.1 GCA_022774325.1 bacterium | reverse complement strand
CGTAAATCAAGCATAAGGCCTTCAACCAACTCATCGTCAGAGTAATCAAACAATTCTTTGATGATGCATGCTCCGATGATTACGTTAACAGGAGTGTTTGGCCGTGAAGCTTTATCACTATATAAAACAGCAAAAGGTTTTTCATCAATAGTAGTTATTTAATTAGTTGGAAATACCTTTTGACCCCAGCATCGTGGCAAAAGAAACGTCCCTAAAAAACACTTGACATATTCAGAAAGTAGGGATATAATTTAAAACATATTAAACATAGTTAATTAATAGGTTATGGAAGTGAGGAACGAGTTATGGCAAAGATTTATAAAGGAACACTTGGACTTATCGGGAACACTCCATTGGTGGAAGTAGCGAATGTAGAAAAAGAACTGGGGCTGGAAGCAACGCTTCTGGTGAAACTGGAATATTTTAACCCGGCAGGAAGCGTAAAGGACAGAATCGCAAAGGCAATGATTGAAGATGCCGAAGCGAAAGGCGAGTTAAAGGAAGGTTCTGTGATCATCGAACCTACATCAGGAAATACCGGAATCGGTCTTGCCTCTATTGCAGCGGCCAAAGGCTATCGTATTATTCTGACCATGCCGGAAACCATGAGTGTGGAGCGGAGAAATATTTTAAAGGCTTATGGAGCAGAATTGGTATTGACAGACGGTACAAAGGGAATGAAGGGTGCGATTGCAAAAGCAGAAGAACTGGCTAAGGAAATTCCGGGAAGCTTTATTCCTGGACAGTTTGTGAATCCTGCGAACCCAGCAATCCATAAAGCGACGACCGGACCGGAGGTATGGAATGATACAGACGGAAAAGTGGATTTCTTTGTGGCAGGGGTAGGAACTGGTGGAACATTGACCGGAACAGGTGAGTATCTGAAAGAACAGAATCCGGACGTAAAGATCGTGGCAGTTGAACCGGCAGGTTCTCCGGTACTATCAGAGGGTAAAGGCGGCCCGCATAAGATTCAGGGAATTGGCGCAGGCTTTGTTCCGGAAGTGTTGAATACAAAGATTTACGATGAGATTATTAAGGTGGAAAATGAGGATGCGTTTGCAGAGGCAAAACTGCTTGCGAAGAAGGAAGGCGTACTGGTCGGAATCTCATCCGGTGCTGCACTGCATGCGGCGATCGAACTGGCAAGACGTCCGGAGAATAAGGGTAAGACGATTGTGGCACTTCTGCCGGATACCGGTGACAGATATTATTCTACACCGTTATTTACGGAATAGTTGTGGAAAGCGGCGGATTTTTCCGCCACTTCTTTTGGGATTGATATTGTAAATAGAATCGACGGAACAGGCGTATTATCGCCAGATCCATCGATTTTATTTTGCTTTAGAAAACATGAAACCTATTTACACAGTAGGCAATTGATGATATGATGTCACAAAAAGGAGGCTGGGGAGCAAATGACACTGACACAGTTAAACTATCTCATCACAATAGCAGAAACAAAGTCGTTAAATAAAGCAGCGGAGCAGCTGTATGTATCTCAGCCGTCTCTGACCAATGCTATCAAAGAATTGGAAAAGGAACTGGGCATTACGTTATTCTATCGAAGCGGGAGAGGCGTTACCCTGACGAATGACGGGACGGAATTCCTGCTTTACGCAAAGCAGATATACGGACAGTATGAAAGCGTTTTGGAAAAATACGGGAAGGGCGGATCCTATAAAAAGAAGTTTGGCGTATCGACACAGCATTATTCTTTTGCAGTTAAAGCGTTTGTGGATATGGCGAAGGAATTCGATATGTCAAAATATGAATTTGCGCTTCGCGAAACGAAAACGATGGAAGTGATCAGTGATGTAAATACGATGAAGAGCGAGATCGGGATACTTTATCTCAGTGATTTCAACCGCAAAGCGATTGAAAAGTTATTGAAATCCTATGACCTTGAGTTTCACCATCTTGTAGACTGTCAGGCGTATGTGTATATCTGGAAGGATCATCCTCTGGCAAAAGAAGCATCCATTAGTTTTGCACAATTGAATGGTTACCCCTGCCTGTCTTTTGAACAGGGGGATAACAGTTCCTTCTATTTCGCAGAGGAAATCCTTTCCACAAATGAGTACTCGCAGGTTATTAAAGCGAATGACCGGGCGACGATGCTGAATCTTATGGTGGGGCTGAATGGATATACGCTTTGTTCCGGCATCATATGCGAGGAATTGAACGGAAATGATTTTGTGGCAGTTCCATTCCGGGATGATGCGCAGAACCCGAACAGTGTGATGGAGATAGGCTATATTGTTAAAAAAAATACGGTGCGGAGTAAGATGGGTGAACTGTATATAGAAAAATTGAAAGAATACCTGGTTATAGCATAAAACTATAACTTGGTATTTTTTTTATATATTAGACAAAGGTAGCCTACTGTGTTAGTATGTATTCAACAAGAAAAACAAAGCAAAATCGAAATAAATGAATTGGAGGAAATAGAGATGGCAAATATTAAAGATTCTAAAAACTGGGGTTTTGAAACAAGACAATTACATATCGGACAGGAACAGGCAGATCCGGTAACGGATGCAAGAGCAGTTCCGATCTACGCTACAACTTCTTATGTATTCCATAATTCACAGCATGCGGCTGATCGTTTTGGGCTTCGCGATGCGGGAAATATTTACGGAAGGCTTACCAACCCGACAGAGGATGTGTTTGAACAGCGTATCGCATCTCTGGAAGGCGGTGTTGCAGCACTTGCAGTTGCATCCGGTGCAGCAGCAATCGACTATACATTCCAGGCACTTGCAAAATCAGGAGAACACATCGTAGCTTCCAAGACTATTTATGGTGGAACCTACAACCTGCTTGCACATACATTGCCGCTTACCAATGGTGTTACCACAACATTTGTTGATCCGGAAGTAGAGGGTTCTTTCGAAGCAGCGATCCAGGAAAACACAAAAGCGATTTTCGTAGAGACTCTTGGAAATCCGAACTCTAATCTCGTCGATTTGGAAGAAGTGGCAAAGATTGCTCATAAGCATAACATTCCGCTTGTAGTAGACTCTACATTTGCAACCCCGTATCTGATTCGACCGATCGAGTATGGTGCTGATATCGTTGTTCATTCTGCAACCAAATTCATCGGTGGACATGGGACAGCCATCGGTGGTGTAATCATTGACAGCGGAAACTTCGACTGGAAAGCAGCAGGAAAATATCCGTGGATCTCTGATCCGAACCCGAGTTACCATGGCGTATCCTTTGCAGATGCAGTAGGTCCGGCAGCATTTGTAACATACATCCGTGCGGTCATCCTGCGTGATACCGGTGCAACCCTTTCTCCGTTCCACGCTTTCCTCTTCCTGCAGGGGCTGGAAACGCTGTCACTCCGTGTAGAGCGCCATGTGAGCAATGCGCTGAAGATTGTAGAATATCTTTCAAATCATCCGCAGGTAGAAGCAGTACATCATCCGTCACTGCCGACGGAACCAAGTCATGAATTATACAAGAAATATCTGCCAAACGGAGGAGGATCTATCTTTACATTTGAAATTAAAGGTGATGCGGCAACTGCGCAGAAATTTATTGATAACCTTGCCATTTTCTCATTGCTGGCAAATGTAGCAGATGTAAAATCACTTGTGATTCACCCGGCAACTACCACGCACAGTCAGTGCACGGAAGAAGAACTTCTGGATCAGGGAATCAAACCGAATACGATTCGCCTTTCTATCGGTATTGAGAAAGTAGAAGACTTGATCGCAGCACTTGATGCAGCTTTTGAGGCGGTAAAATAACGGAAATAGAAGCATACATTACAAGATGGAGTCAGCACTCCCTGGATATGGGAGGATGCCGGCTCCATTGTTCATGTCATAGAATTTGAAAAAGTTCTTCAAATTTATTTTTTGTGTGGTTGGGGACTATTATTTTGGAGAAGACTAATCGTTTGCAGTGCCTGCACTAATTGCTTCTGGACCTCGATAAGCTCTTGCTCTTTTTCGCGTATCTCCTGATTTTTACCATGTATCTCTTACTTTATTTTCTTGTTACATTCGGGTTTTACATTGGAAGATTGCTCCATTTGTGAATATACCGACTATCCATGACGGATAAGAGAAGTGGAAGTCTCAGAAGGAAACTTCCAGAATGAAAACATCATAGCGTAGCGGGGAATAAAAGGCAAGGAAATATTGATTTCTATTATAGAAAAAATCAATAAAACTCCATGATGTATAGAAAATGTGCAAAACATACAAATAAAACAACAAGTTTAGAGAATCTATCCGATGAAATATTTTTTTAAGATTTTATAATCTAAAGTGGTATAGTTTATGAAAAGTTCTTAGGAGGTAATTATGGATATTCAATATGTAGACAGAAGAGGAACAGATTGTAATAAATGGGACGGTCAGCAAAACATGTTTGGTGAAGAAGGACTTCATGCAATGTGGGTTGCTGATATGGATTTTAAAGTGGCAGATTGTGTACAGGAGGCTCTTCATAAATATGTGGATCTCGGAGTTTTTGGATATATGCGAGTCCCTGACAGTTATTATCAGGCATGTATAGATTGGGAATATGAGAATCATGGATATAAGATGGAGAAAGAATGGATTCGGTTTTCACCGGGGGTTGTATCGGCATTCAATTGGATCATACAGTTTATGACAGAAAAAGGAGACGCGGTCATTGTTACGACACCGGTGTATTATCCTTTCCTTCATGCGGTTACAAATAATGAAAGAAAATTGGTGACTTCAGATTTAATCAATGATCATGGAAACTACAGTATTGATTTTCTGGATTTTGAGAAGAAGATTATTGAAAATAATGTAAAACTATTTATTTTATGTTCACCGCATAACCCGGTTGGCCGTGTCTGGAAAAAGGAAGAATTAAGACAGCTCCTTGATATTTGCAAAAAGCATCATGTATTTGTTATATCAGATGAGATTCATCAGGATCTTGTTTATGGAAAAAATGAACATGTGCCATCATTGCTTGCAGGGGATTATGAGGATATGATGATTATGATTATTGCGCCTTCTAAAACATTTAATCTTGCAGGAGCACAGAATTCTGAGGTGATTATTCCGAATCAAACACTGCGCGATAAGTGGGATAAATATGTGAAGGGAATTCGAGTACTGGGAGGTAATGCATTTGGCTATATTGCGGCAGAAGCCGCATATCGTGGTGGAAAAGAATGGCTGGAACAGGTTAAAAAACAGATTCAGGATAATTATCAGTATTTGAAAGATACTTTTGCAGAAAGATTGCCGGATGCGGTTGTTTCACCGTTGGAGGGAACTTATCTTACCTGGATTGATCTAAGTGCTTATGTAGCTGGCAGTGATATGAGAGAATTTATGCAGAAAAAATGCCGGATGGCGGTAGATTATGGTGCTTGGTTTGGAGGAGACAGATTCTCCGGATTCATTCGGATCAATCTGGCGACATCTTTGGATAATGTTAAAACGGGTGTTGAGGCTATATGCAGTAATCTTGTGTAAAAAGACTTTAGCATTCATTATCATGTACAGCGGAAATATTGGAAAATTGAGATTTTGTTGTTGAAGTTTCGAAAGAATGATAAACTATGCATAGTGGATTACTATGTTTAGAATGATGAGCGATTAATAATGAGTTCTGGGAGTGATATTGTGGGGAAGATTGATGTAAATGCATGTTATAAAATTGCTTTTGATGCCTTGGCAAAAAATTTAAATTTGGATCAGGTTGTAGAGAAAATCAGAGATGATATACATGCATCGATTATGGTCGTAGAATACACTGGTAAAATCGTGTGCTATGCCAGCGGGGGATATCAAAGAAAGGCTGTCGGAATCAAGAAAAGCTGGATTACAACAGCGATGTATGATCATGCCATGCGTGGAAGAATTCCTGATACGGATTATTATGAGCTCCCGGGGTGCATGGCTGTAATTAAAAAAATAGAAAATAAAGAATGCCATTTGGGGTATTGCATTATTATCTTCAATGATAAATATGCAAAAGAGGATTATTCGGAAATAGCAGATATGCTTCGAAATGTAGTGGCAAACTATTGGATGAACCGTGAAGTATATCCGGATGAAAGTGTTTCTTTTCGCAAAAGGCTGGTGAACCACGATATATTTTGCGGAGCAAAATCAGAACTTTGTTATCTCGCACGTGAAATAAAGGGAAACTATATTATGGCTTGTTTCTCTGGGAAACAAAACAAGTATTCTCTTCCAATGACACAGGAAATATGGGAACGCTCTTATGGGAGAATGGACAATAAGTTGTTTTGGGTTCTATTTTATGATATTAGAGACAAAAAGGACGAAGAGATTCTTTTAAATAAAATTAAGGAAACGAAGGAAGCATGCTGTGTAAGCTCCATATTTCGGGAAATAGAGCAGTGTGAAAAGAAAGTAAAATGGCTTCATAGAATGAATGAAATCAAAGAATATAACAAAGTAGAAGAAATCATGCTTGAAGGGGAATGGTATGCGCATACAATCTATACCTATGCATGGACGCTCTTAAAAAATAAGGGATTAAGAGATTATTCTGTAGAGATTCTTAAGAAAGAAGATGAAGAGAAAAATACAGATTTGTATGAAACTTTGAAAATGTATTATTTGTGCGGAAATAATATTGCTGAAACAGCTTCTAGGATGTATGTTCACCGTAATACGCTGGTCTACCGATTAAGAAAGATACGTGAATTGATCGGTTCAGACATAGATGATATGGAACAATCAGGGGAACTGCTGGCTTTGATGATGATGAATGATTTAGAACGGATTATGGATGGAGGAACGAGGGAATGAAGCTGGTTCAGGATTTGCCGGAAATATTTGAAGAATTTGGAGAGCAGAGAAGGCGTTCGTTTCTCGAAGTGAAGGAATATAAAGAAAAGGGAATCCCGGTGGTGGGAATGTACTGCGCATATTTTCCTACGGAACTTGCTTTAGCGATCGGTGCAATACCAGTAGGGCTATGTTCGTTTGCGAACGAAACAGTTCCGGCTGCAGAGCGTAAGCTTCCGAAGAGCATGTGCCCGCTTGTTAAATCAAGTTATGGATTTGCCGTGGAGGATAAATGCCCGTTTTTTCATTTTGCTGATCTTGTAATCGGGGAAACAACCTGTGACGGTAAGAAGAAGATGTACGAGATGATGGCGGAATTCAAGCCTGTTTTTGTTATGGAACTGCCTAATTCTCAATCACAGAAATCTATGGAATTCTGGAAGCAGGAGATTATACGTACGAAAGAATATCTTGAAGAATTCTTTCAGGTGATCATAACAGATGAGAAAATGAAAGCGGCGATCCATTTAGGAAATCGCATCCGGAAATCCTTGCTTAGGCTTTGTGAAGTTATGAAACTGGAACCGGCACCGGTATTGGGAGGTGATATCCAGAAAATTGTTTCCGGGTCCAAATACAGATTTGATTTTGAAACAACACCGGAAGTTGTAGATCAGATTACAGATCAGATATTAGAAGAATATTATCAGGGAACGATGCTCGAATCAAGACCAAGAATATTGATTACAGGTTGTCCGATTGGCGGGGACTCTCTAAAAGTAATCCGGGCAATTGAGGATCATGGCGGAGTCGTTGTTGCGTTGGAGAATTGCAGCGGAGTAAAAACGCTGGATCGAATGATCGATGAAGAAGATCCTGACATTTATGGGGCAATTGCGAGAAGATATTTATCGACAGGATGTTCAATCATGACTCCAAATGATAACCGCATAGAATTAATTGGGCGGATTATTGATGAATATCATGTGGACGGTGTGGTAGAGATGATTTTGACGGGCTGCCATGCTACGGGAGCTGAGTCGGCATATATCAATCAATTTGTGACTGAGGAAAAGAATATTCCATATATGGCCATTGATACGGATTATTCAAAAAGTGATGAAGGGCAGATTATTACAAGAATGTCTGCGTTTATGGAATTGATTGCAGATCAGAAAGCAGGGGATGCTCGAATAGATATTAATTATTGCTACAAATTGATATTCCCCGGATTTTCAGAAGATGGAGAAAACTGGGAAAAGGATCTTAACAGATTGTTCGAATATACGAGAATGCCTGTTAAGATTTTGGATCATAAAGGTCAGACGGTAGCAAGTATTGGACTGGAGGAAGGTAAGAAAAATCCGGAATATTGGACCGAGTATGAATTGCCGGAGAAGTCAGGCTCCTGTGTTGTGTTTTACCAGGAAAAATGTTTAAAGGAAAAAGCAGGGCAGGTTGCGAAAATTATCAGTGATTATTGCGCAATGAAAAAGCTGTTTTTGATTCCATCGAATAGAGAAGCCAGTGATTATATGATGGAAAAACCGGATTTCATGTGGGTGATTTTTTATGGAGAAGATGATCTGGATGTTTTGGAAAAAGAATTACAGGATCATTATTCAATTATAGAGAGTCATAGACAGGATAATAAAGCTGTGTATTTGCTATCGGAGATAGAAGGGAAGGGAGACAGAGATCGATTTATACAGGATTACAGGAATATTTTTGCACGGTTAAATACAGACACAAAGCTTATGGTTGGAAATGGGTTTGTATCATTATCCCAAAAAGAGGAAAACATGGAAATGATTCAGACTACATTGAAAATTGGGGAAGAATTTAGTCCGGAAAAAAATATTTACCTGATTGAAGAATACTATCAGGAATTGTCAGTATATTATATGGCACAAGAAATAGATGAAATGGATGATCGCATTGAAGAATTGGAAGTGATTAAGGAAGAAGATCGTAAAAAAAATTCGAATCTTTATGAAACATTATATTACTACCTTTTCTTTAAACAAAACTCTATGTATGCAGCAGCAAGGCTGAGAATCCATCGGAATACACTTCTTCACAGAGTAGCACAAATCAATGAGCTTATACATCTGGATGATATGGAGTGTTTGAAAAGACAGCGGATTCTTATGGTGATGCAGCTGGAACGTATAAAAGAAAAAAAACGCAAAAAATTATAAAAGGAAAACGTGACTGGCAGATGGATGATCAGTCACGTTTTTTGCTTTTCATGTATCAAAAACTCATAGATAAAATCAATAAATAGTCCTATAAATAGAAAATGTGCAGCTTTGTAAAAAATGATAAAGAGATTCGTTCTTTTTGTACGATGAAAACAAAAGCAAGGACTAGTAATATAAAACTGTTAAAAAATAGTATATGAAAAAAAAGAGATTAAGTAAGTGTGTAAGATGCAAAAAAGTTCATTTTGCATGCTTCGGGTAGGAGATATATGAGGGAGAAAATAAAGAAAATTGCAAAAGAGCGAGAGGCGGAATTGATACAGATTCGTCGTACTCTTCATCAGCATCCGGAACTAGCATTGCAGGAAGTGGAAACGGCAAGACTACTTGCAGACAATCTGAGAAAGCTTCCCGGGATTACCGTGTATGAACATATGGCAGAGGGGACCGGGGTAGTAGGGATTCTGAAAGGAAGCAAAGGGCCGGGAAAATGTGTCATGTTACGTGCAGATATAGATGCACTTCCGATTGAAGAACAGACAGATACGGAATTTAAGTCCAAAAATCCCGGGAAAATGCACGCTTGTGGACACGATGCGCATGCCACCTGGATCTTAGGAGCTGCGATGATTTTGAGTCAGCTTCGGGATGAATTCTGCGGAACGGTTAAATTTGTATTTCAACCGGGAGAGGAATGCGGAAAAGGGGCGATGGCTCTGATCGAAAAGGATCAGATTCTTGAGAATCCAAAAGTAGATGCCGTATTTGCTGCTCATGCATGGCCGACTGTCCGGGCAGGAAAAATCGGAATTGCGGCAAAATATGCGTTTGGATGTCCGGGAGGATTTTCATTAAAGATAATCGGGAAAGGCGGACATGGATCCTGGCCGTATGAATGTATCAATCCCATTACAATTGCAGTTCAGATTTGTTCTGCACTTCAGGCTGTCGTTGCGGAGAATCTTGATTCCACAGAACCCCGCGTCATTTCAATCGGCTCCATTCATGCAGGAGACGCGGGAAATATTATTCCGGACGAGTGTATCGTGCGCGGTACATTTCGGGCAACAGAAATGGCAATCATGGAGCAGATAGCCGCGCAGATTGAGCGGGTTGTTGATGGAATTACTGCGATGCATGGCGCAAAATATGAACTGGATGTTTTTATTGGCGGTGAGGCGGTGAAAAATGATCCGGCGATGATTGAACTGTCTAAAAAGAGTGCGGAAGAGATTCTGGGTGAAGGCAACTGTTATATCATTGATAAAAAGCATCTGGGAGGGGAAAATTTTGCGGAATACAGCAGCCGTGTTCCGGGGTGCTATATGTTTGTCGGTATTGCGAACAATCAGACAGAAGGAAGATTCGGATTACACAGTCCGATCTTTGAAATCGACGAGGAGGTTCTGGCACCTGCGTCGGCTGTGTTTGCCA
This sequence comes from bacterium, assembly GCA_022774325.1. Taxonomy (GTDB): domain Bacteria; phylum Bacillota; class Clostridia; order Lachnospirales; family Lachnospiraceae; genus Allocoprococcus. The sequence goes on along the minus strand of JALFNN010000073.1, from coordinate 64,288 downwards.
ATATTGTTTTAAACTATTTTAATCAAGAAACTGAGGTGGAAAAATGTTTAAATTAAGTTATTTTCTGGAAGTGCTTCCGATTATTGCAAGAAAGGTGAATGTTACCTTTGAATTGACGATTGTATCAACCATATTTGCATTGTTGATCGGCGTGGTTGTTGCAATTATCAATTATTATAAGGTGAAGGGGCTGCACCAGCTTACCAGAGTCTATGTTTCTGTCATGCGGGGAACACCAATCGTGGCTCAGCTCTACTTCTTTTATTATGGACTGGCACTTTACAGTGCGGTAATCCGCGATATGACACCGCTTGTAGCTGTGGCGGTTGTTATGAGTTTTAACATGGGTGCTTTTATGTCAGAGAGTATTCGAGGCGCATTACTTTCTGTTGATGAAGGACAGAAAGAGGCGGCGTATTCACTTGGAATGACGAATTTTCAGCTGATCACCCGCATCATTATTCCGCAGGCAGTCAGAGTGGCGCTTCCGCCGTTGTTTAATGATGTGATCAATCTGATCAAAATGACATCGCTTGCATTTATGCTCGGTGTACCGGATATTATGGGAGCCGCAAAGATTGAAGGAGCAAAGACATTCCGGTATTTTGAAATTTATGCGGCAGTTATGCTGATTTACTGGGTAATCATTTTTCTTCTGGGACTGGTACATAAGGTTCTGGAGAAGAAATGTGCGAATATGTATTAAACATCGGTCTTCAATGGGCAGCCATTTGAGATATATTTTATTATTAACAGGAGGATAAGAAGTTATGAAAAAAAGAATTTTGGCAGCAATGCTTGCAGCGGTAATGGTAGTAGCTGTTGCAGCAGGATGCGGAAAAAGCTCAGACTCAAAAACTGACGCATCAGGAGATGCAGAATCAAAGGATGAGGCAAGAAAAGTAGTGCTTGTAACATCCGGAGCAGGTGAACCGTACAGTCTTCTTGCAGATGACGGCACATGGACAGGTATTGACGCAGAGATGTGGGCAGAAATCGAAAAACGTACAGGTTGGGAAGTGGAAGTAAAACAGGCAGCTTTCGATTCAATCTGGGGAGAACTGGATACCAATCGTGCAGACGTAGCAGCAAACTGCTGGGCTGTAAAACCGGAAAGAACAGAAAAATACTATGCATCTATCCCGTATTATGGAGATGCTCAGTGTATTATCGTGCCGGAATCAAACACAGACATCAATACATTTGACGATTTAAAAGGCAAAAAAGTAGGCTGCACAAACGGTCAGGCAGCTCAGACGATTATTGAGCAGATGTCAGGAGAAATCGGATTTGAAGTTGTTCTTTATGAAGACAGTACCGTTGGTATGAACGACTTGAATCTTGGACGAGTTGATGCATATGCAAATACTACAACAAATGTAAATAACTTTATGCACTATAATGACACCATCAAATTCCGTTTCCTGGATGAGGATCTTACAGCAAATAACGTAGCATACTTTATCCAGAAAACAGATGAAGGAAAAGAGCTCTGCGACGAGTTGAATAAAGTCCTTCAGGAAATGCTTGATGACGGAACAGTAGCAAAGATCACAGAAAAATGGATGTTTGCTGATATGACACAGTTGATTCAGAAATAATATAAAACAGGAAGATTGAGAAAAGTATGGGAACAGAAAAGCCAATGGTTAAGATTGAACATCTGTATAAAGAATTTGATTCGGATACGAAGGTTCTGAAGGATATCAATCTTACAATCAATAAAAATGAAGTAATTGCAATTCTGGGACCTTCGGGAACCGGAAAATCCACATTGCTGAGATGCCTTAATTATCTTACGGTTCCTACCAAAGGAATCATTGAGATTGGGGACATTCGGATCGATGCTGAAAATCACACGAAAAAAGATGTGATCGAACTCCGTAAACATTCTTCAATGGTATTTCAGGGATATAACTTATTTAAAAATAAGACAGCTATTGAAAATGTAATGGAAGCACTTGTTGTAGTTCAGAAAAAATCAAAAGAAGAAGCAGAAAAAACAGCGCTTGAGCTGCTTGCCAAAGTAGGAATGCTTGAAAGAAAGGATTTTTATCCTTCCAAACTTTCCGGAGGACAACAGCAGAGAGTGGGGATTGCAAGAGCGCTGGCAGTAAACCCGAATGTATTATTATTTGATGAACCAACCTCGGCACTGGATCCTGAATTGGTGGGTGAAGTTCTGAATACAATCAAATCACTTGCGGAAGAAGGAACTACTATGATTCTGGTTACGCATGAGATTGGGTTTGCACGTGAAGTTGCAACCAGAGTTTTATTCATGGATGGTGGGCAGATTGCAGCAGACGGAACTCCGGAAGAAATCATCGATCATCCTGAAAATGAAAGAATCCAACAATTCTTGAAATTTATTTCAAATTAGTAACGATAATCATAAGAAGCGCCGCACGTGAAAAGTGTGGCGCTTTTTGAAATTGACATTTTTTTCCGCATACGATAAAGTGATTATTAGAACATTTTATTGAAGAAGGAATCGGATATGAACATTCTTGTTATTGATGCACAAGGCGGCGGAATCGGGAAGCAGGTAGTAGCCGCGATTAAACAGAATATGCCTGAGATGGAGATCACTGCTGTTGGCACGAACAGCGCTGCTACAACAGCGATGCTGAAGGCAGGGGCGGATCATGCGGCCACCGGAGAGAATGCCGTAATCGTCGGATGCCGCAGAGCGGATATGATCGTCGGCCCGGTTGGAATCGTAATTGCAGATTCATTATATGGCGAGATTACTCCGGCGATGGCACTGGCTGTTGGACAGAGTAATGCCAGACGGCTGCTGATCCCTGTCAATCATTGTGATAATTTCATTGTGGGTGTTTCCGATCTTGCGTTGGGAAAATTGATTGAGGGCGTGATAAGTGAGATCAGGAAAATGTAGAGACGACCGGGAGAAAATCGTTGCTGTTGTCGGCTTGACTTTGGGGTAAATTCTATTTAAAATGATAATGTCTGGACAGGAAGTCCGGCATAAGCGCTGAAGCGTTTTAATTTAATTTATAAATACAGACGATGACGATATACATAAGAAGGTATATGACCGCTCAGAAGAGTGATTGTATATCTTTTTTTGCTGAGTTCGGATGTGGCTGTAGACAAAATCATTTTTCAGGAGGTAAATATTATGGCATGTTTTATTGTCCCTGTTACAGAAGCGGTTATTACAACAATAGCAGGAAAAGCATTGGAATCTAAGGAGAAAGAGGTACAGGAGGCGGATGTACAGCAAAGCACAACAGAAGTAAAAATTCCATTTACAAGAAAACTAAAATGGCTTACAAATCTTCTTTGGGGAGGTTCTGTATTACTGGCGTTTGAGCATTTTTGGCACGGAGAGATCGTTCCGTTTTTCCCATTTCTGACAGCGATGAATAATCCGGCAGATACGGCAGAGATGCTGCATGAAATGGCGCTTGTAGGTGGTACCATGGCAGTGTGGATCACTGTGATCTGGGTTGGAATCGTGGTGGCTGCTGACCATATCGTAAAGCGGCCAGCTATTGAGGCTGCTGAACTCAAGGAGGTATAGGATGACACTGCTTACTTGTATTTTCGCTGCCATCATCAGTACGATTCTCTGGTATAGGGGAGCGCCGAAGAACGAAATGAAATTACATATTCTGTGTTACTTATATTGGGGAGCCTCTCTGATGTGGATGGTGGATGCTGTGTTTGAGTACCTGGAAGCAGGTGCAGAGTTTTTTGCACCGGCACCACTGGATATGCTCAATGATTTTTTCCTCGGCCTGGCGGTGGTTGCGCTTGGCCTGATTATTTGGCTGGTAATATTATTGATCAAAGACCCGAAAGGTGTTGTGAAGGCATCCTTGAATAAGAAAAAATAATATTTTGTGAGGGATAAGTATGAACCTTTTTTTATTTTTTGAACAGCATCCCAAGGCCGCTGTTGCTTTTTCGGGTGGCGTTGATTCTGCCTACCTGTTATATGCTGCAAGTCAATGCAAAGCGGAGGTAAAAGCATATTATGTAAAAACTGCATTTCAGCCGCAGTTTGAACTGGATGATGCGATTCGGCTTGTCAAAGAGTTGAATATTCCCATGCAGGTTTTAACGCCTGATGTACTGTCATCCGAGGCTGTTGTGTCAAATCCGGACGACCGGTGCTATCACTGCAAACGTATTATTTTTGAAGAGATACAAAAGGCAGCGGAAAAAGATGGATTTACGACGATTCTTGACGGAACGAATGCGTCCGATGACGCGGGGGATCGCCCCGGTATGCGGGCACTTCGGGAGTTATCTGTATTGTCTCCATTACGGGAGTGCGGTCTCACAAAAGATGAGATACGGCAGCTTTCTCGTGAGGCTGGCCTGTTTACCTGGGATAAACCCGCTTATGCCTGCCTCGCAACACGGATTCCGACAGGAGAAAGAATCTCAAAAGAAAAATTAGAAGCAACTGAAGAAGCAGAAAAATTTCTTTTCTCTCTTGGGTTTACAGATTTTCGGGTTCGCCGGATGGGAGATGTGGCAAAGATTCAGGTTCCTTCTCGGCAAATCCCAAAAGTGATCGAAAACCGTGAAACGATTACAAAGGAATTGAAAAAACATTATTCTTCCGTATTGCTGGACTTGGAGGTGAGGGCATGAGAAATGATACCAAAGCAATTCTGGAAGCGGTTCAAAAAGGTGAAATGACAGTAGAAGAAGCGCTGCTCTTTCTGAAAAAGGCACCTTTTGAGGATATCGGGTATGCGAAGGTCGATTCTCACCGCGCGATCCGGCAGGGAGTGGCAGAAGTCATTTTCGGTGCAGGAAAGACGGCAGAGCAGATGATCGGAATTGTGGAACAAATGAAAAAGAATGGGCAGCAAACGATTCTGCTCACCCGGCTTTCCGAGGAATCAGCGGAACAGATTTCCGCTGTGTATGAAATGGATTATCATAAAGATGCCAGAATCGGGTTGATCGGAAGTATGCCCGCGCCAAATGGAATCGGGAAAATTGTTGTCGCAACGGGTGGGACAAGTGATATCCCGGTTGCAGAGGAAGCGGCCCTGACAGCAGAAGTTTATGGGAATAAGGTTACGCGCCTGTATGATGTGGGCGTTGCCGGTCTTCACCGGCTGCTGGCACATCTGGATGATATTATGAGCGCCAGTGTCGTTATTGCTGTTGCCGGTATGGAAGGCGCACTTGCCAGCGTAATCGGAGGGTTGGTTGATTGTCCGGTGATCGCGGTGCCTACCAGTGTAGGATATGGAGCGTCATTCGGTGGATTATCCACATTATTATCAATGCTGAATTCCTGTGCCAGCGGAGTGTCGGTGGTTAACATTGACAATGGATTTGGAGCAGGATATCTGGCAAGCAGGATCAATCATATGGAGGTAAAATAATATGAAGACTTTATATTTAGATTGCGGTATGGGAGCTGCCGGGGACATGCTGACAGCGGCGCTTTTGGAACTGCTGCCCGATAAGGAAGAGTTTCTCCGTGAATTGAACGGACTGGAAATTCCGGGAGTGACTGTTTCCGGTGAGAAGATTGCAAAGTGCGGAATCCAGGGGATGCAGGTTACCGTCAAGGTGAACGGAACAGAAGAATCTGAAGATATGCATGATCATGTGCATGAACACGCACATGACCATAACTGCGAACATACACATGACCATGACCATAATCATATCCATGAGCACGGCCATATTCATGATACTTCCCACGAACAGGCTCACGTTCATCACCATGTTCATTCTCACCATCACCACAGCGGAATGCATGAGATCGGGCATATTGTACAGGACCTTCCGCTATCAGAAAAGGTAAAGGCGGATATTCTTGCAGTATTTTCTCTGATTGCAGAAGCGGAGAGTCACGTACATGGCGTCCCCGTGAAGGAAATCCATTTTCATGAAGTTGGCACGATGGATGCCATTGCGGATATCACTGCAGTATGTCTGCTCATGGATAAGCTCGCCCCAGAGAAGGTCATTGTCTCCCCGGTTCACGTAGGAAGCGGTCATGTCAGGTGTGCCCACGGAATTCTTCCGGTTCCTGCGCCGGCAACGGCATATATTCTGAGGAATGTACCCATTTACGGCGGCAGTATAAGAGGAGAGCTTTGTACACCTACCGGCGCGGCACTTCTTAAGCATTTTGCTACCGGGTTCGGAGAGATGCCGGTTATGAAAACAGCTGCGATTGGTTACGGAATGGGTAAAAAGGACTTCGATACGGTCAATTGTGTGCGTGCTTTATTGGGAGAAACCGAAGAAACAGGGGATACGATCGTAGAGCTGCAGTGTAATCTGGATGATATCACAGCAGAGGCGATCGGCTTCGCGCAGGAGCAGTTTTTCGAAGCGGGGGCTCTGGATGTATATACGATACCGGTTCAAATGAAAAAATCCCGTCCGGGTGTTCTACTTACTGTCATGTGTCGGGAGGAAGATAAAGAAACCATGCTTCGATTATTCTTCCGGAATACGACGACACTCGGGGTTCGTGAAAATGTCAGTCGGCGATATAAGCTTTCCCGGACAATCCGGAAAGTAGATACAGAATTTGGAGAAGTGCGAAAAAAGGTGGCTTCGGGATATGGCGTGACGCGGGAAAAGTACGAGTACGAGGACATAGCCCGAATCGCGAAAGAACAGGAGATGAATCTAGAAGAAGTAGCAAGAAGAATCGATATGCAGGCAGGACGAAAAGCAGAAGATTAATAATGTGCTTTATGTAATATCTGTTTCGTGCTAAACTATAGTTCATTATGATTCGATGCTGGTTCTGTCTCACTTTAAGGGGCATCCGATGGGAGGCTATGGCGGCGCATTAAAGCAATTATCGATCGGAGTGGCTTCTTCCTATGGTAAGGCATATATCCATGGAGCCGGTGTGCCGGAGAATATCTGGACCTCAGATCATGATTCGTTTCTGGAGTCCATGGCAGAGGCGGCAGGATCTGTAGTAGATTATTTTAAGGGAAATATGATCTATGTAAACGTTATGAAGAACATGAGTGTGGACTGTGACTGTTGTGCGGTGGCGGAAGATCCGTGTCTGAACGATATTGGTATTCTGGTATCGACAGATCCTATCGCAGTGGATCAGGCCTGCATTGATCTGGTGTATGCCTGCGATGACCCCGGCAAGGCACATTTCCTGGAGCGGATAGAGAGCCGTAATGGGATCCATACAATTGAGGCTGCGACTGCACTGGGATATGGTACAAGAGAATATGAGTTGATCGAGGTCGAATAAGAGAATTTGTTTATCTTAACAGAGAAAATAGTAGTAAAACTAATAATCCATTTTCGACAGTTAGGAGATTTCAAAAAGTCGATAATCCTAGTAAAAAATGCAAGGGTTATCGACTTGATTTGTATTATCTTATAGGCAAAGTCATTGTATGATTTCAGATTTTCTTTCTTATGTATATCAAATTCTTTCATACCTTGTACATAAATAGGGGATTCTGTATATGAATCATGGAAATAAAATAAGTTGGAACTGATTCAGTGATGCGGCTTTTGAGGTGGTAAAAAATAGAATAGAAAAACGGAGTCCGGATTCCCACAGAAGAGGGGAGATGGACTCCGTTTTTTAAAGAGGGTCAAATTATGTCTCGGATATGTCTTTAAATTAAGTCTAAATATGCAGCCATTAATTTGAGCGTGTTTCTAAGCCCATTTATATGTGTGCGTTCCATACCATGTGAAGCGTGAACGCCAGGGCCAATCAGAGCTGCACGTGTGTCATAACCAGCTTTCCAGAGCGCAGAAGCGCAAATATATATCTGCATTATGTACTGGATAACTGGTTTGATGTAATCGTAAAGAGACAATGTAAAGGCGAATGTTATTTGATTCGCTATTGTGACGACTTTGTCTGCTGTTTTCAGAATCAACATGAAGCACAGGTATTCAAGCAGAGACTGGAAGAACGCTTTAGGAAATATGGACTGGAGCTTGCGGAGGAAAAGACAAAAATCTTGGGATTTGGAAGGTTTGCCAGGCAAAACCGAAAAGCAAGAGGGGAAAGAAAACCAGATACCTTTGACTTCCTTGGTTTCACGTTTTATTGCGGAATGGACGGAAAGAAACAGTTTTACCGTTGTAGGGTAAAGACCAGTAAGAAGAAATTGCGCAGTAAAATTAAAGCAATGAAAGACTGGATAAGAAGTCATAGGACAATGCCATTAGAACTGATATTTAAAACAGTCAATGCGAAATTGAGAGGGCACTATCAGTATTACGGAGTGACAGATAATACAAGGGAAGTAAAGAATTTTCTTATGCAGACGAAATGGCTGTTGTTTAAATGGCTTACTCAGGACATTTCCGTTACTCGAACCAAGTATTAAGGTGAGTTTGTTTTACAGATAGAGTATGAAATATAGAGTGAAAAGCCGTATGCGTTAATAGCGCACGTACGGTTTGGTATAGGGGTATGGGGAGTAATCCCCATATCTACTAGAGAATCTGGCACTTGGAAAAGAGGAAGAGGATTATTACAGAGCCGTTGCCTCCAGTTTTATGTTAAGTTGTGACAATGCACATGCAGTACATCCGAACCATCCGGATAAGACTGATAAAAATAATTGTGTGTATATGAATGAAGGAATTGTCGTGAAGTCCCATGCAGGACAGAAGTATACGAGCGATGGTGTCAGCATTGCTATTTTCCGTGATATTTGCAAAAAAGTAAATATACCAATTCAGTTCTTTGCAAATCGCTCTGACATGGAAGGGGGAAGTACACTGGGCAATATCGCAATGTCACAGGTATCAATGAATGCAATTGATATAGGCTTACCTCAGCTTGCAATGCATTCTGCATATGAGACTGCAGGAGTAAAGGATTGTTATTATATGATGAAGCAATGTCATTTAGTTAGCGTCGTGTATCTTAAATGGTTAGCCATCAAAAAATCAAAGATCTGTTTGAGTTAGCTGTAGAACATATTTGTTCTGATATTTCGGATTATTCCCTTCATCCGGATATCGATTTTCAAAGGAATCGAAAGATCTCATCTCAAAAACTTATTTCTTTTCTCGTTTCGCAAGGCTCTTCCTCCACCAAAGTGGAAATGCTTGACTTTTGGGGATTGGACGCTTCTTCCATGCCTACTTCTTCCGCTCTTAACCAGTAGCGTCAAAAGCTGAAACCGGCTGCCTTGGAAGCTGTGTTCAAACATTTTAATTCATCTGCCATGGGATTGCTCCCAAGTACTTTGAGCGATGGCAAATACCGCTTTCTGGCTGCCGATGGTTCGACCTGCACTTATTTCAGTACACCATCTTTCTCTTCCGCTGAATATTATTGCTCACCTGGAAATTCCATCAGAGGGGTCTACAGCATGCATTTGAATGCTTTTTATGACCTTACAACACACACCTATACAGATGCCCTGATCCAGCCTGTCCATTGCAAAAATATGGAAATTGTGACAATTCTTGAGAAGAATGAGTATAGTAAGTTGTTGGCATTTCTTCAGCAGGCAGATCCGGCTGCATTTGTAACGGTAAGTACGGTAAATGAAGTTATTGGCGAATGGAACAGAAAGAAAAGTGTTTTAGGATAGGAGTGAACCGCTATTGTCGGAGATATAGTTTTAGAATTATATTTTTTATAAAAATTTATGTATTTGATTGTGCAAGATGCCCGGGATATAATATAGACGAATTGAGAAACAGACTGTAAGTGGCGCCCTTGCAGAAAGTATAACAAAAGACTTTGGAGGAGAAAATCATGGCAGAAAATGCTTATCGTGTGGAAAAAGATTCTATTGGTACAAAGAACGTACCGGAAAATGTATACTATGGTGTCCAGTCACTCCGGGCGGCGGAAAATTTCCGTATTACAGGTCTTAACATGCATCCGGAAATTATAAACAGTCTGGCTTATATTAAGAAAGCTTCAGCAATTACAAATTGCGAAATTGGAATTCTGGATAAGAAAATTGCAAGTGCGATCGTACAGGCATGTGACGAGATTCTAGAAGGAAAGTTTCGTGACGATTTTATCGTAGATCCGATTCAGGGAGGTGCGGGGACTTCTTTGAACATGAACGCCAACGAAGTAATTGCCAATCGTTCTATTGAAATCCTTGGCGGACAAAAGGGTGACTATACAATTGTAAATCCGAATGATCATGTAAATTGTGGTCAGTCTACTAACGATGTAATTCCAACAGCCGGAAAAATGACTTCTCTTAGGCTTTTAGATAATCTGAAAAAGGAATTACTTCGTCTTCACACCGCACTTTCTGAAAAATCTAAAGAATTTGACCATGTGATTAAGATGGGACGTACACAGATGCAGGATGCTGTTCCGATACGTCTTGGACAAGAGTTTCATGCATATTCTGTTGCGATTCTCAGGGATATCAATCGTATGGACAAGGCGATGGATGAGATGCGTTCCGTGAATATGGGAGGAACAGCCGTTGGAACCGGTATCAATGCAGATGAGAATTATTTGAAGAGAATCGTACCGAATCTGGTAGAAGTGTCCGGCATGAATTTTGTTCAGGCATTTGATCTGGTGGATTCTACACAGAATCTGGATCCGTTTGTTTCAGTATCTGGTGCAATCAAGGCCTGTGCAGTTACTCTGTCTAAGATTGCGAATGATCTTCGACTGATGTCTTCAGGACCAAGAGCCGGTTTTGGAGAGATTAATCTGCCTGCTAAACAAAATGGTTCTTCCATTATGCCGGGAAAAGTAAATCCTGTTATCCCTGAGGTGGTCAATCAGGTAGCGTTCAATATTATTGGAAACGATGTTACAATCACTATGGCAGCAGAAGCAGGACAATTAGAACTGAATGCGTTTGAGCCGATTATTTTTTACTGTATGTTCCAATCTATTGATACACTTGCTTATGCGGTACAGACATTTGTGGATAACTGTATTTCTGGTATTACGGCCAATGAAGATCGTTGCCGCTATCTTGTTGAAAACAGTGTTGGAATTATAACAGCAATTTGTCCTCATGTTGGATATCAGAAAGCCGCTGATATCGCTAAGAAAGCAATAAGTACCGGTGATTCAGTACGCAAGCTTGTTGTTGAAGAAAAACTTTTGTCAGAGGAAGAATTCGATTATATCTTAGAACCGCGGCAGATGACTGAACCTGGAATACCTGGAAAAGATCTGTTGATGCGCGGCAAAGAAAGTGAATAGAAAGAGCAAGGTAGAAAAGTCATGAGCGAATATCGTATGGAACATGATACCATGGGAGAGGTGAAAGTTCCGGCAGAACATTTTTGGGGGGCACAGACTCAGAGAAGCTTTCAGAATTTTGAAATCGGTACCGAAAAAATGCCGCATGAAATCATAGAAGCATTAGTAATATTAAAACGTTCAGCTGCAAAGGCAAATAATCGTTTTGGAAAAATAACAAAGGAACAGATGAATGCTATTGTGGATAGTTGTGACCGGATTCTTAACGGAGAGTATGAAGAAGAATTCCCATTGAAAGTCTGGCAGACGGGGAGCGGAACGCAGAGCAACATGAATGTAAATGAAGTGATTACTCACATTGCTGCAAAGAATTACCCTGATATAAAGCTACATGCCAATGACCATGTAAATATGTCTCAGAGTTCAAATGATACTTTTCCGACAGCAATGAATATTGCCGCATTTATGTCTATCCGACGGAATTTGTATCCGGCGTTGGACAAAATGATAGAAACTATGAAATCTCTGGAGGAAAGGAATCAGCATATCATCAAGATCGGGAGAACACATTTGCAGGATGCAGTTCCTCTTCGTTTCTCACAGGAAATCAGTGGATGGAGAGGGATGCTGGAAGAAAACCGGAAGATGTTAGAAGAGTCCGTGGAACATCTGCGTTATCTTGCTGTCGGCGGTACTGCGGTTGGAACAGGGATTAATTGTCCGAAAAGCTTTGGAGTAGAATGCGCCTTGAATATCTCAGATTATTTGGGTGAGGGATTCCGTGCATCAGAGAATAAATTTCATGCATTGACATCAAAAGATGCATACGTATTTACGCATGGCGCACTGAAAGCACTGGCGGCCAATCTGATGAAAATTGCCAATGATATACGTTGGCTTGCCAGCGGTCCGAGATGTGGTATTGGGGAAATCAGTATCCCGGAAAATGAGCCCGGAAGTTCTATTATGCCCGGTAAAGTTAACCCTACCCAGTGTGAAGCAGTTACTATGGTTGCAGTACAGGTGATGGGAAATGATGCAACTGTCGGTTTTGCCGCATCTCAGGGAAATTTTGAATTAAATGTATTTATGCCGTTGCTTGCGTATAATATGTTGCAATCTGTGCGCCTTCTGAGTGATGCTATGGACTCTTTTAATAAGAACTGTCTGAGCGGCTTGAAAGCGAACGAGAATAAGATTCGGGAGAATCTGGACAATTCACTGATGTTGGTGACTTGTCTGAGCCCGGAGATTGGATATGAGTATGCAGCCGCTGCTGCGAAAAAAGCTTATAAGGAAAATAAATCTTTAAAAGAGGCTGTGATTGAACTTGGTTATATGAATAGCAGTGAATATGATGAGAAAGTAAATCCTGAGAAAATGGTATGAGGTGAGATAAATGGATTACGCAAAAGAATCATTAGAAATGCATTATGATTTGAGAGGGAAAATTGAAATGACATGCCGTGCGGCAGTGGATTCCAAAGAAGCCTTAAGTCTGGCTTATACTCCGGGAGTGGCTGAACCGTGTCTGGAGATTCAGAAGGATGTAAAAAAGAGCTATGCATTAACAAGACGTTGGAATACTGTGGCCGTTGTGACTGATGGAACGGCTGTGCTGGGACTGGGAGATATTGGACCTGAAGCAGGAATGCCGGTTATGGAAGGCAAATGTGTACTGTTTAAAGCGTTTGGTGATGTGGATGCAATTCCACTTTGTGTGCGCAGTAAGAATGTAGATGAGATTGTAAATACGGTTCGTTTGCTGGCAGGAAGTTTTGGAGGAATTAATCTGGAAGATATTTCTTCACCAAGATGCTTTGAAATAGAAAAAAAGTTGAAGGAAACTTGTGATATTCCAATTTTCCATGATGATCAGCACGGAACAGCAGTCGTCACACTTGCCGGAATCATTAATGCACTTAAGGTAGTTGGAAAAGAATTAAAAGACGTAAAGATTGTTACTTCAGGTGCTGGAGCCGCAGGAATTGCGATTATTAAACTTTTGATGTCTATGGGACTGAAAAATGTGATTATGACGGATAGAAAAGGCGCTATTTATGAGGGAAGAGAAGAGCTTAATCCAATAAAAGAAGAAATGGCAAAGATTACTAATTTTAATCACGAGAAAGGCTCTCTGGAAGAGGTGATTAAAGGAGCGGATGTGTTTATCGGTGTATCGGCACCTGGAACACTGACAGCTGATATGGTTCGCAGTATGGCAGATAAACCGGTGATTTTTGCCTGCGCAAATCCAACACCGGAGATACTGCCGGAGGAGGCAATAGCCGCAGGGGCAGCAGTTGTCTCAACCGGAAGATCCGATTATCCGAATCAGGTAAATAACGTACTTTGTTTCCCGGGAATTTTCCGCGGTGCACTGGATGTACAGGCAAGCGACATCAATGATGAAATGAAGGTGGCTGCTGCCTATGCAATTGCAGGTCTGGTAAGTGATGAGGAACTAAATGCAGAATATATATTACCTGCAGCATTTGATCCCAGAGTCAAGGATACGGTTGCCAGAGCAGTAAAAGAAGCTGCAATAAAAAGTGGCGTAGCTAGAAATTAAAGGTGTTTTTTGAGGTATGCAGGTGTTATAATTATTATAGGTTACACTTATATAGAAAACGGACGAAACTGATCGGGTTCGTCCGTTTTCAAATCGTTATCAAAGTGAATAGCTGAGGAATACGTTATGTTTAGCAATATGAGATATATTTATAAAATTTATAAAGAGGGAAGCTTTTCAAAAGCGGCAAAGGATCTTTATATTTCCCAACCGTCATTAAGTGCTACAGTGAAAAAGGTGGAACAAAAAATAGGAATGCCGTTATTTGAGAGAAGTACCAATCCGATTCAGCTTACAGAATGTGGAAAACAGTATATTAAGACAGCAGAACAATTAATGAATCTCGAAGAACAATTTGCAAATTATGTGGAAGATCTGAATGAACTTAAGGTGGGACATCTGGCAATAGGCGGGACGTATCTTTTTTCAGCTTTTGTTGTTTCAACAGCTATTCTGAAATTTCAGGAAAAGTATCCGAACGTGAAGGTGAGCCTGTTTGAAGGAAGCACGCCGATTTTGGAAGAAAAGCTATTTTCCGGAGAACTGGATATGATTATTGATAATTATCCGATGAATGAGGACATTTATGAAAAAAAATATTTTATGAAGGAACATCTTGTTTTGGCAGTTCCTTCTGGTCACCATAGTAATCAGGAGGCAAAGCAGTGGAAACTGACAGCGGAAGATATACAAAATAATGTACATACAAAAAAGGAAATTCAGGGTGTGCCGTTAAAGTTGTTTGCTGATGAGCCTTTTGTAATGTTGAGAGCGCATAATGATACAAGAGAGAGGGTTGAAGCTATTTGTAAAAGAGCGGAAATTAATCCCAAAGTAGCGCTGAAACTGAATCAGTTAATGACCGTGTATCATTTGACGGAGAAAGGAATGGGAAATGCGATTCTTAGCGATACGGTAGTAAAATGTATGCCGCCAAGTCCCGGAATTGTTTATTATAAGATTGATGATCCATCTGCAGAAAGAAACGTTTATTTCTATTATCGTAAGAATAAATACTTCACAAAAAGTATGGATGAATTTATTAAGGTGGCGATTTCGGATCAAAGGTGAGCATAAATATCTTTTTCCCTGCTTGACGCTCCTCTTACGAGGAGGCTGTAAAATGATTCCAGAGCAGATCAAAGGAGGAATCAGAAATGAAGATGCGAGAAGATGTAAAGTAATGATTCATCTTGCAACGATAAAAAAAGAAACGTATTGTGGAATTTCGTCTTGATAGAGCTTTGTGGGAAATGTATAATTGAAATCAGACAAAGTATACCAATTCCCGGGGGTGTATCATGAACGAGCTTTCACAAAATCTGTTAAATCAGGAGCAGGCAATCAAGCATTTCCTGCATGATTACGCAAATAAAGAAAAGGGTGGACAAACGATTCAGAATATTCTTGCTGATGCAGGCAGATACTATGATGCGGACCGTGCCTATATTCTGGAATGGAATGTTCAGAAGACGGCAGTCAACAACACGTATGAATGGTGCCGTGAGGGAGTCGCGGCCAAAAGAAATGCGCTTCAGAATATCCCTGCCGACATGGTGGAAGGCTGGTTCAGGCTGGTTAAAGAAAGAGGAGAATTTTTTGTTTCGGCACAGGATGAAGAGTTTGTCTTTGGATCAGAGACATACCAGATCCTTGAACTAAGAGGGATCGACAGTGCAGGGGTTTCGCCTCTTGTGGTGGATGGCGAGATCATAGGCTTTTTCGGAGTAGATAATCCCAAACGGAATACCGGACATCTTCTGCTTCTATCTGTTATTTCATCGACTTGCTGTATTGAGATTGCGAACAAACGACTGGAAGATTCTAATAAAGCATTAGAAGAACGGATGAAGATCATCCAGTCATTGAGTGAAATTTATACATCGGTATATTATATTGATCTTACAAAGAATTATTTTACAGAGCTCTCATCGGTATCTGATGTACGTACGCACATCGGAGCATCCGGTGATGCACAGGAACGGCTGAATTATTTTTCCCATCATATGGTGACTCCTGACTGCACGGATGAGTTACAGGTATTTGTAGATCTTTCCACTTTGGAGGAACGGCTCAAAAACACCCGGATCATATCGAAACAATATCGAAGTACCATTTTCCCTTCTGCGGAAGCCGGGGGATCGGCGGCAAGCTGGGGACAGTGCTCCTTTATTGAAGGAAATCGGGATCCCGAGGGCAGGTTGACACATGTTTTTTTGCCACGCAGTCCATTCATGGGGCTAAGCTTCAGGAACTGGAGGCCAAAAAGAAACTTCAGGAGACCAATGAGGAGCTTACCGTTCTTCTTCAAAACGAGAAGCAGCACACGGCCATTATCGGTTCCCTGAGCAGTATTTTCTTGGCACTTTATTATATTGATATAGAAGAGAACTCTTACCAGGAACTTATCTCGGTCGACAGTTCGCACCATGTTTACAGCAAAAAGGGAAATGCACGGGAATGCCTGAAAAGGATAGTCAAAACGCAGGTTTCGGAAGAATCCCGACCGAACATGCGGATTTTTACGAATCTGAATACGCTTGACGCGAGGTTGGGGGAAAAAACAATCATTATTCAGGAGTATATTTCTGTATCCGGAGGATGGATCAGATGCGCATTTATTCCGGTCGAGAAAAATGCAGACGGAAGAAATAAAAAAGTGATCTGTACATTTCGGAATATCACTGCCGAAAAAGCAACGATGGGAATCCAGGATAATCTGATTCAGGCGCTGGCTGTCTCCTATGAAAATGTATATGCAATCAATATGAATACCGGAGAAGCCGTCTGCTATCGTATGGGGCAGACGATGAGTGACCGCTACGGCACGAAGTTTGCAGCGGGAAATTATGACCGGAATCTCAGCGCTTATATCGACAATGACGTCTTTGAAGAAGACCGGCATCTATTTGACGATGTCCGTACGGTGGCCGGTGTGAGCACGCTTCTGGAAGATAAACAGGCTTATTATTTTAATTACAGAGTCTTTCGGAATAGTGAAATGCAGTATTTTCAGTGCCAGATCGTAAAACCGCTCAGAGAGCGAAAAGAATTTGCCGTTGCGTTTAAAAATATTGACGAAGAGAAAAAGAAAGAGCTCGCCCAGCAGAAGAAGATTGAGGATGCGCTTACAGCCGTTGAGAGAACCAACGAGACACTGAAGGATGAAATGGAGATTGCCAATGCACTGAGCAAAGAGTATCCGGACGTTACACTGATCAATTTTGAAGAAGACAGTGCCACGACTCTCAAAAAGAACGGAAATCTTATTCCCAAGGATAAGCGCGTCTCAAGACATTCCTACAATACGACCTGGGATTACTATATTTCCAAATATGTTGTGGACGAGGATAAGAAAAAATTGAAAGATGCCGTCTCTGTTCAGAATGTGCTTCGCGCTCTGGAAGAAAGTGATGAGTATGTATGCAATTATCGTGTAAATTATGATGAAAGCGGCACCCATTATTTCCAGGCGGTCTTTATCCGGATCTATTTCTGGGCACACATCGGAAAGCTGGATTATTCTGGGATTCCGAAATGTCGATTCGATCGTGGAAGAAGAAAGAAAACATATCAAAACTTTGGAGACACAAAGTGAGATTATAGAGGGAATTGGCTCAGAGTACTATTCTGTTCTTCTTGTTGATCCGGAAACGGATACCGTGACCACTTACCGCGCACAGGATGAAGACGGCCGTGCTATTGCGGAGCATTTTTGTAAGCATAATGGCTGTTGGTCAAAAGGATTGCGCAGTTACGCAGAGGAACTTGTTTCGGAAGAAAGCCGCGGTGAATTTATCGAAAAACTGTCGTTGGATCATATTCGTGCAGACGGCAAAGACTACTCTTTGACTTATGAAAAACATACAGATGACGGAACCATATATCTGCAGGCAAGGGTTGCGTTTGTAGAGAAAAAAGACGGTGGTTTCGTCGCAGTAGTCGGTACCAGAAATGTAGATGATCTGATCAAGAAGGAGCGCCAGCAGGAAATGGCACTGCAGGCAGCATTTGATGCGGCAGAAGCGGCAAATAAGGCTAAGACGGATTTTCTGTCCAATATGTCCCATGATATCCGCACACCTATGAACGGCATTATCGGAATGACGGCAATTGCCGCGTCGCATATTGATGATAAAGAGCGGGTTCAGGATAGCCTTCAGAAAATTACTCAGGCGAGCAAATATCTGCTCAGCCTGATCAACGAAGTTCTGGATATGAGTAAAATCGAGTCAGGAAAAGTGGATCTGATCGAGGAAGAGTTTAAACTTTCCGACCTGGTGGATAATCTGCTCTCTATGACCAGTTCACAAATCGCAGAGCACCATCATGAGCTTTCTGTCAACATTTCCGGTGTGATCCATGAAGAGGTAATCGGTGACAGCCTCCGCATCCAGAAGGTGTTCACCAATCTGATGGGAAATGCGGTAAAATTCACACCGGATGGCGGAAAGATCCGGCTCTCTATTTCTGAAAAACCTTCGAACCAGGCGGAAATCGGCTGCTATGAATTCGTTTTTGAAGATAACGGAATGGGGATGAGTGAAGAATTCATGGAGAAGATTTTTGAACCGTTCACCCGAGCAGAAGATGGATGCGTAAATAAAATACAGGGGACCGGTCTTGGCATGCCGATCAGCCGGAATATTGTCCGCATGATGGGAGGAGATATCAAGGTTGAAAGTAAGCCGGGAGTCGGTTCGCGCTTTACGGTGACGATGTACCTCAGGCTTCAGGAAGGCTCGGATGTACAGTATGACAAATTTGTTGATCTGGATGTACTTGTGGCGAATGATGATGAATTAAGTCTCGAGTCCTGCCGCGGCATGCTGAATGATATGGGGATGAAAGCCGAGGGTGTGTCTACAGGGGCCGAGGCTGTTGATCATATTGTGCTTCACCATAACCAGAAGCGGGATTATTTTGCCTGCATTATTGACTGGAAGATGCCGGATATGGACGGGGTTGCAACGACAAGAGCAATACGGAAAGCCGTGGGAAATGACGTGCCGATCATAATCATCTCTGCCTATGACTGGTCGGATATTGAGCAGGAGGCCAGAGCGGCCGGTGCAAATGCATTTATCAGTAAGCCGCTGTTCCGCTCCAGACTGACAAAAACGTTCAATACTCTTGTAGGAGACGAGAAAGCACAAGAACCGAATATACCGTTTGTTGATCTGAAAAATATGGATCTGACAGGCCGCCGCGCGTTGCTGGTAGAAGATAATGAACTGAACGCAGAAATTGCAACAGTCATCCTGGGAACAACGGGGCTCGCAATCGAGCATGTGGCTGACGGTACGGAGGCCGTTGACAGAATGGCATCATGTAAGGACGGTTATTACGATATCATCTTTATGGATATCCAGATGCCGCGGATGAACGGGTATGATGCTACCAGAGCGATCCGCTCCATGGATCGGAATTACTGCAGACAGGTACCAATCGTTGCCATGACGGCAAATGCATTTGCGGAGGACGTACAGGCGGCCAAAACGGTTGGTATGAATGAGCATATTGCCAAACCGCTTGATCTCAAATCGCTTGCCAGAACACTGGACAGATGGTTGAACTAATGTAAGAAGGATGACAGAATATGTAACAATTTGAATCTATTTTGCTGAGAGTCTGGCTGTTTGCCAGGCTCTTGCGTTATGAGCAAAATTATTTTCTGTGAATGATTTCTTCCAGTACTTGTTTGTCAATCTTCCCGGAAGCAATGGTGTGATCCAGCCACAGATTCAGGGAATCGATGGCAAGAGCCATTTTCGACAATTCATCTTTGATTCTAAGAAAATCAGGCAGTTCATCTTCCGTAAGTTCGCCGTCTACTGTTATTTCAATAAGACGTTCCTTCGCGTGTGACAGCCGATTCAATGTGGCTAGCATCTCCAGGGTAATCTGGGAGAGTTCTTTTGCATGAATCTCAGGTACATACTCGATTCCAATCGGGCATTCATGAGAGCAGAAATAGTTGCATAAAGAAGGATTTTTGTAGCAGTCTGCCATCGCAAGTACCTCTTCCGGATGCGGCAGTGTCCGTTCATTTTCGATTTTTTCAATACGGTCAGAAGAAATGAAGCCAAGTTTCTCGGCTGCTGCTTCCCGGGAATATTCCATATTTTCCCGGCTGATCTGATAAATATTTTTAATTTCTTTTGTTGATTTTCTTCCCATAATAAAATCCCCCTAATTAATCTGATCCTGAAAATATTATATATGATATTGACAACGAAGGGAATTTATTTATTCTTAAGATTTACTTTATATCACCTCAAAAAAGGAGAAATAGATGATACTAATTCGCAAATGATTTTGTTTATTTGAAGGAAGGATTCAAGTATAATATTGGCATAATCTGGCGGAAAGGAGAATAGGAAGATGAGTATAGAACAGAGAGTCAGGATGTGCCTTATGATTGAGAGAATACACGAACAGAAAGATTACAGTAAGATACTTGGACTGGAAGAGAATTCAAAATTCCATGGGAAAAGAATCGCAGAAGAGGAGGATGAAGAACGATGTTAACATTCATATTTACAATTTTCATGTTTTTGATATTTGGAAAAATACTTGTTTTTGCGGTGAAAGCAGCATGGGGAATTTCAAAAATCATAGCCAGTGTTGTGCTGCTTCCGTTATTTTTAACCGGCCTTGTGGCAGTCGGCCTGATTAAAATTGCATTTCCGGTGTTGTTGATCGTGGGTGTGATTTCACTGTTTGCGCCGAAGCGTTTATAGGAAAAACGTACTGCTAAAAGTTATTTTTAAGTCTAAAAACTAATAAAAGGAGAATGAAAAATGTATCAGATTAAAAATTTTATGGAAAACGATGATGTGAAGGTAATTGATTCTTTGGGAGCATTTTCAGTGGTTGAGTACCAGCGCGACTTAAGTGTTATGCCGGAAACGGCAATGGAAGCATTTTATGCGAGCCAGATGAATGTTCGAAAAAGGCAGGTTGTCTGTGATGTCTCCAAATCGAATGTGACGGTTCAGGCAGGCGCGATGCAGTGGATGGTCGGGAATGTAAAGGCCACAACGGGAATCAAAGGCGTCGGCGATCTGTTCGGAAAAGCAGTGCGCGGTTCCGTGACAGGAGAATCGGCAATCAAACCGGAATATACCGGAGACGGAACATTGGTGCTTGAACCGACGTATCAACATATTTTGCTGTTGGATTTAAGCAAATGGAATGGTTCGGTTGTGCTGGATGACGGACTCTTTCTTGCATGTGAATCCTCATTAAAACACAAAGCAGTGATGAGGTCGAATCTGTCTTCCGCAGCTGCCGGAAATGAAGGATTATTCAATCTGGGTATTCAGGGAAACGGAATCGTCTGTCTCGAATCACCCTGCCCGAAAGAAGAGTTGGTGGAAGTTACGCTGGATAAGGATGTTTTGAAAGTAGACGGGAACTTTGCTATTGCATGGAGTGGCAGTCTGGAATTTACCGTGGAGCGCTCCGGGAAAAGTTTACTCGGATCGGCAGCATCGGGAGAAGGGTTGGTAAATGTGTACCGCGGAACCGGAAAGGTGCTGCTTGCACCGGTCAGATAGTAACAAAGTTGCAGGTCTTGCATTGAACTTGTTTGTGGAGAATGATAATATGATATCAGACATTACAAATATCTGGTCTTGATGCGAGGAGAAAAGATTGATATGCCAAAGGGAACGAATCAGAAATTTAAATTATACCGGGTTGCACAGATCATGCTGGAGAGGACGGATGAAAATCACTATATCACAATGCCGGAACTTCTGGATGCGTTAAGAGAGTATGATATCACCGCAGACAGAAAGAGCGTTTATTCGGATTTGAAAGATCTGGAAAAGTTCGGTATTGAGGTTGCAGGAGAGCCGGTGGGCAACCGGTACCATTATCACGTGATTGACCGTCCTTTTGAACTACCGGAACTGAAGCTTCTGGTGGATGCGATCCAGTCTTCCAGATTCATCACAGAACGAAAATCGAATGCATTGATCAAGAAGCTGGAAAAACTGGTCAGCAAATATGATGCAATGAAGCTGCAGCGCCAAGTATATGTATCCGGGCGAATCAAGACCATGAACGAGAGCATTTATTATACGGTCGACGCAATCCATAATGCGATTTCAGAGAATAAAAAGATCCGTTTCCAATATTTTCAGTGGAATGTAAAGAAACAGATGGAACTGCGCCATGACGGAGCTTATTATCTTATCAGCCCATGGGGACTTTCGTGGCATGATGATAATTATTATCTGGTCGGATATGATTCGGAGGCCCGGAAGATCAAGCATTACCGTGTAGATAAGATGCTGCATATCCAGATGTGTGATGAGGCCAGAGAAGGAAAAGAACATTTTAAGAAACTGGACATGGCTGAATATGCTAAGAAGAGTTTTGGAATGTTTGGAGGAAAAGAATGTCAGGTCAAACTTCTGGTAGATAATGCGCTGGCGGGAGTTATCATTGACAGGTTCGGGAAAGATGTGATGCTTGTCCCGGTGGATGAGGAGCGTTTTACAGTGAATGTGAAAGTCTATGTCAGCGGGCAATTCCTCGGGTGGATTATTTCGCTTGGAGAAGGAGTGAAAGTGGTTGGACCGGATGATGTTGTGGAAATGATGAAAGAAGAGATTAAAAGGTTGACGCGACAGTATGTATAGGGGGGAATGTGGGAAGGGGACATAGCCACCCCTTTAAAGCAGATCAAGGACCTTCTTGAGTTGCTTTTTATTGTACCGGGAAAAGTTTCGTGATAGAATTAAGGTATAAATTTTGCCGGTTGATTGGAGATGCCTGGAGCAACCGGGTAACACGGACAGGGATTTGCCTAAGGAGGATGATCGGAAATGAAAGATGTCATCATTATCGGAGCCGGTGTATCGGGATGTGCAGTGGCAAGAGAGCTCTCCAGATATGAACTGGATATTTGTGTACTGGAGAAGGAAAGTGATGTATGTGAAGGCACCAGCAAAGCCAACAGTGGTATCGTGCATGGGGGATTTGATGCGAAACCGGGAACACTGAAGGCGAAGCTGAATGTGCTGGGAAATCAGATGATGGATGAGATGGCGGAGAAACTGGATTTTCCTTTCCGGCGCAACGGGGCTATGGTCGTGTGTCAGAGCAAGGAAGAGATGGCGGTACTCGAGGAGCTGATGGAGCGTGGTAAAAAGAATGGAGTTGAGGGAATGGAGATGCTGAGCCGCAGTCAGGCGCTTCTTCTGGAGCCGAATTTGGCCGATACCGTATATGCAGCGATTCATATCCCCTCCAGTGGAATCGTATGTCCATTTGAAATGAATCTCGCCTATGCAGAAAATGCAGTGCAAAATGGAGTTCAGTTTCATCTGGAGACAGAGGTGAAGCAAATCGAGAAAATGGAGAATGGATTTCGTGTTCTGACCGATAAAGGAATGTTCGAAACACGATTCCTGATCAATGCGGCTGGAGTGTATGCGGACATATTTCACAACATGGTCAGCAGGGAAAAAATCCATATTACTCCACGCAGAGGGGAGTATTGTCTGCTGGATAAAAACGCGGGCAATTTGGTTGAACGTACGATTTTCCAGATCCCGACTCCAAAAGGAAAAGGAGTGCTCGTGACGCCGACTGTGCATGGGAATCTGTTGATCGGGCCTACAGCCGCCGATATTACGGATAAAGAAGGAACCGAAACAACATCCGATGGACTTGAAGAAGTTATGAAAAAGTGTACAAAATCCGTTAAAAATATCCCGAAACGGCAAATTATCACTTCGTTTGCAGGACTTAGGGCACATGAAGACGACGGTGATTTTATCATTCAGGAAGTGAAAGACGCAAAAGGATTTATCGATGTGGCAGGCATAGAATCGCCGGGACTTTCCAGTGTACCTGCGATAGGTGTTTATGTTCGCGATATTATGGCAGGGCTCACAGAATTGTGCGAAAAGAAAGAATTTTGTGAACATAGAAAGAGAATTACTCGCATTTCGGAGCTTTCAAGAGAAGAACAGAATGGTCTGATTCAAGAAAATCCGGCATATGGCCAGATCGTTTGCAGATGTGAGGGTGTTACAATGGGAGAAATCCTTGACGCGATCCACCGCCCTCTGGGAGCGACGACGCTGGATGGCATCAAGCGGAGAACGCGTGCAGGTATGGGACGGTGTCAGGCTGGATTCTGCACGCCTAAGAATATGGAGCTTCTTGCGGAAGAACTTCATCTGGAACTGAAGGATATACGGAAAACCGGAAGGAGGGATGCAAGATGAGAAGCTGTGATCTGGTTATTATCGGAGGCGGACCGGCAGGACTGGCGGCGGCTGTGGCGGCAAAGAAAAAAGGAATCAATGATATCCTTGTGATTGAACGGGACGAACGTCTGGGTGGTATTTTGAATCAGTGCATTCATAATGGGTTTGGCCTGCATACCTTTAAGGAAGAGCTTACAGGCCCGGAATATGCAGATCGTTTTATCCGTCAGGTGCAGGAGTTGGGGATTGTGTGTCAGACGAATTCCATGGTGCTGAACATCACGTCGGAGAAAAAAGTGACGGTTTTAAGTCGCACGGAAGGGATGCAGGATATCCAGGCTAAATCGATTATTCTTGCCATGGGATGCCGGGAGCGGCCGCGAGGGGCTCTGAACATTCCTGGGTACCGACCGCAGGGAATCTATACAGCCGGAACAGCGCAGAGGCTGGTTAATATGGAAGGATATCTTCCCGGAAAAGAAGTTGTGATTTTAGGTTCCGGGGATATAGGGCTTATTATGGCGCGCAGAATGACACTGGAGGGAGCCCATGTTCAGGTAGTGGCAGAGCTGATGCCATATTCCGGCGGCCTAAAGCGGAATATCGTTCAGTGCCTGGAGGATTATGGAATTCCTCTGAAGCTTTGCCATACGGTGATCGACATCAGGGGGAAACAAAGACTGGAAGGTGTTACGCTTGCGGAAGTGGACGAAAACGGAAGACCGATACCGGGAACGGAGGAAGAATACTGCTGTGATACATTGCTTTTGTCCTGTGGTCTGATTCCGGAAAATGAACTGTCGCAGGGAATGGGTGTCCGGATGAATCCGGTTACGAACGGTCCCGTTGTTGACGAAAGTCTTGAGACCAGCATTCCAGGGGTGTTTGCCTGTGGGAATGTACTGCATGTGCACGATCTGGTGGATTTTGTGTCAGAAGAAGCAAAATGTGCGGGAGAATGTGCAGCAGATTATATCCTGGGCCAGCTTGACAAAGCAGGAAAACGTGGAATTGCGATCGAGGTGGAAGGCGGAATTCGTTATACGGTTCCGGCAGAAATCTTGCCGGAACGCATGCGGGGGAATCTGAAAGTACGTTTCCGGGTGGGAAATGTATACCGCAATTGCTACATCAGTGTGTATTTGGATGAGAAACGGATTGCGCATAAAAGAAAACAAATTGTGACTTCTGGAGAGACGGAAGAGGTTATTTTAGAGAAGGAACAATTAGAAGGGGCCAGCCGGCCTGAGAAGATCAGGATTGTTTTGGAGTGCGGTGAAAAGCAGGATTGAGGTGAGCGGAAATATGGAGAAGAAGGTATTGACTTGTATCGGATGTCCCATGGGCTGTGAGCTTCAGGTAGAGATGGAAGGCTGCAATGTAATAAGTGTTTCCGGAAATACCTGTAAACGTGGGGATATTTATGCAAGGAAAGAAGTGACGAATCCGACCAGAATTGTGACGACGACAGTGCGTTTAAGCGGAGGCGGTGTAGTTCCGGTAAAGACGAAGGAGGATATTCCGAAGGAGAAGATCATGGACTGTGTCCGGGAATTGAAACAGCTTGTAATCGCAAGACCGGTTCAGATTGGCCAGGTGATTCTCGAAAATGCAGCCGGAACAGGAGTACCTGTGGTTGCAACTGCAAACAAAAAATAAGCGGTGGAAGGGGAGAAAAAACGGATGAAAAGGAATTTATACTATACTTCGGCGGATGGCGAGACGAGAATCCATGCGATTCTGTGGATACCGGAAGGAGAAGTCAGAGCGGTTCTTCAGATCAGTCACGGGATGGTGGAATACATCGGCCGCTATGAGCGATTCGCAGAGTATCTGAATGAATACGGAATCTGCGTAGTCGGAAATGACCATCTGGGACACGGAGAATCGGTAATTTCTGATGAGAAGCATGGTTTCTTTAAACAGCCGGATGGAAATGAATGTGTAATAAAAGATATTCATAAATTGCGCTTATACATGGAAAAGCAATATCCGAATACTCCCTATTTTATGTTGGGACACAGCATGGGATCATTTTTGATCCGACAGTATATGATGCTGCATGGGGAAGGTCTTTCCGGAGTGATCGTAATGGGAACCGGGGCACAGCCGGAACCGGTTCTGGTTCTGGCGAAACTTCTTTGCAGAGCGATGGCAGCATGCAAAGGATGGGAGTACCGGAGTAAGCTTGTTGACCAGCTTGCATTTTCTGGAAATAACAAAAAGTTTGAACCTGCCCGGACGCCGCAGGACTGGCTGACAAAGGATGAAAAAATCGTTGATGCTTATCGGGAAAATCCGTGGTGTACGTTCACATTTACACTGAACGGATTCTATCAGTTGTTCCGGACGATTCAGTTTGTTCAGCGTAAAAAGAACATTCAGAAAATCCCGAAAGATCTGCCGCTTTTCTTTGTCGCGGGAAGCGATGACCCGGTGGGAAATTTCGGAAAAGGTGTCCGGAAGGTGTACGAGTCCTGTCTAAAGGCCGGGGCTCAGAATGTAGAATTAAAATTATATGAGAACGATCGTCATGAAATCCTGAATGAAACGGATTATATGGATGTATTTGAAGATTTGCGAAAATGGCTGGAAGAAAATTTTGAAAAATAATGCTTGAATTTTCAAAAGTTATGTGATATTGTAAATGCAATCTCAGAAAACATTCTCAGATTCGTTTCGTGTAAATGGCTGCACGATTTCTGAACAGATTCAGTTTTATTATTATATCAATTGATTCCATTTATCAAAATTATATTTATACAATATCTTTCATGGCGCACTTTTTTGTGCGCCATCTAAGGACAGAATCTTTTCTGTCTCAAATATCATATCGTTCATTCTGTATCGAATGAATACCACTTTAATATTTTAACAGGATATTGCTTTAAAGTGCATATCAAAACAAAGGAGAGTGCGAATGATTCGTAAAAGAAAAAGACAGATTTTGTCGAAAGGTCTGGCTTTCTTCTTCCTACTGACTCTGCTGTTGCAGACGGTTACGGTACGCGCCGGAGAACAGGATAGCTATCATTCAGATGCCCGGTGTAGCCTGACAATCGAATTGAAGGATCTGGGAACAAGGCCGGAACATACTGTCTTCGACATTTATCAAGTCGGAACGGTTGAGGCAGAGACATCCCTTCATTTTCGATTGCTGGACAGGTACCGGAAAACGGGGATCAATCTGAAGCGGATCCGTCTGGCGGAGGAACAGGAAGAGGCAGCCGCGAAGCTGACCGGTGTGTTGAATGAGGACACACTGGTTGCAGAGATGGAATCCGGAGAAAACGGGGTGCTTGCCATCGTCGATCTGGAACAGGGGGCTTATCTTGTCAGGCAGAAAGACCCTGCCGATTATGGAAATGTCGCGCCGTTTCTGGTGTTCCTGCCGTATGGAACGAGTGAGAAATGGGAATATGACCTGAAGGTTTCGCCCAAAGCGGAACGCCTGGAACAGGATAAAACGCCGCTGCCGGAAATGCAGATTCAGACACATGTCCTTCCGATCGAAACAGGGGATTCATCTGAAGCGGTGATCTATGTGTCGTTATCCGTGGGTATGCTGTGTATTTTAATTATTTTAGTAGAAAGGAAACAAAAAAGTTGAAAAGAAAAGTATCTTTGATGGTATTTGTTTTCTTCTATCTTAGCTGTATTGCTATTATGGATTACCCTTATCTGGCGCGTATATATAACGGCCGTGTTCAGGGAAAGGCTGTGACAGAGTATGAAGAGACCATTGAAAAAATGGACCGGAACATGTGGCAGGAACAATTGGAGAGAGCTGAGAGGTACAACTGTTTCCTTGGCTCGGGAACGGAAGAGAGGCTGGAAGATCCTTTTGGAAATACATCTCAGAACCATCGAGAATATGAGGAACTTTTAAACGCGGGAAAAGAAGGGATTATGGGGTGGATCGAGATACCTCAAATACAGGTCACACTGCCCATTTATCATGGCACTTCTGAAAATGCACTCCAGAAAGGAGCAGGTCACCTGGAGGGGAGTTCTCTTCCGGTAGGCGGAACGGACACACATACGGTGATATCCGCACACCGGGGACTACCCAGCAAAAAGATGTTTACGGATCTGGATCAACTGGAAACAGGCGATCTCTTTTACATTCATGTGTTTCAAAAGATCCTGGCTTATCAGATTACGGAAATAGAAACGGTAAGACCGGATGAAACAGGGCCCCTGGCAATCCGTAAAGGGGAGGATCTGGCAACACTGGTCACTTGCACACCGTATGGAATGAATACGCATCGGATGTATGTTCATGGGAAGAGAGTTCCTTTTGAGAAAATCACAGGAGAAAGCACCGGGACAATCGAGATGGAGAGGTGGATCCGGGAATACGGGTGGCTTTGCCTGTCCATTGTACTGATTGTATGGCTTTTGATTCTAATAATACGTTTTTGCGGAAAAAAGGAAGATGCAGTCAGAGCAAGAAAGAGAAGGAGGAGAAAGGTAAAAAAATGCGGGAAACAAAATCAATCTGGAAAAAAGTGACGGTAGCTCTTTTTGCGGTGTTTATTCTTGCGCAGGCTGTTCCAAGAATACTGTCCGCAGAAGATAATACGGCAAATTGGACACTGGATGTGTATTATGTGAATGAAACGTCCCTCTACGATACGAAGAAGACGCAGGATTTTACGTTGAAATATCAGATGGAGTTCCATACAAATCAGGATCTGGGGGAAGGAAGCGTAGAGATCCGGATTCCAAAAGTGTTGCTCACCTATCGGGACGGCACGGAAATTCTTCCGGCAGATATTGCCGTGCCGGCGGGAACACCGGAGAATCCGACAGATGGGAAGAATACGCCGTTTAATTACTATGAAGAAGAGGATGAACTGGTATTTTTCAATTATAAAGAGATGTGTTCCGGGTCAAATGCGGCATTTCAAGTATTGTATAAGAACCTGGCTGTCATGAACATTGTTGACATGACAGAATGGTCGCTGACACCCAGGATTCAGGTGACTACAGAAAATGACACAGAGACGGCTGAACTGAAGCCGCTTACGGGGCGTGTGGACACCTATGCATCACTTGGCAGTGTGACGAAAACAACGTATGTAAGCGGTCAGAGCTATACGCCCGGACTTTATACAAAAAAGCAGGCAGAAGCATTTCTTTCGGGAAAGCTTCCGGAAGAATACGAGGAACATTTTGAAAATTACAAATATGTAGTCTGGGAAGTAAAAGCAAATGGAAATGGTACACAGCCATTTACACTCAAAATGGAAGAAACACCGAAGACTGCGGACCAGACGGCAGGGAGTATTGTCGGTATTAAAGTAAAGCGGGGATTTACCGTGGTAAGTCCGATTGATTATTCGGCCGGCACGGTAGAAATACGGGCGTCGGGCAGGCAGGATTCCTGGTCCGGAAGTCTCTATGTAGTGACGGCATATCCGGCAGAGGCAGTCACGGATGGGACGGTGCTGAACAACGAGGCGGCGATGATACTGATGCCGATAGACGGAAAAGATCCAGAACAGAAAAAGACAGGATCGGCCTCATGGACTTACAAAGAATATGAGTGGATCTATCCGGGCGATATTCTGAATGTGAATAAAGAGCAGGATCAGACATGGGAGAGCTGGCTGGAAGTATTCCGGTATGCAAAGGCGAATCAGGAAGATAAAGGAGCATTTCCATTTTCGACAAAAAGTATATGCCGCGGGTATGGTTACACACATGAGCTTTCCGGAAGCGAGATGGGAACATATCGGGAGGGAAGCAGCTATACGGTCAGCACCTTTGACGATACCGTCTGCGCTTATCTGTCTTCCGAAAAAAATGCCAGAGCAATGACGGGAGAAGATTATTACTTCTCGGAAGTTAAGATCATACAGAAAGACCGGGGATATGATGTGTGGGAAAATGATTTTGAACAGCCGGAACAGAATGAGGATGTGGACCAGAAGCTGGCTGTTTATGCGGTCTTTGCAGACACGGATCCGCGGGGAAACGGGGAATGGGAGCATATCGCAGATGTCGGTTGGAATGAAGAAGGAGAGATGACTTATTCTTTTACAGAGGCGCAGCTTGCGAGAAAACCATGGAAAGTCAAGGCGGTACACCAAAGCATCAATTATCAGACGACATGCGAAATATATGTGCAACTTCGGCTACGCTATGATTCCCCGGTGATGGAGGAACTTCTTGCAGCAGATCCGGACCAGATTATTCTGAAAAACAGTTCCGGCGCCGAGGTGCTGCACGATGGCGGACAGTTGACGATGCAGGACGATGCGGCAATTAAGCTTTCCAAAATGCAGATGCATGCGGCAGCTTATAAGACGGCAAAGACGACAAACGATGTGGTAAACGGCAGGGCGCAGGTGGAATATTGCCTGACCGCACATGATGGCTACCTGGTAGAATCCAATGAGGATGCAGTATATTTGAAACAAAATGGCGTGAAGAGTCCCGGAAGAAAGCATCTGGTATTTTATGATCTTCTTCCATATGGGATGAGATTTGATCCTTCCGGAGAAGTGATCGCTGGGCGTCTCAAGAATCTGAGTTATTCCGGTGTGTACAATACACCACAAAGCTGGGATACCACACAGGTGGAAGTGGAAATGGATTCCGAGAGAGATGTGATTGAAAATTATAAGGGAACCGGGAGAACGATGGTAATCTTTCATTTGACATATCAAGGAACGGATTCCTCTGTGATGACAAGAAATTCTAATCAGTATACTTACTGGATGGAAGGCTGGGGCGTCAGCTTTCAGGCGTATTATGACTGGAAAGATGAGCAGGTCAGTCAGTCGGAAGCAAATATCTGCGCTTTTATGCCGGGGCAGGAGGATACAAAGCCGCTTCTGGGAACGCAAAGCGAAGTGGCCTGCGATGACGGAATCATCGTGCCGGAAGGATTTGAGGAGGATTATAAAAGTCTGGGAAGCGACATCAATCAGGACGGGATCACCAATATCCGCAATGTGCTTTACGCAAGAACACTTGCAACGGAAGACATCGCTCTGGCATCCCAGTCGGCTATCCAGAAGCTGGTCCGCGCGGATGAGGACCGTTTCGGGGTGTACCTGAAAAGCGCGAGAGTATCACCTTCGGGCGGCTATACCTATGACATAACGGTTACCAATACCTCTGCACAGCCGATGAGAAATATTGTGATTTTCGACAGACTGGAACATGCTGCATCCGACAGACGAGGAGTGCCGGAAGAGATCGATTTTGAAGATTCCTGGTGGTACGGGAGCTTTCGGGAAGTCGTTTTGGAGGGATTACAAAATCAGGATATTGCACCGGTCGTTTATTACAATGAAGATCGGGAAGCGGTGCTGCCCGAAGAGAAACAGTCTCCCGGGGAAGTTCTGACGACGGCGAATGGATGGTACTCAGAGGAAGAGTGGCAGTCACTTGGAAAGACAGCGGATGAGGTACGTGCGGTTGCGGTGGATATCAGCGATAAAAGAAATGGCGACGCGTTCATACTCGATTCGATGGAATCGGCGACATTTCAGATCAAGATGAAAGCACCTGAAAATACAGAAAACGGGGCTATTTATGCATATAATAATCCGGTTTTCTACTCTGTGACGGGGATGAATGGAGCAGAGAGTGTATATACCGTTAGCGGAAATTCCGTGAAAGTGTCTCTGGGAGGCAGCGGAATTCTGGAAATTGAAAAGCAGTTCGTGAAGGAGGTACCGGATGCCGTCAAAGCAGAGGAGTTTGAATTTTATTTAACAAGAATCGAGGATGATGCACCCAAATATGCCAATCAGGAATATCAGCTCTGGCGTACCAAAGACGATGGCACCTGGGAACAGGTGAATGGGATCTATGCTACGGATGCAAACGGAAAGCTTGTACTTCGGGCAGGAGAAAAGGCGGTATTTCTCCGGGTGAAAGATGTGGCACAGATTCGGGTGGAAGAGGAGGAAAATCCATTTTGGGAAGCTGAACAGACGGATGCGACCACCTCAGAAGATGGAATAGAAAAACGGGTAGTCCAGGTGAGAAATACCTATCGCCCGGTATTGTACGTGCAGAAGAAATTGCTGGCAGTTCCGGAGGGAGATGCGGCAGCGGAAGATATTTTCACATTCCAGCTCCTGGCAGATGGGGAGCCGTATGCCCATCGGGAATTCTGGTATGTGGACAGCGTGCGGACGGATGGCGGGATTCCGCAAAAGGTTACAGCGTCCGGGCAGAACGGAATCGGGAAAACGGACAGCGATGGAAGATTTCAGATCAAAGCAGGGGAGATTCTTGCGCTCTTTCCCGGAGATTGCGGGACCAAGTATACAGTAAAAGAATGTGTGGAGAAAGACGCGGATTGGATCTGCAAAACGGATACTGTTGAAGGGATTCTGCCGGTTCAGGGAGCTTCGGCGAGTATTACCAATATTTATCGGTGGAAAAATCTGTATCTGACAAAGCAGATCACCCATCAGGATGTAAATGCATGCACGCAGGCATTTACATTTCGTATCACCGATTCAGAAGGAAATCCTGTTGCCGGAAAGCACTGGGTATTACTGGAAGAAGGAGAGGAGACCAAAGCAGAGGGTATCTTGAACCCGGATGGAAGCTTCACCTGCGTATGCGGCGGAAAAACGGTGAAAATAGAAGGATTGGAGGCGGAACAGACCTATCTGGTGGAAGAAACGGTAAGCGGGGAGCTTTACGAGAAAGTCAATCCGGGGACGGACGAGATTACTATGCCGCTTTACAGCAGTAAGAAAGAGATGGTGATTACCAATGATTATCGGAAACGATCCTTCTCGGTGTCCAAACAAGTGATCTATGATGCGACGGATTCGCAGCAGGCTGCAGAATTGGAAGAACGGTTATTCACGATGACGGTGACGGTAAGAGGAGAACTCCTGAGTGAGTATCCATATACTCTTACGGAGCAGGGCGAGACGGTGGATGGAGATCACAGGACGGATGCAAATGGACAGTTCCGACTGAAGGACGGTCAGACGGCCATTTTTGAGGAAGCGGGCCTCCGGGGTGATGAAATCACCGTTACAGAGACGAAAGATGTGTATTATCCGCAGATCTATCCTCCTTCCCAAAAACCATGGGAGGGTGAGCTGGGAGATGATACAGAAATTATCATCATGAACGGAAAAAGCGGAGGGCTTCTGATCGGGAAAACATATGTCGGCAAGGATGATGATTCCAAAACATATGTGGAAGAAGTGAAGGCAAAGGCATCATCTGTAAAAAAGCACGCGGTGAAGATGGTGCTTCGCGTGACGGATAAAGGCGGAAATACATATCAGTGGCCGACCTCCAGCCAGTATGTGAAGTCCATTCATCCGGATGGCACCAGCGGGAGTATATTCTGGTCGAAGGCAAGTGATTCTTCGGATGGTGCTTTGACGATAGAACCGTGGGATCTGGTTTACCTGACCAGTAAACAGATGAAGGATATTGTGTCATATTCGCTGGAAGAGGTGGAAGAATCTCGGCACCAGATCCGTTACTGGAAGGACAATAAATGGATGATCATCAGGCAGGATACACCCAGGGGAAATCAGCCTGTTAAGGGAAAACTGAGTGAGATGGCGTTTGCTTCGATTATCAATAAAGTAGAAACCATAGAAATGACCGGCAGTATGGCGCAGAAGCGTATGCAGATCGGAAGTGAAGAGGTACCTGAGGGAGCAAGGCTGGTATGGCGTGTGGAACAGTATGACGGAGCCGGAACGGGCGATCGCTTTCGTGAACGGAAACTGTGATGCCGCTATGGATATAGAGAAGAAAATGGATGGAGCTTCCGATGAGATTTTTGTTATGAATCTGAAACAGGTAATCTCGATTCGGAAGAATCCGGTGACAAAACCGGAAGACATAGCCGCAGAGCGGGCAGCAGCCGGCATTCCATATCGGATATATGACAGGAAAAGCGGAAAAGTGGAGGGTGAAGGAATAACCGGTGCAGAAGGAGAGATACAGATGAAGGCGGGCCAGTATGCCCGGCTGGAAGTCCCGGGCGATACCTTGTGGACCGTGTCCGAACAGGGGGAAGCGTCCTATGTACTTAGAAAACTGAGCGGGACTTCCGAGAAAAATACGGTCAAGCTCGGGAGGAACCGAATGCTGATCCGCCGTGAGATCCCGGAAGGGCAGATCGAGGAAATCATCCTTACACAGACTATGGTGAATCAAGGCGTGGTTGACGCATCCACCCGTCAGAAGGTGAAGCTGAACAGCGGGGATATTGTGATACCGAAAATGATCTTAAAGGATGGAAAAGTGTATGTTGTGGCAGGAATCGGAGAGAAAGCATTTTACAGAAATAAGAGTATTACCGGAATTACGTTCCCGGATACGATTAAGACTATAGGAGATGACGCATTCTACCTTTGCAGAGGGCTGGAAAGCGATCTGGTTTTGCCGAAGGCACTTAAGTCGGTTGGAAACCGGGCTTTTATGGAATGCAATTATATGACCGGAGAACTGGAGATTCCGGAAAGTGTCGTGACCATAGGCGAATCCGCATTTTCGGGCTGCAGATCTCTTATGGGAGAACTGAAAATACCGGAAACAGTAAAAGAGATAGGAAGCGATGCCTTCGGAGCCTGCATGGGATTTACCGGAACGCTCGCTATGCCGGGGAGCGGTACAGTTATGGGAGAACGGGTGTTTAACAATTGCCATGGAATTACAGAGGTTGTTATTCCGGAGGATATCACACGGATTGAAACGCGGACTTTCTTTGCTTGTAAAGGATTGAAAAAGGTATGGCTGACCGATCAGATTACCAGTATCGGAGATTACGCGTTCGCTTCCTGTGAAGTCCTGGAGGATCTGAAAATAGGAAATCATCTGGAGACGATAGGGGGAAGGGCTTTTCACAGCTGCT
The DNA here is from genome assembly GCA_022774325.1 of bacterium. Classification (GTDB taxonomy): domain Bacteria; phylum Bacillota; class Clostridia; order Lachnospirales; family Lachnospiraceae; genus Allocoprococcus. Next base: position 29,447 of record JALFNN010000073.1, on the reverse strand, counting down.
ATGGGTTGAAAGGCCAGCTGAATCTGCCTTCCAGTATTCAGACCATTGGGGAAAGTGCATTTTATGATTGTACCGGACTTACCACGATCTATATTGACAGGCCGAAGGATTCTGTTGAAGGTTCTCCGTGGAATTTTCCGAAAGGAAAGGTAGGGATACTATGGAAAGAATAAGAATTCTTACTGTAAAAATAATGATGTTCTGTATCTTGATCGGTTCCTGCCTGGGGATGATGGCTGTGTTTGTACAGGCCGAAGAAGATATACCGGGAGTGATATTTGAAAACAGCAGGAATGAGGCACCGGATCTGTACTTTAAAAAACAGGTGAAAACCGCCATGGAAGGATATGATCCGCCGGAAGATCAGGAATTTTCCTTTGTATTGAAGCTGGATGGAGAACTGGCGAAAAGGTTGGAATATAGAGTGTTTGATAAAGAGGATGAGGAAATCTTTGATCGGGATATCCTGGGGAACCGAAAACGATTTCAGACGGACCGTTCCGGAACGTTTGCACTGAAGGCGGGCCAGACGGCATTGTTTGAATATGTGGGTTCGGGAGTCAGGTATGAAGTGACAGAGCAGCCGGTCGAAGATTACGTTCAGATCCAGCCGCAGGGAGAAAGCGCTGCGGTCGGAACGGTGCCGCCTTCCGGAGCATATGTGAATTTTGTGAATCTTTATATTCCCAAAAGTGATCGGGATACGGCAAATCTGATGATTCAAAAGAGTATTTCCTTTCCGGAGGGGTATGAAATGCCGGAAACGCCCTGGTTTTCCTTTCAATTACAGCTAGATGGCCGGAAATTCTCTTTGGAACAATATGAAATACATGATTCAAGAACGGATGAACTGTTGGATAAAGGAGTAACGGATTCGGAGGGCATATTTAAGATAAAAGGCGGATGCACGGCTGTATTTCGGGAGATACCGACGGATATAGATTATCTGGTTACCGAGAAGCCGGAAGACGGATGGTACAGCACCAAAGAGACCTCTTTAGAAGGAACGGTCACTGCGCCCGGAACGATTGTAAATTTTAATAACAAAAATGTTTCTTTTGCAGTCAGTAAAGAAGTAGAAGGCGGTGAGTCGACCGAAGAATTCCGGTTTCTGCTTACGAAAGCCGACCGGACTGTCTGGGCGGACGCGGCATATTATCTGTATCGGACCGTGGATGGAAAACTTGTTGATGACCTGGTTCATCAGACCGAAAAGGATGGAAGCTTCCTGATGTGTCACGGACAGACGGCTGTTTTTATCGGCGGAGAGCCGGGAACAATTTACAATGTTTCGGAAATTGCGAATCCGGACTATGTTCAGGTGCTGCCTGCAGATTCCGAAGGATATACAGATAAAATGGTTTTTGATGGTGTGGAGGTGCTTCCCTTTATAAATAGGAAGCATTCGAATGCGGGAACTTTATGTGTGACGAAAGTGGTTGAAAATGTGAAAGGAACAGCAGCATTTGCACAGGATGAATTCGGTTTCCTTTTATATAGGAAGAAACTCAGTGAAAATGAGCAGGAATCTGTCTATGAACCTGTGAAAAATGCGGATTTTGTAATCAGCTCGGGCGATACGGAATTGACCGGGCAGACCGATGCAGAAGGAAAGTTTACCATCAAGGCTAACGAGACGGTGAGATTTACCGGACTTGATTATGGAGAATATAAAGTAGAAGAATCGCAGCTTTCCATTGAATATGTGGCGAAAGATGGCCAGAAAGTTCAGGAAGGGATTTTGACGGAAGAGGGCTTGCAGTTTACATTTGTAAATCTGTATTTGTGTAAAGAACTCGATCTGTATCTGACTAAAAAAACTACAGATGGACAGCCACTGGAAGGTGCATCCTTTATGCTCTATCGGGATGCGGCGCTTACCAATGCGGTAAGGGAGGAGCCTTTTGTGAGCGGAGCGGATGGCATGGCAATTATTTCTGATTTAAAGGCAGGAACCTATTATTTGAAGGAAATCCGGTCACCGGAAGGATATCGGCTGTGGGAAAACCCAATCAAAATCGATGTTATGCGTGTAGGGGCAAATATGGAAGTGACGGTTGATGACAGCCTTTTGGGAACGGATGAAGCGGGGCAGATTTATACGAAGCTGTATCAGGATCGAGATGATGAAGCCTATATTACCGTTTATAACAGCAGAAATTTTATGCTCCCGATGACAGGCGGAACAGGTGTATTCCTGTTCACGTCACTTGGTATGCTGGGTCTTACGATTGGCACATTACTCTATAAAAAGCAATGTTCTCATCGTGCAAATCAGTGAGGATGTTGTTTGAAAATAAAAGAAAAGGAGAAGAAACAATGATGAAACAAATGACAAGAAACAAAGCGGCAGGAAGGAAATACAAGAAAAAAAGCATGCAGTGGGCGGCTGCGGTAATGGCACTTGCTCTGACCGGAATGAATGCGTCCGAAATGGCGGCGATGATACCGATGCAGGTAAAGGCTGCCGAGACAGCCAATTCCATCATCGACGGAACGCAGACGACGGGGAGCCTGGTCATCAAGAGAATGAGTAAGGAGACAGGGCAGGCGGTTCCGATTGGCGGTGCCAGATACTCCATTTATAAAATCATGAGCTTGATTCCGGGAAGTACAGTGGGAGAATTTGCATCATTTGAGAAAGTAGCAGCGTATCAGGACGTACTTAAAACGGTTCAGCCTGATGAATTGTTCGGCAGTTATTCGGCTGCAGAACTGGATGCACTTGCGATACGACTGGAGCAGGCTGCCGCAGAGCAAACGCCGACTGCCTCCGGGATTACTGCAGAAACAGACGGAACCTATACCTTTGAGAATCTGGCACTTGGTTATTATCTGATAGTAGAGACGAAAGCGCCGGACGGTTATGTGGCAGGAAAGCCATTCCTGGTGTCAATTCCCTCAACCGATAATTACCAGAGCAATGCGGCAGGAACAAAATGGGTCTATGATGTGGCAGTTGCTCCGAAAAGCGCAGAAATATCCATTGATAAGAAGCTGGCGGACTCTGAAGACGGAAGTGTGAAAGAAGGAGACTACGTACAATATGTCATCGAAACTTCGATTCCGGAATATACAGAAGATTACACCAACCCGAAATTCATAATCAAAGATACGATGAGCGACGGACTGGAAATTCTGAATGATACCACACACCCTGTTACAATCAAGATAGACGGGATCCCGATCAGCGCATCATTAGATTCCTATGCATTCACGGCAGAAAACAAGACCGGCACAGCGGAAGATCTAAGCATACAGTTCCAGCCGGATTATATTAAGCAGAACCTTGGGAAAGCTGTGGAAGTGACTTATTTTGCCAAAGTGAATGACAAGGCAGTGATGGGAATCACAGGAAATTCAAACCAGGCTGTCCTTGAGTATCACAACAAACCGGGAACAGATGCCCAGGCCGAATCGGCTGAAATCAAAGTCTACAGCTTTGGCATCGAGGTGGAGAAATTTGCGAAACCATCTGCTGCCCTGGAAGGAGCCGTATTTGAGCTTTACTCGAACGAGAATCTGTCCGCAGAAAACAAAATCGGGACAGCAACTTCGGACGAAGACGGAAAGCTGCAATTCACCCGTCTTGATGAAGGAATCTATTATCTGAAAGAAACACAGTCACCTGCAGGCTATACTCTGCTTGCAAATCCAGTCAAAATTGAAATTACAGCATCCGAAATGAATCAAGTTGCAACAGGCACATTTACACTCAAAGTGAATGATAAAGAAATAACAGCGACAGATGGATCATTCGTGACAAAACTTAATACGGATTCCAGTATTTCCACGGTTGCGGTGGAGAATCAGAAGGGCTTTTCGCTGCCTGAAACAGGCGGGATTGGCATCATGATCTTTCTGGGAATAGGAATTGTGGGAATCTTGATCCTTTCCGGAATTATGGTTAAAAAGATGAAACTTTGATGAAATGATATCAATAATTTACAATCTCCTCAAATAATGGTATAGTAATGAGAAGTAAGGTATGTATTTTTAATGAATTTGGTGAAAGTTCATATTATATAACTTCGGATGCAGGTAACAAATCAGCCGGGCTCTGAATATATATCATGTGAAAATGAGGGACAGGAAAGCATGGAAGAAAAGAATCGATTCAGCAAATTATTGAATAATCTGATGACGGAAGCAGAACTGAAGAATAATACACTGGCTCAGGAACTGCAGTACGATGTATCTTATATCAGTAAATGGGTGAGCGGGCGCATGATCCCGGCGGAGAAGTCATCCAGGAAAATATTGAATGGAATTAGTCAGTGTATTGTTAATAATGCCAGCGAAGCAGGGAGAAGAAGTCTGATGGATAATTATCAGGTGGATAATATTGGGGATCTGAAGAGCGCGATTCTGGATAATATAATGGCGGAATACAATTATGTAAATGAGATGAAGAAGAATACCGGCAATGATGTGGCACCCAAGACATTATTTTTCCCGGAACTGAATCTGTCGCAATACATCGGGAAAATGCATCACCCGGTTCTGCGAAGGGTTAATTCGCTGGATGTTGTGGCGGTCATGGATCTGATGGCGGTGGAACATGAATACCGGATTCAGTTTACGATGATCGAGAATGAGCATATCCCGGATCACAGAGGATATCCTGACGTGCATTATTCCATGATTCTGAATATACAGCTGGAAAAATGGGATTATCTTTATGACACGTTATTCCTGATCCATCTTCTCACGGATAACACGTTTGTTGATTTCCAACTCTACGGCGACGAACAAGCGGCAGGTCGGCTTATCTTTGCGGTGAAGGATGATTTCGTAATTAGCGGACTTCTTATTAACACTGACAGATGCATCTCAGTTGCTTTGAGTGAAGAAGTGGATAATTGTAATACAATTTATAAAAATATGAAGGCATTCTGCAGTAAAGAGCGTCTCCTTTTCCGAAGAGTTCAGATGAGTGATCTCTTGCTTCAGCACGATTATGTACATAATCTCCTGTCACCGAATCTGAGATGGGTCATCGGGCATTTGACGGAGCATTTCCTTCCGGATGAGCTTTTTGAAGAAATTCTGGAAGAATTAAGTCTTACCGGAAAATTGACGACGAGCGTTGAGGTGGTTCGAAACACGCATCGGCTTGCGAAAAAGGTGATGGAAGAATCACATATCCGGATGATGATTTATGAAACGGCGTTTTCGAATCTGGTTACAGCACACAGTGTGGATTTCTATAATCATAAAGTTTATCTGAGTGCGGAACAGAGAATGAAATATATGAAGCACATGCTGGCTTTGTGTGAAAATTATGAAAATCTGGAAATCCGTCTGGTTTATGGTAAATTCATTTCTGATTTTGAATTCGCAGATGATCAATGTATATTTCTGTCGGATACGATTTCCTGTATACGGCTGAAAAATGTGGGAAGTCCGAATAATATGATGTTAGTGAACCGGTTTGACATGCAGAAAATACTGGAACAGTCATTTGAAACGTGCTGGGAATATGAAGATAATGTTGTGATTTACGAAAAAGAAGCCATTGTTGATTATGTAAAGCACATGATGCACGGAATGGAAATGGTCATGAACATGGAATAATCAGAAATAATATGGCACGATGTGAATAAATGGAAGCGTGTAATTCGAAATGAATCACACGCTTCCATTTTTTGTCAAAATGACTCCCGTGTGTTCCTGTTTGCACTGTGCTACACTGGTAACAGTTTTTGCAGCAAATACAGAAAATACGAGAAGGAGTTAGTTATGATGAATGTGAATGAGAAAATGACTGGGAAACCAAGTGTAGATCGTCCGTGGATGAGATATTATCCGAAAGCGTTAATCAGTGGATTAGAGGTACCGAAGTGTACAGTCAATGAATATTTGAAAATGAATTGCCCGGGAGATGAGGTCGCGGCGATGCATTATTACGGAGCGGATATTCTCTGGCGGGAAGTATTTGAGAATGCAGAAGCGGCAGCTCGCTCTCTGCGTGCATTGGGATTTGGAGAGAATGATCAGATTCCGGTATTCCTGCGTTCGGTTCCGGAATTCGTGTATCTGCTTCTGGGGGCAGAGAAGATTGGTGCCTCCCTGCTTTGCAGAGATAATACGTTGGAAGAAAATGTGGAAGCCGTTGCCAAATCCGGTGCGAAAGCGATCATAGCACATGATTTTCTCCAGCAGAATGAGTTGGAAGCATATCTGGCTGGAAGTGAGACGAAGAAAGTGGTTCTCGTGAATCCTTACAATTCCTGCAGCCGAAGTGAGATGCCGGATTATATTCAGAAATGTCTGGACAATAATTATGCCGGGCAGGAAGCACATGGACCGGCCGCTATGAGCTGGGATGAATTTATGGAACTTGGAAACGAATATACCGGAACGGTAGAAGCACCGATGGATGTGAATCGTCCTCTGCTTCGTGCATACACAAGTGGTTCCACCGGCCCGTCAAAACAGGTAATCCATTCTTCCTATACCATGATCGGAACTATTCATCAGATGAATTTCTATGCGGGTTCCGATGCGTTCCGCCCGACCTGGCTGGTGACCGCGCTGCCGCCTGCTCTCGTAGCGGTGGTTGTGTCCATGATATTAATGCCGATGGCATCCAACAAATTGTTGATTCTGGATCCGTTCTGTGATCCGATCGATGTGGATCTGGAAGTGATGCGTTATCGCCCGAATGCATGGCCGACCATTCCGATGTTCATGGAGATCCTTATGTATAACGGCCGTGTCCCGGAGGATTACGATATGTCACATCTGCTTGCTTCGGGAGTGGGATGCGAATCCTATAATAACAAGCAGATCCGGAATGCGCAGAAATTCCTGAATGCCCATAACTGTAATGTTCGATTTACCGTTGCATACGGATGCAGTGAAGGCGGTTCCAATATGACTCTTCCTATGTCAGATAAGGAAATGGCAAATGGTAATGTCGGTATTCCGCTTCCGCTGAGCATGATCAGCATCTTCAAACCGGGAACACAGGAAGAACTGGGATATAATCAGCTTGGAGAAATTTGTGAATGCGGCCCGGGTGTTATGCTCGGCTACGATACGGAGGAAGCCACAGCGGATGTACTTCAGAAGCATGCGGATGGCAGAATCTGGCTTCACACCGGAGACATCGGATACATGGAAGAAGATGGCAGCGTGCATGCATTCACCCGCGGGGCCGCACCACGCTATGGCGGCGGTGATCTGGCAACTCTTCAGATGGAAAATCTGGTTGCGGATGCAAATATCGCAGGAATCCATGATGAGTTCTTTGTGGTGGCACCGGACAACAAGCATAGTGGATATTATCTTCCGTATCTGTACGTTATGCTGGAGGAAGGATATTCGGTTGAAGATGTGGAAGATGAGATCCGGGCATGCCTTGAGAAGCATATGCAGCCGGTTCGGATCACGGAATTGCCGGAGCGTCCGTTCTTCCACTTCAAAACCAATCGTCTTGGACTTAAGAGTGAGATTCTGGCAAGCGGATTCGGAGAAGAAAGCCAGAAAAAGGAAAAGAAAGAAAAATATGCATAGTATGTCAGTGGGCAAATTCGTGTACAGTTTTGTTGAAAAATGTGACAACATTTCGTGGAATAAATTGGGTATATTTCTGCTTGAAAACAAGTAGAATTCATGCTAATCTTAGAGTAGCATTTCTGCGCCGTTTACTGCATCCAGAGGGGGTAACAATATGAAATATCAAGTCAGCGAGGTTTGCAGTAAAGTGAAATGTGAACAGCTTTTTGACCGTAATATTCGGGGGAAAAGTTGTTCGTGCAGTCAGTGCATTAGCACGGATTGTAGTAACTTTTCAACAAATAATTAATAAAGGAAGGAAAATTATGAAAAAAAGGATGAAGAAACTAGCGAGTCTTCTCCTCTCCGTCTCTATGACGTTCAGTATGATTTCGTTCCCTGTATATGCGACCCCAGCTGACGATACAGAAAATGAAACTGCTGTTACGACAGAGAGCCCGGAGACAGAAGAACCCGCCGACGCTGCTGGCGAGACGACTGAACCGGTGGCCGAAGAACAAGAAACAACGCAGCCGGAACCGACGAATCCGGATACAACTGAACCGGAGGCACAGCAGGAAGAAGAACAGCCTACAGTTACTCCGATCGAGGAGAATTTTATAGGGTACACGGTACATGCGGAAGATATTGATGTATCGGGTGTAACACCGCACAGCGTGTCTGTAGATGAAGAAGATGCTGTAGAAGTAGATGAAAACGATCCGGTAATGAGCACCATCGAAGAAGAGCTGCAGGGCATGACAGTCCTGAATGAGGATGGAGATTCAGTTGCTTTGACGCCGGAGCAGATTCAGACAATACTGTATCTGTGGAGTGAGTATCAGAAACAGTGGGAAGATAACGCCGATGTACTGGGAGTGCAGATGCCATTCTTCTTATCTTATAATGATGATAATGAAGACGGATTGGGAGTTCTGGGGGAAATGTTGGTACTTGCACAGGTACCTGTTGATGATGTGAGAAATGGTGACTATAGCTATGACGATTTGCTAGGAATGATTCAGAACTTCTATTATGCTGATCAGTTTGGAATTCAATATTATAAAGATGCTATCATAGAAAAACGTGATGAGGCAATAAAAAAAGTAAAGGATTCTGGAGCTGAAACAATGGCTCAGAAGATGTTGGTACTGAATGACTGGATTGCGCATAATGCTACTTTCGATATGTCATATATCATGCAGGATGATGATGGAAATCCGATTATGGTTGCGAAAGAAAAAGTGAAGCATGAGCGTTATGATGATATCCATGAAGCAATGTATAACGTATATTATGATCAGATTAAACAGTCATTTCATGATCAAATATATGATGGAATTGTAGCAGATCTTCGTCAACAGTTTTATGAAAACGCTATCTGGAACATTGTTTATCAACGGACTTTAGGAAAGGATGAACAGGAGGCAACTAAAGATGAGATAGATGCTGCGAAAAATGCAGCTGATGATTTCATGAATACTAATGCCGATAAAATTTCTAAAGATCCAGATGCTTTTGTTCGAGAAGCTTTTGGAGAGCAAGGCGATGCTATTGCTGGTGAACTCAAGAGTCAGGCTGATGCGTTTATAGATGACGCAAAGAAAAACGGTGTTGCATTAGACCAGAGTAAACCGGATGAGAAGACATCTTTGGAAGATATCACTCAAGATACTATGCAAAACCAGGCAATTGTAGAGATGGGAACAGATGAGAACGGCGATAAGATTATGATGACGCCAAACAAAGCTATTCCGATTTATGCCGATGCTGCGGCAACGGGTCTGACAGAAGGTATTCTTGGTGCATGGGAAGGTAACCACATCGGTATTCTTGCTGAGGGGTATGGAGTGTGCGCAGGATATGCGAAAGCATTTGCATATCTGTTACAGTGCATGAGTCCGGAACAGTATGGTAAAGATGGTGCCGGAACTGATATGAGTGTGGCATCAAATTGGAAGACAGCAAAAGAGCTGTATTACGATGAAGAGGGAAATCTTGACATCAGTAGGAACTATGTTGTTGATATGGTTCGTATCACTTTCAGTGCTAATACAACGATGTTTGGCGAAGAGAGTTTGTTCGGTGAAGTACATTTTTGGAATGCTGTAAAAGTTGACGGAACCTGGTATTATGTTGATCCATGTTATACAGATATTTATGTAGAGTGTATGTCTCGTGACCGTGTTGAGATTGATGGTACGATGAATCATATGTATTTCATGTTCAGCCATGATACTGCAGTAGATATGTATGATGGTAATATGCCAAAAGATGGTATTGCTTCCTTGTATTCAGGTGAAGAGGAATGTGCTGCGCATGATAAATCTTATGAGGATTCGTGGATGGCACGGGTTTCAACGAATGCATTTTCAGATGGAACTAAGTTCTATTATATGTATGACTCTACTGATCAACTTGCAATGATGAGGGAATTTAAGAATATGCAAGACACACAAGGATCGGAAGGGTCGGAAGGAACTGGAGATTATAATAAATCTGATTTTGAAGCACTGATGGAAGGATCCGATCCAACGTACAGCATTGTATATCATTCGATTACTGGCGAAGACAAATCAGGAGGAGCAGATTCTGATTTTACACCACTGGTTGAGTTCAATTATAAAGTAAATGAAGATGATGATACAACTGTTGCAAGAGTTCTAAACGCTTCCGGTGATATGGAAGAAAACGAACTTCTGACAGAATTATTTGCACAGTACAAAGAAGAATGTGATATTTATCCTTCTATTAAAATGACCTGTGCTCTGTATAATAATAAGATTTACTTTAACTTGAGCAATTGCATTTTAAGCTACGATCTCAGCTCTTGTGAGATTGAAACTGTTAAAGTATATGACACCGTATCCGGTAAGCGGGATAACACAATCGCGTTCGGCGGAATGGCATTCTCGGTTTGCGATGAGAGTGAAGCAGATTTCACATTCGAAAATCATCCGATTGCAGCAATGACAATCAAAGATGTTAAAAATGAAAGTGGGCAGCTTGTACCTGAGATGTATGTATCTGTGGCGACTAACCTCGGATTTATTTCCGGTAAGAGTGCTGTAAATGATACGGAACATTTCGGATATGCATTTGAAGAGAGCAATTATAACCCGGATTACAGCACATATACTTCTAACTTTGACATTGAAGAGTCGAAGATGGAAGAAATGGGTTACAGCAAAGAAATAAACGATAATGACGAGTTTATGTGGAGTGCTGTATTTGTAGATAAGATTGATGTGACAAATCCTTGTACAGAACAACATACTTATGCAAGTGTAACTGTTGAACCGACCTGTGGACGTGATGGATATACAGAAAATCGTTGTACGAAGTGTGGTGCTGTTGAAGCAGGAACACGTGTTGTGAATGAAGGTACAGCTTGCGATCATCATTATGTTCATTTTTATGAGCAGTACTATACGTATACAGGAGAAGGCGAGAACAAGGTTTGGAATACTGGTGATTGTTATGTCTGCACTATTTGTGGATTTGCAATTGAAGAACCTACAGAGCCAACTAAGAATGATCGGGAAACTCAAGATGAATTTGAGGAAAGATATGCAGAGTATGAAGAAGAAAACAAAATCTATCTTCATGCAGTAGAAATCGCAGGTCATACATATGAAGTGGCAGACGCTAATTGGGCAGCAGATAATATGTCTGCAACAGTTACCGGAAGTGCTTCTTGTACAGTATGCCAGAATAAACATCTCGATGCTTTAGGAGCAAATGCATATGATCCGAAGACTGAAGATAATGCGGCAAATGGAGTGATAGACACAACTCTTGAAAAAGAAGTTGAACTTACAGTAGGAGAAAATGGAAAAACTGTAAGTGGTACTTGCAATACAGGTCTTACAATTAGTTATGTAGCAACCGGAACTAGTGAAGATGGTAAGAAGATTACTGCTAAGAAAACCGAAATAACAAAAGCTGGAAGACATGACTATGTAGCAACATGGCATTGGTCTGAGGTTAAAGAGTCAGAAGGTGAAGAAACTGAAGACGTAGAAACTCGGAGTGAAGAGTCGGAAAGTCCATATACTGCAACTGTTGATATCAAATGCTCTGTTTGTGAAGATTCGGTTGAAGGATTAGAAGCTTCCGTTGCGTTGGATAAAGACAACAGCCAGGCAGCAACCTGTGACGAGCCAGGGTGGACTGTTTACAAAGCTACTGCTGTATATACGAAGGCAGAAGGCGAAGAACCATATATTTTCGAGACAACTGATGAAGATCGGAAAGTGGATGAGATTCCGGCGACAGGTCACAACTACAAAGGTGCAATCACCTGGGTAGAAAAGACGGATGAAGCAGGAAACAAAACTGGAGAATGGGATGCAACAGCAGTTTTCACATGCCAGAATGACAACAGCCATAAACTGGAAGGTGACGATGTAGAAGTAACAGTAACCAAAGAGAACACAGCAGCAAGCTGTGACCAGGCGGGCAAGGTAACTTACACAGCAACGGCGAAAGTAAAAGGCGAAAAAGGTGAAGGAATTGATCCGGTAACCGAAACGAAAGAAGTTGAAACAGATGCAACTGGTCATTCTTATTCAGATGATGCAGAACATGCCGTATGGACATGGTCAAAAGACTACAAGAGTGCAACTTTGGAACTTACATGTACATCTTGTGGAGAAAAGGTAAAAATTGAAAATCAAGAAAATGAAGAAGATGTTGTAAAGGTTACCTATCAAACCAACAATGCAACATGTACAGTCGCAGGAACAACTATATACACTGCTACAGCAAAGTATGAAGGAGTAACATACAAAGATGAAAAAACTGTTACCGATAAGCCATTAGGTCACGATTATAATACTAATTGGAACTGGGATCAGGCAGAGGATATGAATGCTGAAGTACCTTATACTGCAACATTGGATTTAACCTGTAAGAGATGTGATTTCAGTGATAAAGGTATTCCAGCAAATGTGAGGCTGAAAGAAGGCAGTACGATATCTGCAACCTGTGATAAACCTGGACAAAAAACATATATCGCTGAAGTGCAGTATAATGAAACGATAAGGTTTGAAACCGAACAGCCTTTCTATACTGAAGCAGCTACCGGTCATGAATGGTCTGAATGGAAAACTGTAAAAGAGCCTACTGAAACAGAGAAAGGTTTAGAACAGAGAACTTGCTCTAAGTGTGGAAAGGAAGAAACAAACGAAATTGCTCCTCTGGCTACACCAAGTGTAGAATACAGAACTCACGTACAGGATTTCGGATGGCAGGCAACCAAAGCTGATGGAGAAACCGCCGGAACTTCAGGTGTGTCTAAGAGACTTGAGGCAATTGAAATCAAACTGGCAGACAATGAGTCATACACAGGAAGCATTGAATACAGAACGCATGTACAGGATATTGGATGGCAGGGATATGTAAAAGACGGAGCAACGGCTGGTACATCTAAACAGTCTAAGAGACTTGAAGCAATTCAGATCAGACTGACTGGCGATATTGCAAATTATTATCATGTTTACTATCGTGTACACGCACAGGATTATGGATGGCTTGATTGGGCATGTGATGATCAGGTGGCCGGAACCTATGGATTGAGTAAACGTCTTGAAGCAATTGAGATTAAGTTGGTTCGTGATGGAGATTCAGCACCTGGATCAACTAACAAAGCATACGTATTCAAAAATGTATCATACAGCACTCATGTTCAAGACATTGGATGGCAGGCAGCACAGGTTAATGGTGATATTGCTGGAACAACAGGAAAATCTAAGAGACTAGAAGCGATTAAGATCAATCTTGAAAATCAGCAGTATAAAGGTGATATCATTTATACAACCCATATTCAGGACATTGGATGGCAAGATAAGACAGAAGCAGATTGGAAGAAAAATGGAGCTTTGAGCGGAACTTCCGGACAATCCAAGAGACTTGAATCAATCAGAATTAAGCTGACAGGAGAAATGGCTGAGCATTACGATGTATATTATCGAGTACATGCACAGGAATTTGGCTGGATGGGATGGGCTAGTAATGGTCAAGCAGCCGGAACAGCTGGATACTCTTACAGACTTGAAGCGATTCAGATTCAGTTAGTACCGAAGGGAGAAGCTGCTCCGGGAAGTACAAACAATGCATTCAGACAGAAATAGTAATATGATAAGTATACATTATCATGATGCTTAAAGTTCAAAAAGGACTGCTGTGAAAACAGCAGTCCTTTTTTGGCAATGCTACTTGATAAGAACTTGGGTCATGTGATAACATAAATAATCATATGAAAAGGGAGTGTGAGTGATTTATTATGAATAAAAGTATAAAAAGATTTACAGCATTTCTTCTGGCAATTGCGGTGATCTCCACGCAGAGTTTCGTTACATTTGCGAATGATCATTCCAACACGCGGTATGCGGATGACATTATTTCTGAAATGTACGTGAATCCGTTATATGAGAATCAGAATCAGGAATCTGATCTTCAGGAAGAGGCTGGAAATAGTTCTATATCTTCCTATGCGAATGAGGAAATAGAATATCTGACTTCTAAGGAAGAATGTGCTGCCATCCTGCGGGAAGGAATGAAGCAAAGACAGGAAACAATCAAGGTCTATTATGAGGCAGAGGCGTATGTGAATGGTCTTGGTACAGAGATCATAAAGCTTGCCTGCAAACATACCGGAAATCCGACGGAAGGAGATTATCTTCTGGCATGTTTTAAGAATGTGAAAGTCGGAGGAACCAAAGAGACATTAGATAATGTATGTCGAATGAACTTTGTGTTTACACCCGTTTATAATACGAACGCAGAACAAGAAGAGGCAGTTACTGCCCGCACGCATGAAGTCCTGGATGAACTAAATGTGTATAATAAGAGTGATTATCAGAAAGTCAGGGCAATCTATGATTATATTTGCAGTCATGTCGAGTATGATGATGAACACAAGAACGATGAAGACTATAGACTCCAGTTTTCTGCTTATGGTGCTCTGATAGATGGAAAGGCAGTATGTCAGGGATATGCAGTATTGTTTTACCGGATGGCGTTGGAACTTGGAGTTGATAACCGTCTGATTCCGGGAAAGACCAGTTCGGAGACACACGGATGGAATATTGTAGAGCTGAATGATTTGTATTATAATCTGGATACAACGTGGGATGCGGGAAAAGAGACGTACAAATATTTCCTGAAGTGTGAAGCAAATTTCCCGAATCATACACGAGATGAAGACTATGCAACAGATCAGTTTTATCAGTCCTATCCTATGAGCTCGGAAGATTATGTGATTCCGGTTATGTGTGAAGCTGGCCAGCATCAGTACGAGGGAACCTTTACGTGGACAGAGAGCACTGATGATAACGGAATAGTGAATGGGTACACTGCGGCCCGGGCGGATGTGACTTGCAGTAAATGCGGGGATGTGAACAGGGATCTGGAAGCTGTTGTGACAAAGGATGAAGAACAAAGCATTCTTCCTACTTGCAGCGAACCGGGAAAGGATGTTTACGTGGCTGTTGCGACGGTTAAAAATGCGGATGGAAATGAAGTCGGTTCTACTTCGGATATAAAAGAAGTGGTGGTTCCGGCGACCGGTCAGCATTCTTATGGAGAATGGCAGACGGTGAAGGAATCTACCTATAAAGAAAATGGACTTCAGAAAGCTACCTGTACGGTATGTGGCTATGAGATAACAGAAGAACTTCCCGTCCTTACGGCAGAAAGTATTTCGCTAAGTGATTCAAAATGCAGTCTGGAAACGGGTGAAAATATTATTTTAACAGCTGTTTGTGAGCCTGCGGCAGAGAAACCAGAAGAAATTGATTGGAAAAGCAACAATGAGGATATAGCAACCGTGGAAAGTGATGCCGGAACTGCAAAGGTGACGGGAAGAAAAGCCGGAACTACAGAGATTACAGCGTCCGTAGGCGGGAAAACAGCAACCTGTGTCGTAACGGTTACTGGAGCAAGTGTGCAGTATCAAACCCATATTCAGGATTATGGATGGACACAGGGATGGAGAATAAACGGTGAAACCAGCGGAACCTCGGGAGAATCCAGGCGTTTGGAGGCTATTCAGATCCGAATTGCAGATTCTAAATATAATGGATCAATTCAATACACAACCCATATCCAAGATATTGGATGGGAGAATAAAAGTGAAGAGGATTGGAAAGAGGATGGAGAGGTTAGCGGTACTTCTGGAAAATCCAAACGATTGGAAGCTATTCGCATAAGGCTGACAGGACAGCTGGAAGAGAAATATGATATTTACTATCGTGTACATGCGCAGGACTATGGATGGTTAGACTGGGCAAAAAATGGTGAGGAAGCTGGAACGAGTGGACTTAGTAAACGCCTCGAAGCGATTGAAATTGTTTTGATTCAAAAGGGAGCTCAGGCACCTGGGAAAACGGATAAACCTTATGTGATGAAAACGATATCTTACCAAACCCATATTCAGGATTATGGGTGGAAACAGGGCTGGAAAATGAATGGTGCTGTAAGTGGAACATCCGGCGAATCGAAACGTCTGGAAGCGATCCAGATTAAATTGGAGAACCAGAAGTATAGTGGAAGCATTCAGTACACAACCCACATTCAGGATATCGGTTGGGAAATTGCAGACGAGAACGAATGGAAATCCAATGGTGCTACGAGCGGGACATCCGGAAAGTCCAAGCGCCTGGAAGCGATTAGAATTAGACTGACAGGAGAAATGGCTAAACATTATGACGTTTATTATCGTGTCCATGCTCAAAACCTCGGCTGGATGGGATGGACTAAAAATGGACTTCCGGCAGGAACATCAGGTTATTCATACCGACTGGAAGCCATCCAGATTCAGCTTGTTCCGAAAGGGGAAAGCATTGAGGGAAATACGGACAATTCGTACAAACAGAAATAATTATTATGCAATTATTATGTGTCTAAACAGTAAACGAAGTGGTAAAATTTCACAAAATTTACATAATAGTGTAAAAGTTGTTGCAAATAGTATTGCACTGTGATACGATGATATAAATCGTGGAGAAGTCTACAAAATATTATGAATGATTCCAATAAGGGGACAGAAAAAAAGGAGGATTTATATGAGAAAAAAATTAGTCAGCTTGTTGCTGACGACTTGTCTTGCAATCGGACTCGTTTCTACGACCGCACTTGCTAAAGACGAAACGCTTTCAAAAACAGTAACAACATACCGTGCAAATCTGTATGGTGGATGCTATCAGACAACAGTAAATGTTAAGGTAACAGATATTCCGGAAGACGGAACACTGGAAGGAAAGACAGTAGATGATTTATTATTTGCTACTGAATCTGTACAGTATACAGACGCTGTTGCTGGAAGATACAGCATTTCATTAGTTCCGAAGTGCCCATGTCAGACGATTACATCAGTTACTTCAAGCATTGGAGCTCTTAACCTTGCAGGCGGAAGATATTATTTTATCAATACATGCCCGCAGGAAGTACTTAAAAAAGTTGATACTGTGACAGTTACCATGAAACACAGATGCATCTATGGAGAACCTGTTATTACAGAACCGACCTGTACAGAACCAGGATCCAGCGTGAAAGAATGTATCTGCTGCGGTCACAAAGAAACAGAAGTAATTGATCCATTAGGACATGACTGGACAGAGTGGGAAGTAGTGAAAGAGCCTACAACGGAAGAAGAGGGCGAAGAAGAGAGACACTGCACCAGATGTGATGCAGAAGAAACAAGACCGATCGACAAGCTTCCGAAGGAAGATCCGGTAGATCCGGTAGATCCAGTTGATCCGGTCGACCCGGTAGATCCGGTAGATCCGGTTGATCCGGTTGATCCGGTAGATCCGGTTACACCGGTAGATCCTGCTAAACCGGCAGATAACAATAATCAGAACAAACCGGCAACTACAGATAAAACAAACGTAAAGACTAAAGTAGATAATACAGCTAAAAAAGCACCGAAGACTGGTGATGAAAGCAACGTAGCTCTTTGGGTTACTACAATTGCTCTTGCAGGAGTATTGGGTACAGGCGTTGTTATTTATGATAAAAAGAGAAAACATAATTAATCATTGAGATGATGAAACCCCACAGTGGATAGCACTGTGGGGGATTTTTTTGGCAAAAATGATATTGTTTTTAATCAGAGATATGTTTTTAACTGCATCCGTGTCTGGGACTCTGGTGTGGGAATAATGAGATTGAATCTGCGTGGGATCACTGGGCAGAGTTCCAGAGGGAAACAAAGCAACTGAAAGCCGACTATGTTAAGCTGTTTGAATATGTAGTTCCCCGGATTATGAAACAATATGCCGGAGATACCTTTTACTGGCCGGTTGCCTCCTGGTCTTCCATCAATTATTTTGGAAGGTGGAAGGCACTTCAATACATGGCACGCCGCTTCTTCGCGCCGATGATGGCAAGTTTTGTAAAAGAAGAAAAAATTATAAGCCTGTTTGTAGAAAATGAGACGGCATTTCCGGTTTGAGGACGGAAATGTAGTAAAACAGGTGGAGACACTTTTGCCTAATAAATATCTGGATTTGAAAAAGCCGGAGATTGAGGTGCAGGTGCAGGAAAAAGAGGATGCGTATATTTTGCAGGTGACAAGTGACGTATTTGCACCGTTTGTAGAGCTGGACTTTGAGGATGCGGATGCGATATTCAGTGACAATTATTTTCATTTGACAGGTGAGATGCGTGAGGTGGTGCTTCGGAAGAAGGATATTCGAAATGGGAATTTCACGGATGCTATGGAACTGCAAGAAAGGTTGAGGGTGCGGAGTCTTATATAGGTTCGGAAATATAATGATTGTGTATTTTCCTATCTGCATCTACGTTTTGAGGAGATCCATCCCTTTGCCGATGGCAACGGGCGTGTGGGAAGAACGCTTCTGAATTATTATCTTATGACTCATGATTATCCGCCACTGATTCTTTACAGTGAAGATAAGAGGACATATTACATGGCGTTGCTGTTTACGATAAAACGAGGAAGATATCCGGTTTTATTGAGTTTCTAAAAGAGCAGATGGTGAAGACGTGGGAGAAAAAGAAGAGGATGCCGGTAAAGTTGAATATGTTTTTGTGATGAGGTATGAAATTTGACCGATCTTGTTCTGCCTGATTTTGCAAAAAACGTGCCGTGACAGGAAATACAATCTTGTCACGGCACGTTTTGAATTCTTATTTCTTAATCTGATTCAACTGTTCATTTAAAGCCAGAAGCTGTTCTTTCGTCACGGTCAGGCCGGTCATTCCTGCCATGCTGATCATGCGAAGAAGGGTAAAGCTTCCGAGCATCTGCATAGTAGCTTCATTAAGCATGGAAGCTGCCTGCTGCCCGCCTGCCATCTGTTCCATCATAGCGGCAAAGAGCGCTTTTCCGCCTTCGGTTTTCAGAATATCCTCCAGTTTATCATTCAGTGAGAGATATCCCTCCGGTGCAGTAATATCGAACCAGTTCAGGATGGCCCCCTTTTCTTTCAGACGGTAGTCTTCATTGAATACTTCCACCTTGCGAAGAAAACTTTCATCTTTACATTCCCCTGCAATCGCCGTCAGCGTTGTTCCGCCGTTATTCGGAACTTCAAAATAGAAGAAATGTTCCGGTGAAGTCTGCTTTCCAAGGCTGACTCCGTTTGCAAACAGTTCGACTTCCGGCTGGTTGGAGTAGACGGTTACCTTTGTCACATCTTCTACACGGTCCACATATCTCTTGCCGCAGATGTGAACGAAAGGATCCTCGGATAACCATGCCTTGTAAGCGTAGAAGGAATCCTTTTTATATTTGCGGTCAAAAGTGATAAGGCCTTTGTGGTTCTGTCCGTTTTCACCGCCTTCGTTGCGGGAATCTGCTCCGAAGTCAAACATATTCCATACGTGGGTTGCCCACAGATATTTTCTGGTGTAAAGCTGTTTGATCAGTTCTTCATGGTAATATGCCTGATATTCTTCTGTGTAATCCCCCTGATCCGGATTGGAAGTATGCCAGTTCAGTGCTTCGCAGCCGTACTCGCTGCAGCCGATCGGAATGTTCGGATGTCTTTCGTGGAAGTTATCGAACCACGGCCCGTTCATGGAAGTATTTCCGCCGTACCATCCGAAATAGTGGTTGTAGGATACTACGTCCGGGATCTGGATGTACGGATCGTCTATGCTGCAGGTGGAAAGACATGCGATGGTGGTCAGGCGTGTCTTGTCCATTTCGTGAACCAGATCATTCAGGATCCGATGGTTTTCAAGAAGATCCTCATCGGACTCGCCGCCCATAGTGATCTCATTGGACAGTCCCCACACAACGATGGACGGATGATTGTAATTCTGTACGATTAGTTCCTTCATCTGGGAAATGGTGTTCTCGCGTCCTTTCGGCATGTGGGTGGAGATGTACGGAATCTCTGCCCATACGACCATTCCCCTCTCGTCACAGAGATCGTAGAAATACTGGTCATGCTGGTAGTGAGCCAGACGGATGGTGGTCGCTCCGAGTTCGCAGATCAGATCCATATCCTCTTCGTGATGCTCCGGAAGCAGGGCGTTTCCGATTCCCCATCGGTCCTGATGGCGGGATACGCCGCGCAGTGGATATTCCTTGCCATTTAAAATGAATCCGTTTTCCGGATCGATCCGGAAGGTTCTGCATCCAAAACGTGCGGACACATTGTCAAGATCCGTTCCGTTTTCTTCCAGCACAGCTTCTGCCGTATAGAGATACGGGTCTTTTCTTCCGTTCCACAAATGTACGTTTTCCAGCGTAAATGAAACGGCAGTATCGGCGCATGTTGTCTCGACAACGACATTTCCCTCTGCGTCTTTTATCGTATAGCGGATCTGCTGGGCATCTGTTTTATTTGTCACGAATACTTCTACATTTACATTTGCAGATGTTCCGGTAACCTCCGGTGTTACCTGGATGCCGGGGCCGCCGAAGTAATCCAGATCAAAATGGGAACTGCTTACGGCAAGGATATTGACATTCCGATACAGGCCGCCGTAGAATGTGAAGTCCGCGTGCTGTGGATAGACGGTGTCATTTACACTGTTATCGACTTCGATTACGATCAGGTTTTTGGCTTTCAGAGCGTCCGTGATGTTGACTCTCCAGGTGGAGTATCCGCCGTCGTGACTTGCCAGCTTCCTGCCGTTCACATAGACGGAAGCAGAAGAGTTGGCTCCGCAGAGTTCCAGATAATACAGGTCTGCTTCCGGAAATTCTGATTTTTCAAGTTCTTTTGCGTAAAATGCGGTTCCGCGATACAGGTCATTTCCGCCGTCCTGGCCGTCGATCGCGTTCCAGGTGTGCGGGAGATTCACCCAGTACCAGCGCTCGGGCATGTGTACCGGTACGGAGTCTGCCTCTTTGGAAAATGCCCATTTGGTATTAAAATTCAGAATCTGTCTCATGTTATATTCCTCCTAATTGGCGCTTTGTTTCGCCTTTAGAATCTCGATGTTTTCCAGTACTTTTTTCTTGCCCAGCGGATAGATGAAGATCAAGCTGAGTCCTACAATTAGGTATAATACAGCAGGAATCAAGGTTGCAATATTGTAAATACCCTGTACAACAGCTTCGGTCTGCACTTGGGCCGCAGAATCGAATCCGATCCATCCGAGAGCCCATCCTCCAAGCCCTCCGGCAACGGCCTGTCCCAGCTTACGCGCAAAGGAATATACTGCATAAACGGTTCCGTCCTCGCGGCTTCCGGTGCGGATTTCCTGGTCGTCGATGATGTCGGTGATGAAGGCCCACATGATCAGGTTGAACACACCGAATCCAAGGAAACCGATGACATTGATGATAATGTAAGTCCACATGGACTTGGTTCGCATAATAAACAGCAGGAAACAGGCAATCGCGCCGCTGAGACTTCCGAAGATTCCAAGTTCTTTCTTCCCGAACTTACGGCTGAGCGGGACAGCGACCGGTGCCAGAATGATACCGGGCAGCATGCTGACTGCATTCATGACCATCACGCCGCTCTTGTCCTTGAAATAATCGATGAACAGATATTGGTTGATGGACTGATTCAGGATCTGGGCTGCAAGGATACAGATGGAAGCGATGACAATACCAATCAGTGCGCGGTTGGTGACCAATGTTTTTACCGTATCAATAAATCCCACCTGCTTTACATTCTCTGCAGGAACAGCTTTTACACGCTCTGTTGTCATAAAATAACAGACGAGGTAGCTGGCAATAGAAAGAATAGAAAATACAAGGGCAACGATCGGGAAAAGTTCGCCTTTTACAATCTGATTCCCTGCCGCGTCGGAAGCATACAAAATGGCCGGAGCGCCGATGCCCACAGCAATATTTGCGACTACAGAACCAAGGCTTCGGAAGGTAGAAAGCGCTGCACGGTCATCTGCTTCCGGACTGATCAGAGAAGCCATGGAACCGTAAGGAATATTGATCGCGGTGTAAAAAATGCTGCCCCAGAGAAGGTAGGTGGCAAACATATAGACGATGCGCAGCGTCATCGGCGCGTTGGCCATGGAAGTCTGATACATCAGGAAACTGGCAAGTGCCACCGGTCCGCACATACGGCGCAGCCACGGTTTGAATTTACCGTCCTTTGCAGGCTTTGCCTTGTCGGCAATACGCCCCATCGTTACATCGGTAAATGCATCAACGACCCTTGCTACAACAAACAGGGTTCCTACAAGCCCCGGGCTGATTCCAAGTACTTTTGTGTAGAACACCATCAAAAATACACTGGCAAATGTGAATGTGAAGTCGTTACCGAGGTTACCGATCAGGTAGCCGACCTTGTCCCGCCAGCCAAAGGGACGAATCTGTTTTTCTTTGCTCATTCGTTTTCTCTCCTTTGTTTAAAGATTTATTTGTAATGCTTATCCTAAAGGATATCCGAAATTCCAGTGAGAAATATTTTTGCTGAATTTGTAATATTTTTATATTATGTTTAAAAATAATAAAATATATACAATAATTGGAATGTAAGACAAAATATGGAAGGAAGAATGAGAATGAAATACGATGCTACTCTAAAATTTTTTACAGATATCATGGAAAATATGCAGCTTGAAGTCAGGATTTTCAAAAAGCCGTATGGGGAAGTGGAAGAAATGGCAGGCGGAATACGCAAAATTGTGTTTCAGCTGATCGATTATGAAAAATATGTGTATCGTTTTTTCTCTTCCTGCAAGCCAAACACGATTTACAAAGTGTTTGATGAATTTCTGTTTAATTTTATCATCATGCTGCTTCCGGACACCGAAGTGCCGTCTTATATGGTCATCGGACCTTATACGATGAACCCGTGGACCGAAGATGCAATCTTAAATAAAGCGCAGGAATTTCATGTTTCATCCAGTCTCTATCCGGCATTTAAGGACTGTTATGAATCTGTTCCGATCGTGGTGGATTCCAGCACGCTTTTTATGTTGGTAAATGTGTTTGCGGAAAATATCTGGGGATCCAGGGATGCATTTACAATGCAGGAGTTAATCGGAGGAGCGGAGATCCTTCCTGATGCCGGGAAGAGGGAGAAGGTTTTCATAGCTCCGGATGAACTGCAGATGAAAATGAAGAATCTGGAAGAAAAATATCTGTCAGAAAATGAAATGCTTCAGGCAGTTGCAAAAGGACAGCTCCATAAGATCGAGATGTATCTTGGCCGGATCAACCTGCAGACGGTAGAACAGCGGGTGGCGGACCGGACACGAAATGCCAAGAATTATGCGATCATCACAAACACGCTCTTGAGAAAAACGGTGGAAAATTGCGCGGTACATCCATTCCATATCGACAAAGTCTCAGCGGAGTTCGCAAAGAAAATCGAACTTCAGACTTCCGAAAAAGGGGTGACTTTGCTGATGAAAGAGATGGTGAGAAAATATACACTTCTTGTAAAGAATCATTCTCTTCGGGGATATTCTCCTGTTATAAGAAGGGTGATGATCAATATTGATTCCGATCTGGCCGCGGACTTAAGCCTCAGCAGGCAGGCACGGCTTCTGGAAGTGAATCCCAGTTATCTGTCAACCCTGTTTAAGAAAGAGACCGGTCTCACCCTGACAGAATACGTGACAAGAAAGAGGATTGACCAGGCAATCTTTCTGCTTAACTCTACCAATATGCAGATTCAGACGGTGGCGGCGTATTGCGGAATTCCGGATCTTTGTTACTTTACGAAAACTTTCAAAAAGCTTGTCGGAATGACTCCTACGGAGTACAGAGGGTATGTGATGCGATAGGAAAATGATTCTGGATATGATTGCTTGATCTGATTACTTGATTTGAAAAGAAAGGTTTGTTATCATGAATTTAGAGTTGCATATTCAGTGTGGAAACAGGAAGGAGGAACGTATATGCCAATCGGAATTATTGCCAATTCACTTTCTGTGATCGTTGGCGGTATTGTGGGGATGATAGCGGGAAACAGACTCTCAGCTGATTTCAAAGAAAAGTTAAATATGATCTTCGGCATTTGCGCTATGGGGATGGGCATCAGCTCAATTGCACTGATGGAGAACATGCCCGCAGTTATTTTTGCAGTGATTTTTGGAACATCGTTCGGATTGCTCATACATCTTGGAGAGAAGATTAACAAAGCGTCAAAAGGAATGGAAACGATCATCGGAAAGTTTATGAAATCCGGAAATCATGGGTTATCGGAAAAGGAATTTGAAGATACGCTTGTCACGGTAATCGTTTTGTTCTGCGCCAGCGGAACCGGTATATATGGTTCCATTATTTCAGGTATGAACGGCGATCACAGCATTTTGATAGCAAAATCGATTTTGGATTTTTTCACGGCTTTGATTTTTGCCTGCATTCTGGGAGGCGTGGTGGCCGTTATTGCAATTCCGCAGTTTCTCATTTTCTTTTTGATATTTTTGTTGGCAGGGATCATCTATCCACTGACGACGCCTGCAATGATCAATGATTTCAAGGCCTGCGGCGGATTCCTTCTTCTTGCTACAGGTTTTCGTATGATTAAAGTGAAAATGTTTCCGACAGCGGATATGATACCTGCGATGATACTTGTTATGCCCTGCAGTTGGATATGGGTTACATATATTATGCCGTTTGTCAGTTGATGGCATGGAAAGTGAGGATATGGTATGGCATTAGCGAGTGAAAAGATCTATACGATTGAAGATATTTACAATTTACCGGAAGGGCAGAGGGCGGAATTGATTGATGGGCAGATTTATATGATGGCGCCTCCGAATAGACAACATCAGGAAATAGTCGGGGAACTATACAGAGAAATTTCAAATTATATACGTTCCAATCATAGATCATGTAAGCCATATATTGCGCCGTTTGCCGTATTTTTGAATGAAAATGATAAAAATTATGTTGAGCCGGATATTGCTGTTATCTGTGATAGAAATAAATTGAACGAAAAAGGCTGCCTGGGAGCACCGGACTGGATTATCGAAGTTGCTTCGCAAGGGAGCCAGCGTATGGATTATATGATAAAATTGTTCAAGTATCGAACGGCTGGGGTCAGGGAATATTGGATCGTTGATAGACAGAGAAACAGAATTACGGTGTACAATTTCCAGAATGATGACGTAAAAGAATTTTCTTTCTCGGATATGGTGAAGGCTGGAATATTTGAAGATTTTGAAATGGATTTTTCGAATGTTATTTGAAATTATAAAATAGGTAAGAAAAAGGGATGCTGCTTTGGGTAAAATGCATCCCTTTTTGATTGTGGTTTTTATTGAAGTTGCTATAAGTTTTTGCTTTTTAAGCCGTTCCCGTAATATGCCTTGCCACATACACCCCGCTTGCGGATGCGTGGGACAGGGAATGGGTCACACCGCTTCCGTCACCGATCACATACAGTCCTTTGTATGGCGTTTCCAGGTTTTCGTCAATATCCACTTCCATGTTATAAAACTTAACTTCTACGCCGTAGAGAAGGGTATCATCATTCGCGGTACCCGGTGCAATCTTATCCAGAGCATAGATCATCTCGATGATTCCGTCAAGGATTCGTTTCGGCAGTACCAGACTCAAATCTCCCGGAGTTGCGGCGAGTGTCGGGCGCACCAGTCCTTCTTCGATTCGTTTCTCATTGCTTCGTCTTCCTCGGATCAGATCCCCGAAACGCTGTACGATCACGCCGCCGCCCAACATATTTGACAGACGGGCAATACTTTCTCCGTATCCGTTGCTGTCTTTAAATGGCTCAGAGAAATGCTTGGAAACAAGCAGGGCGAAGTTTGTGTTCTCTGTCTGCTTTGCGGGATCTTCATAACTGTGTCCGTTTACGGTCACGATTCCTTTTGTATTTTCATTTACGACGATTCCGTTCGGATTCATGCAGAAGGTACGGACATTGTCCTCGAATTTCTCAGTGCGGTATACGATCTTGCTTTCGTAGAGTTCGTCGGTCAGGTGAGAGAAGATTTCAGCCGGAATTTCCACACGCACACCGATATCAACGCGGTTGGAGCTGGTCGGTATTTTCATTTCGCGACAGACTTTTTCCATCCATTTGCTACCGCTTCTACCTACGGATACAATACATTTTTCGCAGTCGTCAAACTGTTCGCCGCAGTATACGCGATAACCTCCGTCTGCCATCTCAAGGCGGTCAACCTGATAATTGAAGCGGAATTCAACCTTATCTTTCAGTTCAGCGTAAAGGTTTTCCAGAACCACATAATTGATGTCGGTTCCCAGATGACGGACAGAAGCATTCAGAAGATTCAGTTTGTTCTGCATGCAGAGCTTTTTGAATCGGGTTCCGGCTGTGGAGTACATACGCGTTCCCTCTCCGCCGTGTGTTACGTTGATTTCATCTACATATTCCATCAACTCGATTGCCTTTTTGCGCCCGATATGTTCGTAGAGTGTACCGCCAAAATCATTGGTAATATTGTATTTTCCATCAGAAAATGCACCTGCACCGCCAAAACCGCTCATGATTGCACACGTTTTGCAGTTTATGCAGGATTTTACTTTTTCGCCGTCGATTGGGCAGCGCCGTTTTTCGAGCGGGTTGCCCAGCTCAAATACGGCAATCTTTAAATCGGCATTCTGCTTTACTAATTCATATGCAGAAAAAATTCCCCCCGGTCCTGCGCCGATAATAATAATGTCATATTTCATAATGATCTCCTTTCGTCATGTGGTCTGTACAACATTTACAGAAGACACTTTTTTATAGGATATGCAGTTTCCCTAATAACATAAGGAACTCGCAGTCTTATTTTGGGGATAAGAATACGAGTTCCGATGTAGTCACTTCTTAACATTTCCTATTTGTCGTATATGTTTTTCTGCTCTTATCATAGCACAATTTATAGAGCGATTCCAGAGAGAAGTTTACACCATCGAAACGATATTGTAAATTGACAATTTGGAAATAAGAAAATAAAATTAAAGGAGAGAATTGCTGCAAACTATCTTAAAATAGCAAGATTAGAAGATAAGAAGAGAGGTAGAAGACGATGGAATTACTGGAACTTATGAGAACAAGACGCAGTGTCAGAAGCTACAAAGCTGATGCAGTGTCAGAGGAAGATATCACAAAAATTTTACAGGCAGGTATGCTTTCCGCATCCGGTAAAGCGATTCGGCCATGGGATTTTATCGTAGTTGAAGATAAAGTAGTTCTTCAGAAAATGGCCGGATGCCGTGCAGGCTCTGTTAAAATGCTGAAAGAAGCAGCTTGCGCGATCGTTGTTGTCGGGAACGGTGATGCTTCTGATGTATGGATTGAGGACTGTTCAGCAGTCATGAGCAACATGCACTTGATGGCACATGCCCTCGGACTTGGAAGCTGCTGGGTACAGGGAAGACTCCGTAAAGCAGATGACGGAAGAGATACAGAAGAGTATGTAAGAGATATTCTCGGATATCCGGAGAACTATAAACTCCTTGCCATCCTGACGGTAGGAGTACCGAACGAAGAAAAAGCAGCATATGAGCTGGATAAACTTCCGGTGGAGAAGATCCACAGAGAAAAATTCTAGAGAGAATATTTGGTAGATGACTTTTCAGAAGATGAGAAGAGTTTCATGAAAGTGAAGGTCTTCTCATCTTTTTTGCCATGCATACGCTAAAATGTGGCGGTAGACTGTTTTAAACGTCGAATTTTATCGAAATATCACTTTATTTATCGATTGGCAAAAGGCTATTGACATCGGTCGTTCTATTTTTTATATTGAATGTAATCAAAAAATCAGGAAAGCATTATTTTAGAGAGTGACATTGCGGAGAAACCAGTATAAAGCACAAGAAAGTTTGCAATGAAAGTAACTAATTGTTTTTATTGCGCACGAAAAAAATAGTGTAATATACTGAAAGGAGAAATGGATGCAGGAAGTAAAACTGCAATGGCATTCAGCGTTTACCTCTGCGCTAAGAATTGAACTTGAGGAAAATATGGATAATCTGCTAATAGAAGAGGAACACCTCCTGGGAAAGAAACCGATGCAGATAGATGTTCTGATTGTCAAAAAGGATGTCGGAATTCGTATTCGTAAGAATATTGGACGAATATTCAGGAAGCACAATATAATTGAATATAAATCGCCGGAAGATTATCTCAGTATTAACGATTTCTATAATGTATTTGGGTATGCCTGTCGTTATCAGGCAGATACGGATAAAGTAATGGAAATAGATCCGGAAGAAATTACAATTACATTTGTTGCCCATTCCTATCCAGGGAAGATGTTAGAACATCTGAAGAAAGTATGGCATATGCACATAGTAAAAAAGGAGGGCGGAATATATTATCTGACAGGAGCAGCGTTCCCGATTCAATTAGTGGTGACAAAGGAATTGTCCGATACAGATAATTTCTGGTTGAAAAGTATAAGGAACGATTATAAAGAAAAAGAAGAATTCATGGAGCTGCTTGACCGGTATGAGATGAAGAAGGAATCGGTTTATTATCAGGCTGTGATGGATATTATTCTTCGGGCAAACAGAAAAGTGATCGAGGAGGAACGGAAAGTTATGTGTGATGCGTTAAGAGAATTGTATGAAGAATGGTTTGCGGATGAATTGGAAATGAAGAGAAAAGCAGCAGTGGCTGAGGGACTTAAACAGGGACTTAAACAGGGAATTGAGCAGGGAATTGAGCAGGGAATCGAGCAGGGAATCGAGCAAGGTGCAGAACTAAGCTTACTTGAATTGATAGCTAAAAAGCTTAAAAAACATAAATCTCCGGAACAGATCGCAGAGGATTTGGAGGAAGATGTATCGGTCATTGAAAGAATTTGTAATGTAATGAAGGACTTCGCGCCGGAATATGATACGATTTCAATTTACAAACATATGCAGAAGATGTGAAATATAACAAGGGAATGCCGCTATACGCGGTGTTCCCTTTGTTATATCGTGAGGATGTACTCTCTGAGGCATGGAAACGAGTAAAAGCTAACAAAGGTTCCAGTGGTGTGGATGGTATCGAAATCGAGGATATTGAAACGATGGGAATCGAGAAATATCTAACAGAAATCAAAGAGGAACTGATGGATGGCAAATATAAACCATCCCCAGTAAGGCGGGTAATGATACCAAAACCAGACGGAAGTAAAAGACCTCTTGGAATACCAACGGTCAAAGACAGAATCGTGCAGATGGCTACAAAGATAGCAATAGAGCCAGTTTTCGAAGCTGACTTTAGAGAATGCTCCTACGGCTTTAGACCCAAAAGAAGTGCAAAATAGGCACTGGAAAAGGTCAGAAAAGCCATGAAGAAAATGAAAGCAGAAATCAAAAGGAATGTAAACAATCGAAGCCTGCTAGTTGCAAAAGAAGAAGATTTAATAAAGAATCTGAATCCTAAAATCATAGGATGGAAGAATTACTATTTTACTAAGACAAATGAAAAATGGATGCAGGCACTAGACTGGTACATTATCTGCTCCTTTGCAAGATGGTATAACAAGAAGCACCGAAGGCGACATCATATGTCAAAGGTGGGATTTGTTAGAAATAGCATTTACGAAAAAGGATTAAAGAAAATGGC
>JALFNN010000067.1 GCA_022774325.1 bacterium | reverse complement strand
GGGTGATACTTAAAACATCCGCCTTTTGCAATTAGCAAGAATTTTAGCACGATTTTGGGGCTGATTAGCAGGAAGGGCATTTTCATTAGCAAAAACAGCCTTTTTTCTGCTAATCATTAGCAGAAATTTTTGTCTTATAACAGTAGTTCGATTTTTTAGGGCTTGTCAAAAATCAGAATTTGGAGTAAAATTCAGAACCATGATTTAGACACAGTAAGGGGAAGCTGTTGGGATGAAAAAAGCCGAAAACCCTTGAAAACAAAGGCTTTCGGCGTTGTTAGCTGGCGTCCCAAAGAGGACTTGAACCTCCGACCCCACGCTTAGGAGCACCACGCTACGGTGTCAAACACAGTTAAGCGAAGTGCTCCTAAGTCAAGTAAAATCAAGGCTTTCTTCGGTTCCGAATCCCGTCCGAGACAATCCTTGTTATTCTTTGTTATTAGCTGTACACCCCTTTTTGTTAGCAAACCTTTGGCATTTGCCACCATTTGGGGAATGTTCACGAGAAAGTTCGAAAGCATAAATATCGATCACCGGAAACCTCTGACAAAACGGAAATGGTGAAACAATATTCAATTTTTCGAATCATTCTTTTTACAGATTTATTATACTACAAGAATACTAATTTGTTAAGAACTTTCGTCCACAACTATTTCTGCAAACTCTTTGCAAGAGAGGATAGAAGAGCAGCCATTTCAGGATTAGATAATACTTTTGAAAGCAGCTCTGCATCCACCCCTTCCGGCACCTGTACTGTATTAGCAGCTGATGCTTCATGGATCTGCGGATCTAAGTTCTTTTTATTATAGAAAGCATCTTCAAATAATTCAGCATTCCTTCTTCTGTCATCATCTATGATATGAGAGTAAACATCTGTAATCATATTGACTTGGGCATGACCGGAATCACCCTGAACAGCTTTGATATCTCCGCCATTGAGTTTTAATTTGTAAGTAACACTGGTATGCCTTATGCTATGAAACACAACAGGTGGAAGATCGTGTTCTTCAATCAGCTTTTTTAATCCCTTTCTCACAAAGGATCCACTGACAGGAAGCCCATAAGAAGTTGCCATGATCAGTCCATAATCCTGATATTCTTCCCCCAGAACTTCTTTGATTTCCTTCTGAGAGTTTTTCCAGTCAATCAACATCATTGCTACACTCTTCGGCAAGAAGATTTTTCTTACGCTACTATCAGTTTTTGGAGTTTTTAAGATACGAACGGTCTTGCAACGTTTGCTTTCTTCCGGAAAAATCAATAACACATCTTTTCCATCTAATTCCTTAACAGCTTCTTTTGAAACACGCTGCAATTCCTTATTCACATATATGTAGGATCTGCCTTCTTGAATCGCTTCCGGAGAGATGTCTACACAATCCCATGTAAGACCCAGCAGTTCACCAATACGAAGTGACCCGGCAAATGCCAAATTCAATGCAAGTTTTGTAAATTCATCATCACATACTTCGATTGCGTACATTAATTGTTCTGCTGTCCAGATTTCTCTTTTCTTTGCTTTATGCTTTGGAACTGTCGCATGGATACAAGGATTCTTTTCCATAAGCTCCCATTTTACAGCTTGATCAAAAGCACTGCGAAGAAGCTTATGAATATCTCGAATGGTACTTGTGCCTACCGTTTCATTTAATCTTTTTCCAAAGATCGGATTGATTACTGAAGGTGTTTTCAGCAGTGTCTGGTAATACTTCTCCATGAATCGAGTATTAATCTCTGACAGTTTCGTATCTCCAATAATAGGGACAATATAATTCCGAATTAGACCTACATTCCCTTCATATGTAGAAAGTGCCCATTTATCCTTTCCATATAATACGATATACTCTTCAATCAGTTCTTTGAGCAGCTTGCATTTTGGAACAGAGATGATTCCCATCTCAGCTCGATATTCAATCTCTTTCGCTCTTTTCTTTGCCTCTGCCTTCGTGTCATATGTTTCCCATTTCTGTCTGCGTTTTCCCTCACTGTCATTGTAATGATAGATCACACAAAACTTGTTTCCCCGTTTTTTAATTGATGCCATGTATTATTTCTCCTCTATATTCTCTCTGTAATTTAACCAGTCTTCAAATTCTGCCCTGGGTATCCGGACCAACTCTCCAATTTTTACAATTGTGTAATGCCCTTTGTTTGCCCAATAATCAATAGTCGGCTTTGACACTTTCGCAAGCATAGCAGCTTCTGCTCTGGTCAAATAGTTTTTATTTCCATTTCCTCTACGAATACCGGACTTAAAAAGTTTCTTTCTTCTGAAATCTGCCAGTGCCATGTTTTCTTCTGCAGCAACTTCTGAATATTCAATGCGAGCATCCAAGTGATATCGATCCTGTCCGTCTAAAAATCTCTGAAAGCTTTCTTTTGTAATTCTTTTCTTATCCGCAATTACCACAAAATCAAAGAACTCTTTATAATTGGGATTATCCAAAATGGAATACACAGTACTTCGTGTAGTCCCAAGTAATCGTGCCATTTCCGGCATCGTAATTGTTGCAGCTTCTGCAGCCAAATCTTTTTCACGATCAGCTCTGGTTCGATAACGAGACTGACTAACATACCATTTATCAAATGAATCTTTGGGAATACGCTTCCAGTAGTCTACCGTAACAGTTTCTATATTTTCACGTTTTAAGATGTCGTATAAGACACTGTCTGTGACACCAAGTTCCTGTGCTAACTCCTGTGGGGAATATGACCATGCTTTCAATTCTTTCCCCGGTTCTTCGCCATTTATTTTTTTGTATTTCACCTGATTGGCATACCATTTCTCAAAGCTGGCAATATCAATCCAAGTCTTTCCTAATACAACTTTTGTTTTGAAAAATCCTTTATGAAGCAGCCAGTAGCGATCCGTCTTCTTTATTCCAAGCAGATCACCCATTTCATGGACCGTCATCATTGTTCGTTCTTCTGATTCTTTTCTTTGATAAGGACTATTCTTTGCAATCTCATTTGCAACTTCATGAAATTCTGCATCCATCTGTTCACTGATCACAAGCCTCCCCCTTTCTGTTTCATGTAATATAACGCATTATGCGAAATAATTTTAGTCTGTCAATGATGGTAAAATCATTTCGACCACAAAGAGAGCTTTACTCAGATTCTTCATTTTCATCAAGCCAGGCATCAAAACTCTTCTTGGAAATTCTGTATTTTCCTCCAACTAAGATCCAACGAAATTCATTTTTCTTCAAAAGATCATAAACAGACGGTCTGCTCACTCCTAAAATCTCCTGTAAATCTTTCACTGTATAACATCTTTTTTCTGACATCGTTCATTACCTCTTTCTTTCATATAGAAGGAGATTACTTACTCCTCTATATATCCCAATCCGGAAGGAGGCTTATACAACATGTCTTAGTAAATATTTGTCAAAATAAGAAAATGGCAAAAAGAAAACCTCCGTATGAAATAAATCATACGAAGGTTGCACTCGTTCACTTATACTATTGTTTAACCAGAGTTAGTTTTCTTCATAAAGTATTTCAGCGTTTTCTACTAACCATTCATAATTCTTTCTCCAAGACTCTCGCATACCTTGTTTGTTTCTCCAAATAGCTTCTGGTCCTGTAGTTCGTTCAAGATCGATTCCCCATACTCCATCGAATGGCTTGACAACTTGTGCAGTTCTATTTTTCCCACACTGATAACACTTATTGATGTTATTCGATTCAAGTATAACTGCACAGTAATTTTCCATCGCACGTACTTTTAAAACAATTGATAATTTTTCAAGAAAAAACCTTTCATCTACTTTATCATGCCTATTGATGATTACATATTTCCGATTTCCGTACTTTTTGATTTTTCTTGAATATAAAAGTGTCTGTACTTTCTCCGGTTTTAGAATATCCATTCCTTCGACCATAAAGAAAAACACATTATACCCGCCAACTTTCTTACGGAAAATCTGGTCAGAAATTTTTTCAGCTTCTTGACACAATGCTACACTATTTCCAATCCTGTAGCTGAGCTGCCACTTTTTATTTTCTGTTTCAACTTTGTTGCTGTTATCAATTTCCGATTTTCCTGCATCATTTGTAATCTCATATACATATAGTCCACCGGAAATATTGTGTTTGGTCGAATCACCACAAAGATTGATTGGACTCAATTGCCCACCATTCTTATTAAATCCAAAAACATAATTATTACTATTTGGCTCCTCCCCGTCTCCACCCATAGTCACAAGAGTATAACAGTTATTCTCAATGGCTCTTACTTTATTATACTTAAACCATTTATCATAAATAACATTGCCTCCTGTGCTGTTAATGATCAAATCTATTCCATATATGCCGTACATTCTACTAAATAATGCATGATTACAATCATAACAAATAGTCATTCCAATCAAATAACCCTTATACAAAATAGGATTAAAAATATCTCCAGCTATTTCTGGATACTGTTCAAACTCCAAACATGAACTACCACACATCGTGTGCTTGATGTACAAATTCAAATCTGTTTCACCCGGTAAAGGATTTGCATTTGCAAACACACTGAAAATGGTATCATACTTATCGTGGCTACTTACTATGACTGCCTTGCCAATTTGTTTACTCAACTCTAAACAATGAGCAAAAATATCATCCTGATCTTCAATCAAAGCTATGTCCTTATTCGTCATTTTACCTTCAAACGGAACATAACAATATTCAGGGAAGACGATGATATCTGCAGCTGCCTTTTTCATAACTGGCAATATTTTTTCAAATGCATTTTTATTCTTTAGCTCATTTGTTTGCAAATACATCGCAACCCTAATAGATGATGCTTTCTCTTTTGTATTTATTTCTTCTGTTTCTTCATTTTCATGATTTTCAATTACAGGATGAAAAGCCCTATTTAGAATATCTTTTAATTTTTCTTCCGCATCAGAAGCTTCGAAATCAATTTGTCCATGCATGATACGTACCAATTTATAACCATTCTCATAACAAGCAATATCTCTTGTGCTATCATAATACGCTCGTATCTCATCTCTGTTTATCGGAGAATTATCTTTTGCTTTCACATCACAGCATGCCTTTATCCATAATGAACGATCATAAAGAACATCAATTTCCTTATATGCTTCCAAAGAAATTCTCCGTGCCTCTGAAAAATGCTGACGCTCATCATATTCGATAATCAGTTTTTGGCTTTCACACACAAAATCACAGCGCAATGTAACATTCTTCTTTGCAAATGAAGTGTCTCCACGATATGATGATAGTGCGTCATAAAGATTTTTATAGATTCCATCAATCTTTTCTGGTGTCTTTAACCAAGGATAAGTTTTTTCACATACAATATCCCCATTAAACATTCTATTAAGAATTAATTGCAGTGCATTTTTCTGTTCAATTACTTGCTTTGCTGGAATAACAATTTTTTCTGAATCCATTTTATCATCACTAATCTGAGTTTGTTTCTTTTCAGTGTTAGCATTATTAATTTGCACTTTGGGCTCAATTGTTTTCTTTTTAGAATGAATCTCTTTCTTTATTTCTTTGGTCTTTATATTACCCTTTGAACTTCCACAATAATCTGTTTCAAAACCCAGTCTTTCAAAAAATCTTACCGTTTCCATTCCTCCACCAAAATCACTTTTTTTGATTTCCACACCAAAATGCTCTTGATAAGCCATTCCACGAATATGTTTTGCAGGAAGTTTTTTCCCATCATAAAGAAGAAATGTTGAACGAGGTTCAGGGTACTCTGGATTATTGACAAGAAATCTTTCAATTGCACGAATAACATCTTCTTTGGTAATTACAACCCAATTAAACTTTGCCAAAACAATCCCTCCTCACCTTATTATTGAATAAATAATCATACTATTCAATTATACCAAGGAATTCTTTTTTCTTCCACTTCTTAGTTTTTCGATTTCTATGTTCCTATGTTGTATAAGGATTTCTCTCTTTCCGTATATATAAGGGGATATTTTTCTAAAGCAAGATACGCCTAGGGATTCCCGAAACTCCATTTCATGGATTTTCAGTTCCCCTTTTCGGCATACTTGATAGGGATTCCGCTCCCCATACCCTCGGAAAATCATCAGTTTTGCAATACTACTTGCATATGGATGATTGGCAACAGAGGTTGCAACACTTTTTCTCTGCAGGATATATCCGCAAAATACAAAGTGACGAAAATCTTTATTTCTTTTTTAACCACCCCAAAGAAGGAGAATATATTTATATGGCAAGACCCAAAAAGGAAGAGAAATTAAAACATAAAAACTACATAACATTAAAGCTTACGGATATTGAGTTGGCATGTTTAGAACAATCAGCCGAAGCCTTAAACATCTCAAGGGTAGAATATCTTCGAAATCTCATTTTGGAAAAGCCAATGATTTACAAATATGAAGTCGTTGCGGATAATGAGCAGCTTAAGAAATTGAACGCAGAGATTGGCAAGATTGGTTCCAATTTGAATCAGATTGCAAAGCATCTGAATCAAGGTGGTGTTCGGTCTATGATTCTGCAAGATAGAGTTCATGAGTGTATCGACAAACTTTTTGATTTAAGGCGGCAGGTAATGGAATTGGCAGGTGATTATTATGGCGATATTGAAGCACAAGACAAATAAGAATATGAACTATGGAGATGCATTGGACTATCTGCTCTTTCAGCATGATGAGTACACGATGAAGCCGATTTTGGATGAACAGGGACGGAAACAACTTAGAGATGAATATTACATCGATGGCATTAATTGCGAACCTATGTTTTTTGAAAAAGAATGTGAAATGGTAAATAAGAAATATCATAAGAACTACCGATACGATGAGATCAAGAGTCACCACTATGTCTTAAGTTTTGATCCTTCGGATAAAACAGAACGTGGACTAACTGGAGAAAAGGCACAACAGCTTGGTTTGGAATTTGCCAGAAAAAACTTTCCTGGTCATCAAATGTTAGTGGTAACTCATACAGATGGGCACAATCACTCCGGTAACATTCATGTACACATTGTTTTAAACAGTGTTCGGAAAGAAACGGTAGCAGAAGAGGATTTTATGGAGCGACCATGTGATCATAAAGCCGGTTACAAACATCATCAGACAAGAGCACTTCTCAGTCATTTACAGAAGTCCTTAATGGAACTATGCGAGCGGGAAAAGCTTCATCAAATAGATTTGTTATCACCTTCCGCATCAAAAATCACACAGGAAGAATATTGGGCACAACGCAGAGGACAAAAGAATCTCGATGAGATAAATAAACAAATTATCGAAGATGGATATATTCCAACCCAGACAAAATTTCAGACACAGAAGCAGAAGATAAGAGAAGCAGTTGACGAACTTGCTGCAGTTTCAAAATCTTTCGAGGAATTTCAGTCGCAACTTTTTGAAAAATACAAAATCACTGTCATCGAGAAAAGAGACAGATACTCATATCATGTGCCCGGGCGAGACAAGAATATCAGCGAACGTTCTCTCGGCACCCATTATGGCAAAGAATACTTATCGAACATTTATGGCAGTAGGGCAGTAGTAGAGATTCCCGATATCCAACCAACAAAGGATTACAATCCGAACTATGATTATCACGCGGATCCAATCGCTATCATTTACATCCGATCAAATCTTCGTCTTGTTACAGATTTGCAGACTTGTGTGAAAGCACAGCAAAGCCAGGCATATGCACATAAGGTAAAACTCTCGAACTTAAAGCAAATGGCAGAAACCATAGTCTATGTTCAGGAGCATGGTTATGATACCCGAGAGCATCTTCAAGATCAGTATCAGAAAATTAGTTCCAAAGTACAAAGTGCAAAATCTGCATTTAACGCAGTATCTGCAGAATTGAAGGTAACGAATATGACCATCAAGCATCTTGGCAGCTATTATTCTAATCGACGTGTTTATGCACAATTAGGGAAGGTTTTCAACAAGAAGAAATATAGACAGGAGCATGCACAGGAATTAGCTGCATATAAAGATTCCTCAGAGTGGCTAAAAGCCCATTTTCCGGACGAAACGCTTCCGACCATAAAAGACATGCAAGCAAAAAAAGAATCCCTTAAAAATCGCAAAAAAACACTCCAGAGCAATTACGAATATTATCGGGATTATGAGAAAGATCTCCGGATCGTAACTACAAATGTGGATGAGATTCTGGGTGTAGATACCAGTCGGCAGAACAGTAAGCAGCACGAGGAAGAGTTGTCTTAATTCTTAAAAAATGAACTCGGTCAGAATCGACCGAGTTCATTAACGACACACACAAGCTCTTATTTTTCTAATGCAAGACCTAATAACTCATACAATTTCTCTGCCTCAGATTTTGAAAGGGTGATTCCTTTGCCCATCTTTTCGTGTTCCGGTGCCCAGTCTCTGATATCGAATTTGGGTGTGCCACCATTCCATGAAATGAGATTTAATTCCTTTGTCCAGCCTTTTGCACTTTCAGAAATCACGCCAAGAGCTTCTGAAATATCATATTTTATATCTGCCATTTTTAACCACCTCTTATATTTTTTTCAGTTTTTCGATGAGAGCTTTTTCATCAATCAAATTATTCAACACCTGCTTACCCAAGTAAATCTGATCCTTAGCGCATGTGTTAAAGCAAGATCTTATCCAGTTAATTCCTTTGGATAAATCCAAATAATAGTATTTATTTTTGGACTTATCGTGTAATAACAAACTATAAGGCAATTTATTGTTATCAAGATAGTCAAATAGTAACCGCCAAATAATACCGCGGTCAAATATAAAATTACCCCAGCCCTTTGCGAGTTGGAGTAATTCACTATAATTCACATGCGATTTTTGATAGATTGGAGTTTTTCACTCCAAGGTGCCAGCTCTGCGAGCTGTTCGTCGGTCATATCCTTGCCTGGCCGATGTTCCAGCAGAAATTTTAGATATCCGTAAATATTCAAACCGTGTGCCTTGGCCATCTCAACCATTGTGTAGACAACAGCACTGGCATTTGCCCCATCAACGGAGCTGCTGAACAGCCAGTTTTTGCGCTTATGTTCTACAGAGCATAATCGCAATTATGTTGTGAGCAGAATTATGTTCTGTAGTGCCGCATAATCCTTTGAATTCACTACACGGCACTGTTTTTACAGAACATAATTATTACAGAGAAGCCAGGAATGCGAGAATGGACTTACTCGGTTTGTAGTTGAATGAACTGTTTGTTGTTTCATCAAGTTTCTCCATAGCTTGACGTTTGATCTCAATGTCAGCCACCATATATTTATGAGTCGTTTCAATGTTTTCGTGCCCCAGCCAGATGGCGATTGTAGATATATCTACACCAGCCTGCAGCAAATT
>JALFNN010000053.1 GCA_022774325.1 bacterium | reverse complement strand
TTTTCTTTTTCATCCGGCTGAATGCCTTTCTTCAGGAAATGGATTGCAAGTCCGCGGTACATTGCACCGGTATCGACGTAGATGTATCCTTTCTCTTTCGCAACCAGTTTTGCGATCGTGCTTTTTCCGGCTCCGGCCGGTCCGTCAATGGCTATGTTGTATCCCATGGTTTTTGTTCTCCTTATTTAATAATTCTTTATTTTCTCAGCATCATTTCCAAATTCACAAAATTCATTTTGTGGAATTCGTGACCAAAATTTTGATATATCAAAGTGACATTTATTCAGCCTTGCCCCCAAATTGGAACAATTATTAATATCACTTTTATATTCTTTCTTTGAAGCACTTTTCGTAATTTCTTCGACAGACTTAATATTACATGCATTTACCAATTCATCCTCAAGATTCTTTACTTGTGGAACGCATATCACATCTTTAATTCCTTTTTGCATTTTCAAAAATTCTACACTATACTTTATTATTTCCATATTATTCGTAATATCTGTATCATAGATTAACACAACAATTGTACCAGATTTTAGCGGTCTGATTCTTGCAATTGTAAATCTGTTTTGTACAACGTTGAACTTATCAACCTTCCCACTTTTGACACATCCCAAGTCTCTTTTTAATGCATCTAAAACACTTTTCTCATCATCACCCTCAACATAATAATGATAAATGGATTCTTTTTTCATTTGTACACCCTCTATTATAGGTCTGCAATTTCATATAACTTATGTAATTCAGGAGCTGTACAAAACAAATCATTCTCAACAGCATTTTTCAAGGAATCTGTATTACGCTTTAAGTATTGTTCGGCGTGTATACATTTTATCGGCAAATCTATATCTCTTACATCTTTTTTCAGAAATGTAAAAGTATGTTTGGGCAACTGCATGTCTAAAATCTCAGTATTATGTGTCGTAAAAAACAATTGCTTTCTTCCGGTCAACTTTTCAATCATAATAGATAAACAAGCTTTCTCAACATCGCTGTTAACATAGGAAAATAATTCATCACAATAATACAAATCATGCTTATCGCAAACCAAAGATGCAATAATATATGAAATGTCCAGACCAGCTTTTGTACCGCTTGATAATACCTCTCCATTTGCAATTTGTCCATCTTTAATAATTACGGAACAATGATCCAATTTTATAGCGTAGGTATTATCTACCTCTTTGACTTTTATAACATCTTTTATTGATGGATCTAAAGTAATCAGTATTTGTTTTAAAATATATAGATATTTTTCATTTTCTTCAATAGGTATATAAGTTTTTTTCTTCCATGCATCTTGAGGATATGAGAAGTACCATCCACTAGTATTAATCTGATCATATGAAATCTTATTGCAATCAGATTCGTCCAATCGTTTTGCGCAGTTTTCATAATTATCTCTTATTCCAATAGGTGTGAAATACACATTAATATCTACGTCATCTTCTTTATATTCAACTTCAGCTTTTGGACGTACAGACAGTTGAAATCTATAAAGCCTGTTCTCATTTGTAACAAAGTCTATTTTAAGAAATGCATGTTTTTTCTCATTATCAATTTTGCTTGTAAATCTTTTATACATCCCATCCTCAAAATAATTTGTAAATGTCATAAGAAGTTTTCCAAGCGATGTTTTTCCAGTTGCATTTCCGCCCATAATTATATTTACTTTTTTGTAACGAAAATTTTGCCTGTCATTCAAATATTCTTCACTTATTGTTGAATCTACTATTTTTTTAGGATAAGACATATTCATATGGAAATTCTTAAAAGCATATAGATTGTCCGCTTTTATATCCATTATTATCATTGCTTGTCCTCCTTTTTTTCTTTTGTATATTTGTTCGCATTTCGCGAAATAATATCTTTGCATTTATTATACCTCGTCCCACAAAAAATTCAAGTTTATTCTATATATATTCTCATTTCATTTTTCGTAGAACGTATAAAAGGTCGAAACTTTGCATCGCTTCAACCTTTTAGCATCGTTTTTCTTCCTACCAAATATTGCTTCCCGCCGCATACCCCGTAGACCATGCGATTTGGAGGTTAAATCCTCCGGTAAGTGCATCCACATCCAGAACTTCTCCTGCGAAATACACTCCTCTTACCAGTTTGGATTCCATTGTGGATGGGTTCACTTCTTTGACCTTCACTCCCCCGCGTGTGATAATTGCTTCCTTGTAATCGCGCAGTCGGGTAAGTGTCAGTTCCAGGTGTTTGATAAGATGAACGAAATGCTGACGTTCTTCTCTCGATATGATATTCACTTTTTTCTCCGGATCAATTCCGCTTAGTGCGACCATGACCGGAATGAGTTTCGCCGGGAAGAGGGAATTCACAGCATTTTTAAACTGTTTATTATGGTTTTCTTCAAATTCACGCAGTACGCGCGCATCGAGCTGTTCTTCGGAAAGTGCCGGTTTCAGATCAATCACCAGCTTCAGTTCTTTCCCTTTTCCGAGCATTTTGCCTACATATGCGCTGGCGCTGATGATGAGCGGGCCGCTGACGCCGAAATGGGTGAACAACATCTCTCCGAAATCTGAGAAGATTTCTTTCTTCCCATTGTAGATCGTGGCCTGTACATTTCGCAGGGATAATCCCATTAGCTGCGGCACGAAATCTTCTTTTGTCTCAATCGGCACCAGTGAAGGGGCGGTATCGGTGATGGTATGGCCAAGACTTGCTGCAAACTCGAATCCATCTCCGGTCGATCCGGTTGTCTGATAGGAAAGTCCGCCGGTCGCAATGATACATGCGTCCGCCGTCACTTTACTTCCATCGGCCAGTACCAGATGGGAAAATGAGCCGTTTTCCGCAACCACATTTTTCACTGTTGTATAGAAATGTACCTGGACGCCCAGATTTTTAATCTCTTTTTCCAGAGTCTTTATCACATCCGAGGAATGGTCAGATTGCGGAAATACACGATTTCCACGCTCGATTTTTACCGGAAGCCCGGCATTTTCAAAAAAATCCACCACGTCCTGATTGGTAAAACCGTAAAAACTGCTGTACATAAATTTCTCATTTGTGACTACATTTGCAAATAAGGTATCCATATCGCAGGCATTGGTGATGTTGCAGCGTCCTTTTCCTGTGATGAATAGCTTCTTGCCGAGTTTTTCATTCTTTTCAAATATATGCACTTCGTTTCCATTTCTGGCGGCAAAGATCGAAGCAAACATCCCGGCTGCGCCGCCTCCTATGATCAATACTTTACTCATTGATTCTCTTTTTCTCCCGTCTTATCAGATTTCATGGTTACGGTATCTCCGACCGAATTCAGTTCGTCCCGCGAGTAGACTTGATACTCGTCCCAGATATCTTCCAGTGTTTCCAGTGTCTGGATGACTTCTTTCTGCTTCTTCATGCAAAGTGCCACGACCAGAGCGTTGATCACGCTTAAAGGTGCGACCAGGGAATCCACG
Organism: bacterium; assembly: GCA_022774325.1. Taxonomy (GTDB): domain Bacteria; phylum Bacillota; class Clostridia; order Lachnospirales; family Lachnospiraceae; genus Allocoprococcus. The sequence goes on along the minus strand of JALFNN010000053.1, from coordinate 67,615 downwards.
ATAGACGCCATATCACTTCGTGCGATCAGGTTGCAGGAAGAATAGAGGTTCATCGGAGAATGTACACTGTCGGTCAATGTGATCACTTTCGCTTTACGGTTGCTTGCAAACTCCAGTGCTTTCAGCGTTCTCATGGAGTAGCGCGGGAAGCTGATGCCGATAATCACATCCTCTTCATTGATCCGAATCAGTTGTTCAAATATTTCACTGGAGCTGTTCGTATGAACACTGATTACGTTTTCGCAGATCAAATTTAAATAAAAACTGAGGAAATTAGCTAACGGGGCGCAGCTTCGGATGCCGACTACATAGATTCTCTTTGCATTGAGGATCGTATCTACCGCCAACTCAAACGCCTGCTGATCAATGCTTTCCATTGTCATCTTGATTTTATCGATATCCGACTGAAGCACAGTCTCAAGAATCTCACTCTGGGTAATTCTTCCGTAAGTGACCTCCATCCTCTGGATCGAATTCAGTTTTGTCCGCACCAGCTCTCCAAGTGCTTTCTGAAATTCCGGATATCCCTTGTATCCGAGCTGAGATGCAAAACGCACAACCGTTGACTCGCTGACACCTACTGCTTCCCCCAGCTTCGATGCCGTCATAAATGCTGCTTTGTCGTAATTCTGCCGGATATAATCCGTCAGGCGCTTCTGGCCTTTGCTCAGTTTCGGATACTTTTCTTCCAGTCTTGTTAATAGTTCATTTTGCGTACTCATGAACTGCCTCCTTTGGGGACGTTCCTTCTGTCACGGAGCGCCCTTTGCTCATTTTTACATCTTACAACAATTAGGTGGGGTTTACAATATTTTTACTAAAAAAACCTCTATGACCGGACTTATTTTCTCTAAAGACAAAAGCTTAATTCTTGGCAAATACTAAGGTGCCTCAAAGCGTTTTCTATGAAAAAGACAAAAAAGGCCGCCGCATCTAAGGTTTACATATCCTTAAATGCGACAGCCCTCTTCTTTTCTTTCGTTATATCATTTATATCTGCACATTAGGCACTGATCGTGGCAAAAGAGTCGTTCCCAACGCGAGCCCCGAACCTAACGCGAGCCAAAGGGCGCTGGTCGTGGCAAAAGAACCGTCCCTACACCGGGTAGCTTCCATTCTCAGTATCTGCGATTGTTGCATCAACTTTTTTCTGCTGTGCATCGCGGTATTTGAAGAAGTCGATTGCTACCTGCGGGAAGAGTGCGTAGCTGAGTACGTCTTCATCCTGCTGTTTGTACTGGGCCATTTCTTTTTCGAGGGTATCCAGTTCATCCGGAATCAGGTCTGCCGGACGGCATGTGATGACTTCTGCGTCATCGCCAAGTACTTTTTTCTTTACTTCTTCGTTAAATGGTTTTACGGTTGCGCCGTATTTTCCGCTGAGTACGTCTTTTGTCTCTTTGGTTGCCATCTTGTAGCGTTCGCCCATCAGGACGTTGAATACGGCCTGTGTTCCGACGATCTGTGAGGATGGTGTTACGAGCGGCGGTTCGCCGAGGTCTTTTCTTACGCGCGGTACTTCTTCGAGTACTTCGTAGAATTTGTCTTCTGCACCCTGTTCTTTCAGCTGGCTTGTCAGGTTGGAGAGCATTCCGCCCGGCACCTGATAGAGGAGTGTCTTAATGTTTACGCCGAGGTTCTTCGGATTCAGAAGACCGCTGTCAAGTGCTTCGTCACGGATCGGACGGAAGTAGTCTGCGATCTCTGCGAGGAGCTTCTGGTCAAATCCGGTGTCGTATGGTGTGCCTTTGAAGGTTTCTACCATTACTTCTGTTGCCGGCTGTGAGGTTCCGAGTGCAAATGGAGACATTGCAGTGTCGATGATATCGACTCCTGCCTCGACTGCTTTCAGGTATGTCATGGAAGCAACACCGGATGTGTAGTGTGTATGAAGTTCAATTGGAAGATCCACTGCTTCTTTTAATGCGCCTACCAGTTCGGTTGCTTTATATGGAAGTAACAGGCCTGCCATATCTTTGATACAGATGGAATTTGCTCCCATATCTTCGATACGTTTTGCGATGTCTACCCAGTAATCCAGTGTGTATGCATCTCCCAATGTGTAGGAAAGTGCTACCTGTGCTTCTGCTTTTTCTGCGTTTGCTGCTTTTACGGCTGTCTGAAGGTTTCTTAAGTCATTCAAACAGTCAAAGATACGGATGATATCGATTCCGTTTGCAACGGATTTCTGGACGAAGTATTCTACTACATCATCTGCATAAGGACGATATCCAAGGATATTCTGTCCGCGGAAGAGCATCTGAAGTTTGGTGTTCTTGAATCCGTCACGGAATTTACGAAGTCTGTCCCACGGGTCTTCTTTTAAGAAACGAAGGGATGCATCGAACGTAGCTCCGCCCCAGCATTCTACGGCGTGATATCCGACTTTGTCCATTTTATCAACGATTGGAAGCATCTGTTCGGTTGTAAGACGTGTCGCGATCAGAGACTGATGTGCGTCACGGAGAACAGTTTCCACAATTTTAATTGGTTTTTTTTCAATTTCAGCCATTTATTTCTTCCTCCAAGTTTTTCTATTACGGAATTTGCCCTTGCTTGTCTTTGAATGATTCACGGGACTGGCTGCTCACGGATTCTTATCTCATAGTCAGGCACATGCTTCGCATGTGATTCCTTCGGAATCTCCGCACTTCGTGCTGCCTGACATTTGATAACAACCGGAATTTGCCCTTGCAAGCAAGCAAATTCCTTCCTGTTGTTACATTACTCCGAATATAGCCATGAATGTTCCGGCGGCTACGGCGGTTCCGATTACGCCGGCAACGTTTGGTCCCATTGCGTGCATCAGAAGGAAATTTGTCGGATCTGCTTCCGCCCCGACCTTCTGGGATACACGGGCTGCCATCGGTACGGCGGATACACCTGCGGAACCGATCAGCGGGTTCACCTGTCCATGAGTTGCCCAGCACATGATCTTACCGAAGAGCACTCCGGCTGCGGTACCGAATGCGAATGCAACAAGACCGAGTGCCACGATTTTCAGAGTATCCAGGTTCAGGAATGCTTCTGCGCTTGTGGTTGCACCTACGGATGTTCCAAGCAGAATGACAACGATGTACATCATGGCATTGGAAGCGGTCTCTGTAAGCTGTCTTACTACACCGGATTCTTTGAATAAGTTACCGAGCATCAGCATACCAACCAGTGGTGCTGTTGTAGGAAGAATCAGACACACAACGATGGTAACGACGATCGGAAAGAGGATCTTTTCCAGTTTGGTAACCGGACGAAGCTGTCCCATTTTAATCTTACGTTCTTTTTCGGTTGTAAGGAGTTTCATGATTGGCGGCTGGATAATCGGCACCAGTGACATGTAGGAATACGCTGCCACGGCGATCGGTCCCATGATGGCCGTCTGCTGTAATTTACCGGCAAGGAAGATGGAAGTCGGTCCGTCTGCTCCACCGATAATGGAAATAGCTGCTGCTGCTTTGTCTGAGAATCCCATTGCCATGGCTCCCAGATAAGCTGCGAAGATACCAAACTGGGCTGCTGCTCCGAGAAGGAAACTCTTCGGATTTGCGATCAGCGGTCCGAAGTCGGTCATCGCTCCTACGCCCATGAAGATCAGAGACGGGAGGATCGCCCATTCATCCAGTTTGAAGAAATAATATAAGAGTCCGCCGGTTCCGTTTGCTGCGTCCTCTGCATGAAGCATGATGTCCGGGTAAATATTTACCAGAAGCATACCAAATGCGATCGGTACGAGAAGCAGCGGTTCGAAGCCATGCTTAATCGCAAGGTAAAGGAAAAAACATGCAACTGCAATCATCACGTAGTTTCCAACAGTCAGATTGAAAAATGCGGTCTGATGCAGGAGATTTCCCAGTGTATTTGTAATGTATTCCATGTTATAACCTCCTGTTTGTCAAAAGGATGCTGCTCCTTAGTTTAATGTAGCTAATGTCTGGCCTGCTTCTACCATATCGCCTACTGCTACATCAATACTAGCAACGGTTCCGTCTTCCGGAGCCACAACAGGAATTTCCATCTTCATTGCTTCTACGATCACAACGGTATCACCTTTTGCAAGTTTCTGTCCGACGCTTGCTTCGATCTTGAATACTTTTCCGGCTGCACCTGCTGCCACTTTGATGCTGCCTGCGCCTGCTGCCGTTTTTGCTGCCGGTGCTGCCTTTGGTGCTGCCTTAGGTGCCGCTGCCGGTCTTGCTGCCGGTGCCGGTGAAGCTCCTGCTCCGTTTTCTTCTACTGTCACATCATATACGTTTCCGTTCACTGTAATTGTATAATTTTTCATGATTAATTCCTCCTGAATATCAACTATTTTTATGCATTCCATTTGTTGGATTTTCTTCTCTTAATAGAACGTACTACGAAACCGTCCGTAGAAGTTCCTTCGTAAGCGGCAATCGCTGCAGCAATAACCGCGACAAGTTCTGTGTCATCGCTCTCTTCTTCTGCTGCGGCTTCTTCTGCCACTGCCGGTGCAGGAGCAGCTTTTGCAGGCTCTGCCTGTTTTCCGGATTTTTTGTCTACTAATGCAGGAACGTATTTAAACAGAGAAATAATAAAACTCATGAATATTAAAACACAAAATACAGTTCCCATACCTAATAATGTATTCATTCCGGCTTTCTTAAGAATCTCTCCCGTGCTGAATGAAGCATTTACCGTAAAGGATTCCAGCTTCAGATTCTCATCAAATGTAAACTCCAGATCAGCTGCTCTGTCTGAGAATTCTGCCGGTGCAATGACCGTCAGGGTTGAACTGCTGCTCTTGAATTGATAGTCACCGTGACTGATATACTGTCCGCATTCATCCGCTGATGCGCTCCATCCCTGAAGTGCGGTAATAAAGTCTTCTGCTTCCATCTGGACACCGGTCTGAGCTTCAAACTGTGACATCAGATATCCCTGATTCCAGTCTGACATGCTGCTGACCTGTTCATCTGAGATACCGCCACTTGCAACGATATTCAATACCTGCTCACAGCTCATCTTGATTGTCTCCGGATCATACTGGATCTCTTTCGTATTATTACAGCCGGTAAAGGCAAACGCAAGTGCCAGAATGCAGATTAATAAACTGATTTTCTTCTTCACTTTGCTTCACCTCACTAAACTGTTCCGTGTTTCTTTGAAGGACGTTCTTCCCTCTTTGTAAATAACATCTCAAATGCGCCGATCACGTATTTTCTGGTGTCTGCCGGTTCAATGATCGTATCTACATAGCCTCTTCTTGCAGCGGAAAGCGGACTTGACTGAAGCTCTTTATACGCTGCTGCTTTTTCTTTTAATGTATCGGCATCTGCATCTGCGTACATGATCTTTGCTGCCATATCAGCTTCCATCATACCGATCTCAGCGTTCGGCCATGCATAAACCATGTCTGCTCCGATGGATTTGCTGTTCATGGTCACATATGCGCTTCCGTATGCTTTTCCGGTTACAACAGTAACTTTCGGTACGGTTGCATCGGCGAATGCATAGGTAAGTGATGCCATTGCTTTCGCAAGATTCTTCTCCGAACATACAGTTGCCTTGAATCCTGTTACATTGGTAAGTGTCAGGACCGGAATTCCAAATGCATCACAGAATTTCACAAATCCGGCTGCTTTCTTGCATCCTCTTGCTGAAAGAGAACCGTCGAATTCTTCTGCTGCCTTTCCTTCTTCATCAAATACTTTTGAGCGGTTTGCCACTGCTCCTACGGTCATTCCGTTAAGACGGATAAAACCGGTCACCATATCTTTTGCGTATTCTTTCTTTGTTTCGAAGAAAACGCCGCTATCTGAAAGCATTGACAGAACAATGGATGGGTCCTCGGCTGCATTTTCAATATCTTCACAGATCCGGTTCAGATCATCGGTACATTCATCATAAGAATCGTTATCCTCATTATTTGCCGGAAGCATACATACGAGTTCACGGATATTTTCCAGGATCTCTTCTTCTGTTCCGACTGCATCCACCATTCCGGATTCCTCGCTCTGGAACTTAGCGCAGGATGTGTCACATTTCCTAATTTCATTTCCGACGATTGCATTCGGAGAGTTCACAAATAATCTGCCCTTTGTCTCCATAAATGTGAAATCAGTCAGTGCTGCAGCTGTTGCGAGTCCACCGCCGCAATTTCCGAAAATAGCAGTAATCTGTGGAATAACGCCAGAAGCCATTGCCTGTTTGTAGTAGAGACTTCCAAATGCATTCAGTGCGTCTGTTGCTTCCTGAAGACGCATACCTGCACAATCAATAAGTCCAATGACCGGTGCACCCATCTTCATTGCCATGTCATAGATATGTGCGATCTTTCTTGCATGCATCTCACCAATCGCGCCCTTTAAAACAGTCGCGTCCTGGCTGTACACATAGACAAGATTACCGTCAATGACTCCATAACCGGTAATGACACCATCTGCCGGAGTCTCTTTCTCCTGCATGTTGAAATCTGTCGATCTTGCTGTTACTGCTCCGCCGATTTCAACAAAACTTCCCGAATCAAGCAATGCAGCAATTCTCATGCCTGCCGGATTTGATGTTGTTGTGTTACTCATAAATCTAGCCCTCCATTTTATAATTATAATATAAACCAAATTTTCTGCCGAGTTTATTATACTTGTATTTTCTGGAAACTGCAACATTTTTCGCGAATAACTCGTTAATAATTTCACATTGTATTAAAAAAAGACCAAAGGCGACAAGGGGACGAGTGACTAGGGTCACCGGTCACCCGTCACCCCTAGTCACTCGCCCCCTTGTCACCTATTTCTGATTCCGGAACTGTACCGGTGTCATATTATACGCTTTTTTGAACAGCCGGTTAAAATGCTCCACGTTCTGATATCCAACAGAAAGCGCGATATTTTCCACGGTCATACTGCTGCTCTTAAGCATGGCTCTGGCTTTTTTCATACGGACTTTCTTTACGATGTCCCCGAACGTCATACCTGATTTTTCTTTGATGTATTTGGACAGGTACGGCTTGGAAAGGAAGAATTTCTCAGAGAGGTCATCCAGAGAAACATCCAGATAGTTTGCCTGAATATAATTCATGATCTCAAGCATACGTTCGTCCTTACACTCATCTGCTGTTTTGATCTCTTCAATTTTATTAACCGCAACTGCCAGTGCATCGATGGATGCGTGGATAATGTCTGCATCAATGCCGACTCCCCAGTATGTATGTCCGTTGCAGATAATACCGACATATGCACATGCCTTGGAAGAAGATCCCTTTGTCAGAGAATGTTCTTCATAGAAGGACAGCTCGTAGCTGATGTTGAAATACTGCTTGATCGCATTGCTTACCGCATCGAGACGTCCATTACCGGATGCTGTCACGATCCGTTTGCTGTTCGCATGCGAAATGGTTGCTGTCGCAAGGATTCCGTCTTCCTGTTTGAAATGACACTCATCAATCGTAAAGACACCTTTGTAATTGACATAATTGTCCTCGAAAATATGGTAAACCCATTCCGGAGTCAGCTCTTTGTGAGCCTTGTCGGATACATCTTTTACGAGATATCCCACTTCTTCCTTCATCTCCTTCGGCAGATTGATACCGAAGTTCTGCTTTAAGATGTAGTTGACGCCGCCCTTACCGGACTGGCTGTTGATACGGATAACATCCTTGTCATAGGTACGTCCCACATCTTTCGGATCGATCGGCAGATACGGAACCGTCCATTTATCGCATTCTTTCTCTTCCCTGAAGGCCATACCTTTCGCGATCGCATCCTGATGGGATCCGGAAAATGCGGTAAATACCAGATCTCCTGCATACGGCTGACGTTCGTAAACATGCATTCTGGTAAGACGCTCATAGGTCTCACGGATTTCCATCATGTTGGAGAAATCCAGTCCCGGATCAACACCGTGTGAGAACATGTTCATAGCCAGTGTGATAATGTCCACGTTACCGGTACGTTCTCCATTTCCAAACAGCGTTCCCTCGATACGCTCTGCTCCGGCAAGTACACCAAGCTCAGCGGTTGCCACACCACATCCTCTGTCATTGTGTGGATGCAGGCAGAGGATCACGCCATCGCGATGGCTGAGGTGTTTGTCTACATATTCTACCTGGCTTGCAAATACATGCGGCATTGCGTTCTCTACGGTTGTCGGAATGTTGATGATTGCTTTCTTATCCGGGGTCGGCTGCCATACATCCAGAACGGCGTTGCACACTTCCACTGCGTAATCCACTTCGGTTCCCGGGAAGCTTTCCGGACTGTACTGGAAGGTGAAATTTCCTTCTGTCTCATCCGCCAGTGTCTTCAAAAGTTTCGCTCCGTCGATCGCGATCTTCTTGATCTCCTCTTTACTCTTGCGGAACACCTGCTCACGCTGAGCAACGGATGTCGAATTGTAAAGGTGTACAACCGCATGGGGCGCTCCCTTTACTGCTTCAAATGTTTTCTTGATGATATGTTCACGTGCCTGAGTCAGTACCTGTACGGTCACATCGTCCGGAATCATATTCTTCTCGATCAAAGTGCGCATGAACTGATATTCTGTCTCGGATGCTGCCGGAAAACCGACTTCGATCTCTTTAAATCCGACTTTAACTAACAACTGGAAGAATTCCAGCTTCTCCTCCAGGCTCATCGGCTCGATCAGTGCCTGATTGCCGTCACGCAGATCCACACTGCACCAGATCGGTGGTTTCTCAATGTAATCCTTCTTCGCCCAGTCATAACTGACTTCCGGCGGCATAAAATATTGTCTTTCATACTTTTCAAAATTCTTCATCGTGTTCTCTCCTTCTATAAATACTCAAGAATGTAATTTGTCTGAATTATAGGAATTTTTCAGTCTTCGCGCAAAATTCATAAATATTCGTCAATGTTCTTGCTCTATTTTGTTGTACTCACATATCCTAACACATCTATATTATAAAGTCCAGCGACAAATTTAAGCAATTTAATTGATCTAATTTATCATCATGTATTTTTTACAGATTTTTCGGAATACCCAGGCATAGTTTTTCACCGGAATCTCCTCTTCAATGACCAGAGGGTACTTTTTTAGTACTTCTCCATTCAAAGTATAGCATACATAGCCCGCTTCTGTTCCTTTCGTCACCGGTGCCTGCATTGTTTCTTCCTGGCAGACAGTCACCTCTACCTGTTCCGACTCCGATAAAAGAACCTGCAGTTCCTTCTGTTTTCCTTCCTCTGTCTGCAGGACCGGCGTGGATTTTGCATCCCCAAACAGCTCCTGATCATCCGGAATTCCATTTTCCACGGTAATTTCCCTGAGCGCCGGCTCTTTCCATACATCGCGGTACTGATACGTGTTCAGCGCATACTGCATCAATTTCTTGGTATCAACCCATTTATAACTTTTGTTATTGGGCCATCCACAGCCCAGAAGCGCAACGACAAAGGTTCTTCCGCCATTCTCCAGTGCTCCCACATAACAATACCCTGCTTCTCCTGTAAACCCGGTTTTTCCTGAAATGGCTCCCTCCATCATATCCAGGAACAAGTTGTGGTTTGTGCAGGTAAAATTCCTTGTCCCTTCGACATTGGAAAAAGAATAGCTTTTCTGCTGGGTGATCCCCAGAAATTCTTCTGCTTTTGGTGATTCGAGAATGCAGTAGCTCATGATCCTTGCCAGATCGGCAGCCGAAATGCTGTGCTTTCCGCCGTCATCTTCCGCGTCCAGTCCGTTTGGCGTCACAAAATGGGCATTGGTACACCCGATTTCTTTTGCCTTTTCATTCATTTTCTCGGCAAATTGTTCCACACTGCCAGCAATATGCTCGGCGATGGCAACTGCACTGTCGTTGTGTGATTCGAGCATCAGGGAATACAAGAGATCTTCAAGATAATACTGTTCTCCTTCTGCCATCTGCAAATGGACCTTAGGCTGGGAAGCAGCATTCTTCGATACGGTCACAATTTCCCCGGCACTTTCCATCTGTGTACCTTCATTCTCCGCGCTTTCATTCTCCGCGTTCATCGCTTCCAGGGCAAGGATACAGGTCATGATTTTTGTCGTGCTTGCCATCGGCCGCATGGTTTGCCCGTCCTTCGAGATCAGGACACGCCGGCTCTTGGCATCCATCAGCACAGCGGAAATGGCATGCAGATTCTGCAGCTCTTCCGGCAGGGAACCTGCTGCTTCTTCTTCCTTCACTGATTCCTGAGATGCCTGATTCACTTCCCATACCTCGTCAGAAGCCAGCGCATGGAGTATTTCTTCAGTCCCGGCAAGCTGCGGCATCACGATGAGATTAATGGATATGATGAAAATGCAGGTGACCGATATAAGATTCCGGATTCTTTTCATTACGCACATCTCCCTATTCGAATCATATCATAGCTCCTCTTGAGGACATTATTTTCCTCTATCCTATCGTATGAACGGGTGCTTTTCTCCATGCATCTTCTTTCTTCCAATTTCTCAATGAAGCTATTGATTACCGAACCTTTTGGGGAGTCTGCACTGCAACTAAAAAAGCTGCAGAAAATGTATACAGGAATGATCCTGTTTTCTACAATTTCTGCAGCTTTCTGCTTTTTACATGTATAATACCTCTGTCCCGGTTATATATCCAGTTTCAGCTGAACTTCGTCTTCGGCCTCTTCTTTGAATGTCTCCATCTTCTCCGCATCGATTCCCGGCAGCTCATCCAGCGACGTTACGCTGAATCTTCGAAGAAATTCTTCAGTGGTTCCGAATAACAACGGTCGCCCCGGTGCGTCGAGCCTTCCCACCTCACAGACAAGATTGTACTCGATCAGTTTATTCACGGCATGGTCTGATTTCACACCACGGATCTTCTCGATCTCCAGTCTGGTAACCGGCTGTTTGTACGCGATGATCGAAAGAGTCTCCAGCATGACATCGGTGAGGACGTAGCGCTTTGGCTGCTTGGCGATCCGGATCAAATACTCATACATTTCCGGCTTCGTGGCAAGCTGAAAGGAATCCTCCAGTTCAATGATGCGGATTCCCCTGCCTTCCTTCTCATATTGGTCCATCATGTTGTGAATGATTTTCTTTGTAGTTGGCACATCCTGTTCGATTGCCGCAGCGATCTTGCTGACTTCAACCGAATCACCCATGGCAAATAAAATCGCCTCGATTATGCCTTGCAGCTGTTTAATCTTCATTATGTTCCCCTTCATTCTCGTTCGAGGTAATCAGTATATCATCAAACGTATGTTCCTGATAAATCGTAATCTTTCCGATTTTCATAAGTTCTAAGATTGCAAGAAATGTAACGATCACCTGGACCTTGGATGCCTGTCTAGTAAGTAGATCCCGGAAGCTGAAGTTGCGGTGTACTTTCGCATACTCTTCCACATAATTCAGTTTCTCAGGCAATGTCACTTCTTCCTTCTCAATCTTTCCGAATTTACTTCGGATTGGATCCGTCTTCTCCGTCTGTCGTTTTAATACTTCCTGGAAAATGTCATTCAGCTTCGAAAGGGTTAGATCCCCGAGAAGCTCATCCAGATCCACAGGCTCGACATAGCTCTTGACAACATCGGGAAGCGTTTCCTCCTTGTAATAAATCTTCTCTCCGTCTACCTGACGATCCCGAAGCTCATAAGACATATATTTGTACATCTTATATTGGAGGAGCTGTTCCACCAGTTCCTGTCTCGGGTCCTCTTCTTCGCCCTCTTCGTTGACTTCCTTCGGCAGGAGCATACGGCACTTAATGTCCAGAAGCGTGGCTGCCATCAGCAGGAATTCACTCATAATGTTCAGATCTTCCCGTTCCATATCTCGGATATATTCCATATACTGGTTGGTGATTTCCACGATCGGAATATCGTAAATATCTATTTTATTTTTATCAATCAGATGCAGAAGAAGGTCCAACGGCCCCTCAAACACCTGCAGTTTTACCGGAATTCCCATATTCTTACTGCCTTTCCGTCTGTCGAATCAAAGCGTGTCCGTGCACTAGAACAGTGTAACACACTTCTGGCTTTCGGGCAAATATATCTTTCAAATCTACTGAAAGAAGCCCATGGCATAATCCATGTACATAAACCAGTATTTTACATTCCATGAACACAAAGCACGATCAGCTCCGCCGGATTGAACAGACGGATATTGATCGTATGCGTCCCCAGTCCTTTGCTGACCACAATACTTGTATCTCCCTCTTTGTAGTAGTCACCGGAATACTTCGGAAACAATCCCACCTGAGGGCTGATGACGCCTCCCAGCATCGGAAGACGCATAACGCCTCCGTGAAGGTGACCGGAGAGGATCAGATCTGCTCCCCATTCTTTGTAGACCGGGACAAATTCCGGATGATGAACCATCAAAATATTCCATGCTCCCGGATCCGCCTGTCCCAGCCCGTCTTTCATATCCTGCAGGGATGGCTCCATCCTGCCGAATCTGGCATAACATTCCGAAGGCATCTTTATACCATGCAGAAGAACCCGGGTGCCTTCCCATTCCATCTCGCAGGATTCATTGATCAGGAAGTGGATTCCCGCCTGTTCCAGCTCTTTCTTATATTGCCAATAGCTGTCACCGTAATTTTCCGGATCCTCAAGCATCCTCTGTTCATGGTTTCCGAGCGCGCAATATACCGGGGCAAATTCGGTCAGTTTTTTCATGCATTCTGCCGCCTTTCCCCAGGAACTCTCCCTGCCGCCATGCGTATTTCTATTTGCCACAAGCATATCCCCGCCGCAGAGGATCAGATCCGGTTTCTGCTCCCGAATCTTTTCCAGAAGCTTACCATTCTCCTCTCCGTATTCGCGGTTATGAAGATCACTTAAAAATACGATTCTTTTATCTTCCATTTCAGGAGGAAGCTTCGGTGTCCTGATCTCGTATTCCGTCACTACAAACCGATGTGTCTCCCGGTATATTTCAGCTAATATGAGCAGCACTGCCGCTATGAGGGCAGCCAGTAAATATATCATTCTGCAAATCTCCTTAAAGTCATCTTAATCTCGTTCTACCCGTTCTATCATACAGGAATGTTCTTTGCTCTTCGGATCGTAATTAATTCCAACCAACAGAATATCTGCCCCATAATCCTTAATTGCAGCAGCCACCTCTTCCGCATCCATATTCAATGTAGCATCCAGAAGATGATCAGAGTTACGAATCAGCTTTGCAATTTCTGTATGCCTCCCTGTAGTTACAGCACGAACAAATTCCTCACGTGCATCTTTGCTGCAAATGATTTTCCAAAACGTCGTGGTCTGCTTACACATGTCATCTTATCGCTTGTTCCAAGTGTACTGTTAATAAACGATATCAACCCTGTCTTATCTACATATATTCCTTTTCTTACAGTTTCAAACCCAGCATTTCCAATGTTTAAATACTTCCCCAAATGACTCATACTCCCTTCTGCAAAAATCCGGCTGTTAAGCTCATCTTCTGACAAAAACAGGTTATACAGAAAGGAACGGATAACCGGATGTATAATCATACAGTTGTTCCGACATTTCGTCTAAATCCATCCCCGTATAATAATCCGCTTCGTACTCTCTTAACATTCCTGCAATGTCATCTGCTGAAAAGCTCATTTATTAAAACATCTTTTCATGATTCATTCCTTTCCCGTTTCATGAAGCATTTCCATGGTACTTATATCATATCTGATTTTTGAATATTTGTACACCTGATTTATAAATTCTTCTAACCGAGGATTGTATGGTCCGTCACAATAGAACCCCGGCCAGAGCGAGGGTAAACTTCGCTTTGACCGGGGCTTTTCTATTTCGGATAACAGCTTGGCGTGATGCTACTTCCACCAGCGCGGAAGTCTTTCCAGAATTTTCTCCAGCCAGCTCCGCCAGAAAGGTTTCCAGGTGATGGTGCCGCCGTAGTTCTGCATCACATCGCTTGTCCAGGTCCCATTCCCGCCGGGATAGAAAGCTGTAGCCGTAACTCCTTCGAAAGCATTTTCCTGAATTTCCGTTGCATCTCCTTAAACTGTCATTTCTTCCAATACGTCCAGCAATGCCGAAAAAAATGTCATCGCTCCGACATCTTCTTTTGCATAAATGGCAACTTCACCAATCTTTTCTCCGTTCAGCTTGTAGCTTACCCGCCCGATGGTATCGCCCTTTTTCACCGGTGCATCGAGTTCTTCCACCGTTATTTCTTTCGTTATGGCATTCAGATCTGCACCTGTTACATCCACATACTGAAAGGAATTCTCGGCTTCGCCTTCAACCTGTTTTTCGATTCCCCTGGTCACTTCCGCAAAAATCGGCTCCTCAAGCACATTTGCATCGACGAAGCGGCTGCATTTTCCAAAACCGTAGTTCAGCATAGAAATCGCATCCTTGACACGGGTTTTGGAATCCGGCTCAGTCATGACAACAGCGATCATTTCAATCCCGTCTTTTTCAGCCGTTGCCGAAAGGCAGAACTTTGCCTTACTGGTGGAGCCGGTCTTCAGTCCTGTCGCGTATTCGTACTGGCGAATCAATTTATTGGTGTTGGTGAGACCGAATTCGCTGGTTCCTTTAGCAGTCGTGTGGGTGATATTTTCCATCCAGATCATCGAATACTTATGAATCTCTGGATATTTTGTGATGAGTTCCCGAGACATCAGTGCGATATCTCTTGCGGTCGTGAGGTGTCCGTCCGTATCCAGTCCGTTGCAGTTTACGAAATGAGTATATTCCATTCCAAGCCCCTTGGCACGTTCGTTCATCTTCTGTACAAAGGCCTGCTCACTGCCACAGATCAATTCGGACATTGCCACACAGGCGTCGTTCGCACTTGCCACAGAAATGCATTTGATCATAGTTTCCACGCTCTGCTTTTCTCCCGGTTCCAGAAACACCTGGGATCCGCCCATGGATGCCGCATACTCGGAAGTCGTCACCTCATCCTCCAGATGGATCTGTCCACTCTCAAGAGCATCAAAAATGAGCAGAAGTGTCATGATCTTGGTCACACTCGCAGGCGGAAGCTCCTTGTCGGCCTCCTTCTCATAGAGAACTTTCCCGGAGGAAGCTTCCATAATTATTCCTGACTCTGCGGAAATGCCGAGTTCTTCTGTATTTTCTTCTTTTTCCCCGGAATCATCCTGGATATTGCCGGTTGTTTGCGTTTCTTCATTCGCCAGGCTGACCAGGCATGGCATCCTATAACTCGTCTGCAGGCACAGTACGATTCCCAGAAATACAGTCAGAAATCTACGCATAAAACAGCTCCTTCACCGATTCGTCTGTTACTAATAAATGCCATGCCGCATTAAAATAGAACCTTCTATCCTATGTTTCCGTTATATTCTTTTCCTTTTTCATTAAACCAGTCCAGCGCTTCGCAGATTCCTTCTTCTGCAAAGGCAAATTCTTTCGTCTCTTTTTTTTCCTCCGGAGTGTTGTCGTAATTGTACGGTCCTTCCCAGACCGTACCCAGAAGGACCGTCTCCTTCTCGCCATCCTCAGATTCTTTTTCTTCTTTTCCCAGTCGGAAATTCATCTTTCCCATACTTCCGTTAAACTTTGCCTTTTTATAAAAATTCAGCGGAAAAAGCTGCATCCGTTTCAACATTGATTTATCCCTCCATTGTAAATAACCGCCTTATATACGGAACCATTTGAAAGAAATATACTGCCAAATCACAAAAATAGCAAGCTCATTTTATTATATACATGACAACTCACAATAATCCAATGGACCATTTTCTCAAATGCATGGAACAAAAAAAGGCATTGCCATGCTTTGTGATGTTCGCATACAATGCCTTTATTTGCAATATTTATGATTGTTTCACGCCGTCTTCTATTCTCCTGTTACTTCAAGGATCGCATCTCTCATGATTTCGATTGCCTGATCAATGTGATCTTTTGTAAGTGTAAGTGGCGGGATCATACGGTTTACACTGCTTCCAATCGCCGTAATCAGAAGCTTTCTGCGGAAGCATGCCCATTTCACATCCAATGCAATCGGCATATCGTATTCGCAGCCTACCAGGAGTCCTTTTCCTCTTGCTTCTTTTACATGTGGAAGGGTTGCAAGTTTTTCTTTGAAGTATTCTCCCATTACTTTTGCGTTTCCGCTCAGGTCGTTGTCCAGAATCTCTGTGATAGATGCAAGAGATGCAGCACATGCAAGAGGATGTCCACCGTATGTAGAACCATGTGTTCCTGATGTAAATACTTTCGCAACCTCTTCACTTGCACAGCAAGCTCCGATCGGCATTCCGCCGCCCATTGCTTTCGCCATAGTTACACAGTCCGGTTTTACTCCGTATCCCATGAATGCCATCGGAGAACCTGTACGTCCCCATCCGGTCTGTACTTCATCAAGAAGGAGAAGCATTCCTCTCTCATCGCAGAGCTTGCGAAGTCCTTCGATGAATTCCTGTGTTGCCGGATGTACACCGCCTT
Source organism: bacterium (assembly GCA_022774325.1). Taxonomy (GTDB): domain Bacteria; phylum Bacillota; class Clostridia; order Lachnospirales; family Lachnospiraceae; genus Allocoprococcus. The sequence continues at coordinate 51,284 of JALFNN010000053.1, read as the reverse complement.
CGCCCTGTACCGGCTCGATCATGATCGCGATCGTATTTTCTGTTACTTTTGATTTGAAATCTTCCAGATCATTGTATTTTGCATAAGAGAATCCAGGAAGCATCGGTTTGAATCCAAGCTGGCATGCATTGTCCGGCTGACCTGTTGCTGAAAGTGCTCCGTAGGTTCTGCCATGGAAACCGTTGACAGCTGTTACGATATGGTAATGTTCCGGGCCGTATTTTTCAACACCGTATTTTCTTGCCATTTTGATCATGCATTCATTAGCTTCTGTTCCTGAGTTCTGGAAGAAAATCTTATCCATCCCGATCGTGTCACAGATTTTTTTTGCAAGGAGTGCCTGCGGTACGGTATATGGGTAGTTGAAGGTATGCATAATATCATCAACCTGATCCTTGATTGCCGCAACTACTTTCGGATTTCTGTTTCCGGCACTGTTTACAGCAACACCGCCATAGAAGTCAAGATATGCAACGCCTTTTTCATCATACAGATACATTCCCTCTGCTCTCTCTGCGATGAAATCGTAACGTGCATAGGTTTCTACCATGTATTTGTTTACAATGGCTTTCAATTCTTCTGCTGTTAATCCTGTGTCTTTGAGTTTCATAAGAAATTCCTCCCATTTTCTTTATTGTTGTAAGAAATATCAAAATGAAGTAGATTTGGCTCCCACCAAGAGTAACTTGCGCAACTCGCCACCTATGAAGGTGGGAGTCTTATCTTCTTTCAAGATAAAAAAAAAGCGCCATGTACATCCTGTACATGACGCCTTTGTCATTTAACGATTATGAGTATATACCTCAGTCTAAAATTTGTCAACACAAAATTTTTACAAAAAAATATAGATATTTCAGATAAATTTTCTAAATAAAATTACGGATATTCTCTTTTATTCTTTCGATCGGTCCGGTAACACATTCCGGCATATCATCCTTTTTTACATTGTAGAAGGATGAAAGAAAATCCATACCGAATACGGTGATCAGTACCGAACCTGCCACCCGTCCTACATAAAGCGGGATCAATGCCACGATTCCCTCCACTGTGTTCTGCAGGAACATGAAGAGAAACAAGGTATAGAACCCCCAGGCGATCGAACTCTCGAGACAGATTATCCCTTTATAGTTGAAAGGTTTTTCATTATAATCCCACCAGACTTCTCCGAACACCTTCTGCATCAGAAGTGCGGTCAGATATTCCAGAATGGTTGCGAAAAAGGATCCCATGAAAAACAACAGGACACGATTCTCGCTGTATGGCCTGAGGAGAAAAAATACAGTCAGCGCCCCCACACCATAGATTGGACAGAACGGACCTCTTCCGAATCCCCTGTTCGTCAGCTTTTTATTACAAAAGGACATATAGATCGATTCGACGAGCCATCCCAGCATTCCGTAAGTCAGGAACCACATGACTAATTCATAACTTCCAACTCCAAAAATCACTCTATTCCACCACATATCCATTCCTCCGGCACTTGGCCCTTCGACCTCCTGCCCGCTAAAAAAATGAGGTGTTGATATTCAAACACCTCATTATTCTGCACATATTAATTATATTTACGTTTTCTAGCAGCTTCGGATTTCTTTTTACGTCTTACGCTTGGTTTTTCGTAATGTTCTCTCTTACGAATCTCCTGCTGAATTCCTGCCTTTGCGCAGTTTCTTTTGAATCTGCGTAAAGCGCTGTCTAACGTCTCGTTTTCTTTTACGATTACATTTGACATAGTCTCACACCTAACCTCCCCTCCAGCCTTGTATTGTGCATTATACGACTGTTCGGGTATTTTATTGCACTACACATGATTATAGCATATTTTTTAATACAGTCAAGAATTTTCTTTAAAAATATGCCAAATTATGCATAATTTATTGAATCTGTCCTGCTAAAACCTCTTTCACTTTTGCAAGTGCATCCGGAATGCCTGCCGGATTCTTTCCGCCTGCCTGTGCCATGTTCGGGCGTCCGCCGCCGCCACCGCCAACGCAGGATGCGATTGCCTTGATCAGATTTCCGGCATGAGCGCCTTTCTTCATTGTTCCGTCGGTTGCGGTTGCCATCAGGCTGACTTTGCCGCCTGCAGCAGATGCAATCACGACCACACCTTCTCCAAGCTTCTCTTTGAGCTGGTCGCCGAGATCGCGAAGTCCGTTCATATCCATATCTTCTACGCTGACAGCAAGAACCTTCACTCCGTTCACTTCTTCTACCTGGCTCATCACATCGCCCATAGCGTCCTTTGCCAGTTTGCTCTTCAGGCTCTCGACTTCGCTGTGAAGTTCTTTGTTCTCAGCCTGCAGATGCGTGATCTTCTCAGTGAGATTATCCGGGGTCGCCTTCAGAAGCTTCGCAGCTTCGTGCATCTTTTCTTCCAGAGCCGCGTAATATTTCATAAGTCCTTTGGAAGTCAACGCTTCGATACGGCGCACGCCGGCTGCCACACCGCTCTCGGATATGATCTTAAATGCTCCGATTTCTCCTGTATTTGCAACGTGGGTTCCTCCACAGAATTCGATGGAGTAATCACTCATATTGACAACTCGTACAATATCACCGTATTTTTCACCGAAAAGTGCCTGTGCTCCGGTCTTTCTTGCTTCTTCGATCGGCATATTCTTCGCGATAACCTGAAGGGATCTGGAAATGCTGTCGTTGACCATATCTTCGGTCCTCTGCAATTCTTCCGGTGTCATTGCAGAGAAATGCGAGAAGTCAAAACGCAGTCTTTCGTCATTTACGCTGGAACCTGCCTGTTCAACATGAGTTCCGAGAACCGTGCGGAGTGCTTTCTGAAGCAGATGAGTCGCACTGTGGTTTCTTGCGCAGAGAGAACGTCTCTCGGCATCTACGGTAAGTGTTACCGTATCTCCTGCTTTCATCATTCCGCGGGTCATGCGTCCGATATGACCGATCTTGCCGCCGAGCAGTTTTACAACATCTTCTACGATGAATTCTCCATCTCCGCAGCTGATCACGCCGTGGTCAGCTTCCTGTCCGCCGCTGGTTGCGTAGAACGGAGTCTTCTCTACAAAAATGGTTCCTCTTTCTCCATCTGACAGTGCATCCACAACCTCTTCGTCGGTTGTAAGAACGGTGATCTTTGATTCATAGGTCAGGTTATCATATCCGACAAATTCGGATGTCACGGAAGGATCGATGGATTCGTAAACGGTCACGTCTGCGCCCATATAGTTTGTCACTTTACGTGCTTTTCTTGCAGTCTGACGCTGTACTTCCATGGCAGCCTTGAAGCCTTCTTCATCCACATCCATTTTCTCTTCTTCCAGGATCTCTTTTGTCAGATCAAGCGGGAATCCGTAGGTATCATATAATTTGAATGCATCCTCGCCGGACAGAGTCTTTACGCCTTCTACCACCATCTTCTCTTTCATCTCATTGAGAATGACAAGGCCCTGATCGATCGTCCTGTCGAACTGCTCTTCTTCTTTGCGAATCACATTCATGATAAAGTCTTTCTTCTCTTCCAGCTCCGGATAGCCGTCCTTGGAACCTTCGATTACAGTCTCTGCAAGCTTGGTCAGAAAACCGCCCTCGATGTTCAAAAGTCTTCCGTGACGGCAGGCACGGCGGAGAAGTCTTCTCAGCACATAGCCGCGTCCTTCATTGGAAGGCATGATTCCATCGGAAATCATGAACGATACGGAACGAATATGGTCGGTGATCACGCGAAGGGATACGTCTGTATTATAATCTTCACCGTAAGACACACCTGCAAGTTCGCATACCTGATCGCGAAGTGCCTTCAGTGTATCAATATCGAACATGGAATCTACATCCTGTACGATACATGCAAGTCTCTCAAGTCCCATACCGGTATCAATGTTCTTCTGTTCCAGTTCTGTATAATTGTTATGTCCGTCATTGTCAAACTGGGTAAATACGTTGTTCCAGATCTCCATGTATCGGTCACATTCACATCCTACGGTACATCCCGGTTTGCCGCAGCCGTATTTCTCACCGCGGTCATAATAGATCTCAGAACATGGACCGCACGGGCCTGAACCATGCTCCCAGAAATTGTCTTCTTTTCCAAAACGGAAAATCCGCTCCGGAGCGATTCCGATTTCTTTATTCCAGATCTCAAATGCTTCATCGTCATCCAGATATACAGACGGATATAATCTGTTCGGGTCCAGTCCCACAACTTCTGTCAAGAACTCCCATGACCAGTGGATTGCTTCTCTCTTAAAGTAATCTCCAAAAGAGAAGTTACCGAGCATTTCAAAAAATGTACCGTGACGTGCTGTCTTTCCAACATTTTCAATATCACCGGTACGAATACACTTCTGGCAGGTCGTCACACGACGTCTCGGCGGGATCTCCTGTCCGGTAAAATACGGCTTTAACGGTGCCATACCGGAGTTGATCAGCAAAAGGCTGTTGTCGTTGTGCGGTACCAGCGAAAAACTCTTCATCTTCAAATGGTCCTTACTCTCAAAAAACTCAAGGAACATACGTCTTAATTCGTTTACTCCGTACGCTTTCATCTTTTTCCTCCTATACTGTATCGTGCAAAATTCTGCACGCAATTTGCTAAAGTTTAATTATAAAGATTGTGGGGAGGTTTGTCAACTGTTTCGCGTTGGAAAATGGGGACGCCCCCGCCTGGCAGGGATGGTTCCCGGACTCGCTTTCGCTCGGGCAAAAACGCAGCGGTACTATGATGCCAGGGCGCCGCGCATGCGGCTGCTGCCATCAAGTGCCGGCGTTTTTGACGGTCCGGGAACCATCCCTGTCAGGCGGGGGCTGTGCATTTCCATGGGGGAAGATGTGCATTTTCTGGGGGAGGATGTGCATTTTCTGGGGGAGGATGTGGTTTTCCTGGGTGGGGCTCAATTGGGTCCCATAGATGGGACCGATTGAGCGGGGGAAGTCAGACAAATAAAAAGATTCTCCGGATTTATGATCCGGAGAATCTTTTTATTTGTCTTCATTATTTTTCTTCAGCTGCGGTTTTGGCGTTTTTGCGGTCGCGCAGTTTTTTTCCGGTCAGGATTCCGAGGAATGCGAAGACTGCTATGATAGCCATTTTAATAAGTGTGCTGATTAGTGTTGAGAAAAATGCCATACTCGTGCCTCCCTTGCTAAACTAGTTTTATCATAACATATGAATGGGTTCTTTTCAAATCAATTTTCACATAATTTGTGGTTTTTGTGGCTTGATTTTATGAATTTTTTCTAAACTTTGTTTTCTGTTCCGAAGAGGGACTGGGCGTAGTGTACGGACTGCATGGCGTCTTTGCCGTAGAAGTCGGCGCCGATCATGTCGGCGTATTCCTGGTTGAGGACGGCGCCTCCTACCATGACGCGGCAGTCGGGCTTTTTCTCGCGGAGCTGGCGGATGGTTTCTTCCATGCTGACTACGGTGGTGGTCATGAGTGCGCTTAGGCCTACGAGTGTCACTTCTTCTTCAATTGCTTTTTCTACGATAAATTCCGGCGGTACATCTTTGCCGAGGTCCAGGACTTCGAAGCCGTAGTTTTCGAGAAGGACTTTGACGATGTTTTTGCCGATATCGTGAATGTCGCCTTTGACGGTTGCAAGGATGATTTTTTCTTTTTTTTCTTCGGCAGCTCCGGATTCGGCGAGTACGTCTTTGATAACGGCAAAGGCGATTTTTGCGGCGTCGGCACTCATGAGGAGCTGGGGAAGGAACACGGTTCCTTTTTCAAAGCCGTCTCCAACGACGTTGAGTGCGGGGATCAGTTCCTGCTGGATGATCTCCATCGCATCCCGTGTTTTCACGAGTTCCCGGGTGAGATGATGGGCTTCTTCCTTCAGGCCTTTTTCGATTGCGTATTTTAATGTCAGTGTGTTCCCGGTATCTGTGCCCACCGGCTGGGAGGGGCCGTTTCCGCCCGCTATCCGGAGTGTTCCGTTTCCGCCTGCCACCTGTGCCGCAGCTTTTTCCGCCGCTGCCTGTGCAGCATATTTGGTGATATAGGAGGTACAGTTTTCATCGTATCCCATCAGTGCGAGGAATGCGTCGTAAGATTTCATCATTTCTTCGGAGGAAGGATTGATGATGCCTGCCGTCAGTCCGTTCTGCATCGCCATGGTGTAGAAATGGCTGTTGATCACCGGTCTTTTGGGAAGTCCAAAGGAAATGTTGGATACGCCGAGTACGGTGCGCACTCCGTAGATCTCTCGCACTTTTCTGAGGGCTTCCAGGGTGACTTTTGCACCGTCCTTCTCGGAGCTGATGGTCATGGTCAGCACATCGATAACAATATCTTTCTTCCTGATTCCGTATTTTGCGGCTTCTTCGATGATTTTTCCGGCGATCTTCACTCTTCCGTCTGCATCGGAAGGTATTCCCTGTTCGTCTAAGGTCAGCCCGACTACGACACCACCGTATTTTTTCACCAGCGGGAAGACGGCGTTCATGGATTCCTGTTTGCCGCTAACGGAGTTAAGCATAGGTTTGCCGTTGTAGATCCGCATGGCGGCTTCCATGGCCTTTGCGTCTACCGTGTCGATTTGCAGCGGAAGGCTGGTCACGCTCTGAAGCTGGGTCACTACATCCTTCATCATCTGCACTTCATCGATATCCGGCAGTCCCACATTGACATCCAGAATGTGCGCACCCTTCTCCTGCTGTGTGATTCCCTCTTTGAGGATGTAATCCATATCGTGCGCTTTCAATGCTTCTTTAAACCTTTTTTTGCCGGTCGGATTGATGCGCTCACCGATAATAAGCGGCATATCCCCTAAAATCACTGCTTTCCCATAGGAGGAAACGATGGTATCCTCCTTCTCTTCCACCGGAAGGATTGGATGGTCCTTGCAGGCTTCCACCATTCTTCGGATATGATCGGGTGTGGTTCCACAGCAGCCTCCGATGACGCAGGCACCCTCTTCTACGATTTTCTTCATCGTGGCGGCAAAACGTTCCGGCTCTACATCATAATATGTCTCCCCGTTCTTCTGCTTCGGAAGTCCCGCATTTGGCTTTACGATGACCGGAAGAGAGGTGTAGCGTCGCATCGCTTTCAGAAGTGGAAGCATCTGGTCCGGTCCGAGGCCGCAGTTCATTCCGATGGCATCGACTCCCAGTCCTTCAAGCATCGCCACAACGGACGGGACATCTCCGCCGGTCAGAAGTTTTCCCCGCTCATCGAAGATCATCGTGGCAAATACCGGAAGGGAGGTGTTTTCTTTCGCGGCAAGTACCGCAGCTTTCACCTCGTAGGTGTCACTCATGGTTTCTATATGGATGAGATCTGCACCGTTCTTTTCTCCGAGGGTGGCAGCTTCTGCAAATGCACGGTACGCATCCTCAAAATCCAGATCGCCCATGGGCTTTAACAACTTGCCGGTGGGTCCCATATCGAGTGCCACATAGGTTTCTCTTCCATCCAGCACTCCCTGCTCCTGTGCCCGCTTTGCATTTTTCACGGCAGCACAGATAACTTCCTCCAGTGACCAGTTGTCATCATGGAATTTGCAGGCATTTGCCCCGAACGTATTGGTCAGGACGATGTCGCTGCCTGCTTCAAAATATCTCCGGTGGATCTCCTCGACCTCTTCCGGGTGCTTCAGATTCCATACTTCAGGGAGCTCTCCCGGTTCCAGTCCCCGTTCCTGGAGAAGCGTCCCCATTCCTCCGTCAAAAAAGAGCAGTTCTCTGCCCAGTCTTTCTCGTATACTCATGTCCATTGCTCCTTCTAACTTCTTCTAGTTTCTTCTGTAAATGCAGTCTGTCTTCCCACAGGATTCACAGCCTTTGATATGACATTTCTCATCGGAATCGCTGATCCCGATCAGTGCAGTCACAGATTTGACCGGTGTAAGCATATAGCTGTCCGTCATCGTAAGGCCGATCGTTTTGGCCGTATCCAGCATTTGCAGAATGTCCTTCTGATGATGAATATCAAAATCCCCGTACCCGGGACTGAATCGTGGTCTGAGCCATTTTTCCTGTTGCCTTAGCTCTTCACCGATCTTCTCCTGGAGCTGATCCAGATATTCCTCCAGATACGCTGCGGCGCAGGCCTGAAGTACCACCGTCTTGGCCATATCTGTGAGGGAGAACCGCTTCATCATCAGATCCACACCGGTCCCCAGTGTAGCTCCAAGCAGAACCACACTGCCGCATCCCTTCAGGTTCCTTCCGAGACTCCTGCTTGTAATATTCATTTTTCCTATTTTTAATTCGTTCTCCCCTGTATGTTCACATTCAAAAATGCGGTAGATGGATTTCGCTGCCGCACATGCTTCCAGATCCCTGAAAGAGTCTGAAATCAGCCCAAGCGTTCCCTCATCTACCGCGTGTTTTCCATAACCAAGGTAACGAATCGCTTCTTTCGTCCTTAAGTCTGTCATAGTTACACCTATTTCATAATTTCTGAAAGATTTGCCATGATTGCCGCTGCAACCTCCGGCTTATTCATAGAATAAATATGGATATTCTGTATTCCGTTTGCAATCAGATCGATGATCTGGTCTGTCGCATACGCGATTCCGGCCTGCTGCATTGCCGCCGGATTATCTCCGAATTTATCCACTACCGCGAGAAATCTCTGCGGAAGCACAGTTCCGGAGAGCGAACAAATCCTTGCGATCTGCTTACCGTTGGTAACCGGCATGATTCCGGGAAGCACCGGAACCGTGATCCCTTTTTCGCGGATACGATAAAGGAAATTATAAAGAATACTGTTATCGAAAAACATCTGTGTCGTAAGAAAATCCACACCGCAGTCCACTTTTTCTTTCAAATGGAGAATGTCTTCATTCTTGCTTGCAGATTCTACATGTCCTTCCGGATAGCAGGCTGCGCCAATACAGAAATCTCCCTGTTCTTTGATGTCCCGGATCAGTTCGGATGCATAGTGATACTGTCCCGGAATCGGGAAACTGGCGTCTTTCGGAATATCTCCCCTAAGTGCAAGAATATTTTCAATTCCCTCTTCTTTCAGCCGGTCGATCACTGCATGAACTTCTTCCCTTGTGGAAGACGCGCAAGTCAGATGTGCGAGACTCGGCACACCCAGATCTTTCTTAATGTGTGAAGCGATCTTCACTGTATTCTTGCTCGTTCCGCCGCCGGCACCATAGGTAACACTGATATAAGAGGGCTTCAGAGCAGCGATTTTCTCCACCGCTCCCATAACGGATTCAAAGCCTGCATCTGTCTTCGGCGGAAATACTTCAAATGAAATATGTACTTTATTTTCCTGTAGTCTTTCTTTGATTTTCATTCTTTCTCTCCTATTCTAACATACTTATCTTCCATTATATCTCAATACCGACTCTCTTACTAGGGATAATTTTACCAAATATTACATTCCTTCATAGAGATCTTCATATAATCTTGCTGAATTGCTCCATGAGAAGTCTTTCTGCATGCCTCGTTCCACGATCTTGTTCCAGTCACGTTTTCTATCATAATAAATACGTTCTGCATAACGGATCGTTCCAAGCATCTCATGCGCATTAAAGTTCATAAAACTGAATCCGGTTCCCGTCTTCTCGAACTCGTTGTACGGCTCAACCGTATCTTTCAGTCCACCGGTCTCACGAACGATCGGTACGGTTCCGTAACGAAGGCTCATAAGCTGACTCAGTCCGCAAGGTTCAAAAAGTGACGGCATCAGGAATGCATCACAGGATGCATACACTTTGTGTGACATCGGCTCGGAATAATAGATATTGGCACTGACTTTCTCCGGATATTTCCATGCGAAATAACGAAAGCTGTTCTCATAGCGTTCTTCTCCGGTACCAAGAATGACGATCTCCACCTCATCCTGACAAAGTTCATCCATTACATAGTTGACCAGGTCAAATCCCTTCTGGTCTGTCAGTCGGGATACAATACCGATCAGCATCTTATGAGGATCTTTTTCCAGGCCAAGCTCTTCCTGAAGTGCGGTCTTATTCTTCACTTTTTCCTTGCGGAATGTCTCAATAGAATAATTTTTCACAATGTTCGGGTCTGTCTCCGGATTGAACTCATTGTAGTCAATTCCATTTACAATTCCGGAGAGACAATTGGAACGGGCATTCATAAGTCCGTTCAGCTTTTCTCCGTAAAATGGTGTCTTTATTTCTTCTGCGTAGGTATTGCTTACCGTTGTCACGCGGTCTGAATACACGATACCGCCTTTGAGGAAGTTGGCATCCCGGTATGCCTCCAGTTTATCCGGTGTGAAATAGTAATCCGGAAGTCCGGTGATATCACGAACCGTTTTCTTATCCCACACGCCCTGGAACTTCAGATTATGGATGGTAAATACAGTCTTGATTCCTCTGAAATACTCATTTCCGTAACGGAAGTTGTCAAGAAATACCGGGACAAGTCCTGTCTGCCAATCGTGGCAGTGAATAATATCGGGGCGGAAATCCAGGAGCGGGAGTGCGCAAAGCGCTGCTTTGGAGAAAAATGCGAACTTCTCAATATCATAGGCAATATCTCCATACGGCTTCGGTCCGTTAAAATAATATTCGTTATCAATAAAATAGAATGTAACACCTTCGTACTGCAGTTCCAGAATTCCCACATACTGCTGCCGCCAATTCAGATCCATATAAAAATGAGTCTTATAAACAAGCTGATTCTTCCATTCTTCCTTCATACATACATACTTTGGAATCATCACACGCACGTCGTATTTCTTTTTGTCAAAATATTTCGGAAGTGAGCCGACAACATCTGCAAGGCCTCCCGTTTTAATAAATGGCACCGCTTCCGATGCTACAAACAATATCTTTTTCATCCTGCGCCCTCCTTCTTCTCTCTTGCGGCTTTCTAGCTACTAATTATACCGCAAAAACGGCGATTTGAAAAGATTTATCTGTGCTTTGACTGTAATCGGATCGTATCTGCGACAAGCGCGATAAACTCAGAATTTGTAGGCTTGCCTTTTCCATTGCTTACTGTATACCCGAACAGCCGCTCCAGCGTGTCGAGTTTTCCTCTGCTCCATGCAACTTCGATCGCATGGCGTATTGCTCTTTCTACTCTGCTCGCCGTGGTCTGATGTTTTTTCGCCACGGTCGGATACAGAATCTTGGTAATCGCATTCAGAATATCCATATCGTCTACGACCATCAATATCGAATCCCGAAGATAATGATATCCCTTGATGTGTGCCGGTATCCCGATCTCATGAAGAAGATCCGTCACTTGTTTTTCCAGGTTCTCCTGCATGTCCGGTCCTTTTGTAACCATCGTTTCTTCTTTCCGGTCCGCCGCTTTTGTTCCGTGGCCGGTACTTTTTATCCGCTGTAGCACAGTCTCATTGTTGAAAGGTTTTAAAATGTAGTATGATGCACCTTTTTCAAAGGCATCTTCCGTAATCCGCTCCTGTCCGATTGCGGTCACAACAATGAAATTGGGTTGTTTTTTGACCGCCTTATCCTGGCTCACAAGTTCCATCACACTGATCCCGTCCATTTTCGGCATGATCAGATCCAGAAGTACAACATCCGGTTCCTCTTCTTTGATAATATGATACATATCCTCCCCGTTGTTCGCCTTTCCAACAAGATTCAATTCCTGATCACTTTCGATAATTTCGCTCAATAAATCCAGCATTCGTTCATTATCGTCGGCAATCGCAACATTCAGCCTTTCCATAAAGTTATACCCTCCTTCGATTTGACAGCAGATTTACGGCTGTTACGGGAAACATTATATGCTCCTGAATTTGCCGGATACAAGAAAACAAAGTCGTAAAAATTAGACATTTTTCGCGCTTGACGCTATTCGTCAAGATTCTCCAGCATATTTTCGATGAAAATGCCGTAGCCTTTTGTCGAATCCTGTACGAAAACATGCGTGACTGCTCCCACAATTTTTCCGTCCTGCAAAATAGGACTTCCACTCATTCCCTGCACAATTCCGCCTGTTATTCTCAAAAGTTCCTCATCGGTGACCCGGATCTCGATTCCCTTATTGACCTCCCCCGGGTGTAAGTCGATTTTTGTAATCTGAATCTCATAATCTTTTACTTCACCGCTTACGGCGCATCGGATATACGCTTTCCCTGTTTTGATTTCTTCTTTCGAACCTGCCGGATAGGCCTCCTGCTTCTTGAACACCTTATCTACCCGGTCGATTTTCCCATAGATTCCCGTTTCCGTATTGCTCGTTATACTTCCGAGTACATTGTAGTGATTATATACAATGATTCCTTCCATGCCTCCCGGACTGCCATTCTGCCCTTTTTTGATGTTTTGTATACTGGTTTCATAAAGAGTACCTTCTGATATTTCCAAAAGCTCACTCGTGTCCACATCATGGATTCCGTGACCAAGCGCTCCGAACTCGCTGTTCGCATTCAGAAATGTGATGGTTCCGAGTCCCTGCACATTGTCCCTTACCCAGATGCCAAGTTTATACTTCCCCTCTTCATCCTTTGCAGGATGAATCTTTACATCAATATACTCCATTTTTCTACGTAAGTGCAGAATTACGGTTTTTTTCGACATATTCTGCATAACTTCGATGAGTTCCTGCTTATTTTCCACCTCTTCTTCATCGATTCCGACGATATAATCTCCGTCTTTCACCAGATGTTTTGCAGGGGAAGTTGAGCTCCCGTCACTGCTTTTGATCTCGTCTGTGCCGAGTACCATCACTCCGTCCGTCTCCATGTATATGCCTATTGGCATTCCTCCCGGAATCAACAGATTCTCGGATCCGGTGCCTGCGCTCACCTCTTTTTTCAGTTCCTCCCTTTTTATCTGCAGGAAGCAGTAGCTGCCGCCGACCGTCACGGCAAACACCAATAAAATAATCAGCATTCTTCGATACCATCTGACTGTCATGTCTGTTCCCCTTTCTCCTGCTTTTTCTGAAGATTCTGATGAAAAAACGTAAGTGTTCAGAGCCAACTTTGAAACCACTGCTCGGCTCTGAACAGATACAAAAAAAGCAGGAAACTTGTGTTCCTGCTTTTAGTATGCAAAAAATATCTTTATTTTAAACCGGATGCCAGATTTTTCATTTCTTCGGCATTGCGAAGCACTGCATCCGTGATCTGGGCGCCTCCCAGAATCCGCGCCAGTTCTCTTACGGATGCTTCTTCGTCCAGCCGGGAAATGCTGGTTTTCGTCACATGATTTTCCACTTTTTTTTCGATCGCATAATGGGCATCCGCCATCGCTGCGATCTGCGCCAGATGGGTAATGCAAATCACCTGATGTTTCCGCCCGATCACGCCCATCTTCTCGGAGACCTTCTGCGCCGTGCGTCCGCTGATCCCCACATCGATTTCGTCGAATATCAGTGTCTCGATCTCATCTTTATCTGCAAGAACCGACTTGATTGCCAGCATGATTCGGGATAGTTCACCGCCGGATGCGACCTCCGCCAGCGGCTTTTGGGGCTGTCCCGGATTCATGGAAATCATAAACTCCACATCATCGGTTCCTTCCGCTGTGTAATCCTGGATTCTTGTGAACCGGATCTCAAATTGTACTTCAAGGAAATTCAGATCCAAAAGCCCTTCCCGAATCTTTTCCTGCAGTTTCTTCGCCTCTTTTTGGCGAATCCGGCTCAGTTTTTCACACAGCTCCCCTAATTTATCCTCTGCGTCTTTTAGGCGGACTTTCAGGGTATCCAGATAATGATCGTAATCCTGAAGGATCTGAAGTCGCTGTTGCTGTTTTTCACAGTATTCGAGAATCTCCGTCACGGTGTTGCCGTATTTGGACTTGAGGTGATTGATATCGTTCAGTCTGCTCTCCACTTCATAGAAAGCTTCCGGTGAAAAAGACAGCGAATCCGTGTATTCCCTGAGTTCCCGGCTGAAATCGCCCAGCAGATTCTCCACTTCCAGTATCTGGCCGTACAGCTCTTCCGTATGCTTGTCGTATCCGGTCGCATCTGCGATGGCACGGACAGCGCGTCCCAGAAGTTCGCCTGCATTTTCCTGGTTCTCTCCTGCCAGATAGGCATAGGCCTCTTCCAGACTCTCTGCGATTCGTTTGCCGGACACCATCTTTCGATATGTTTCTTCTATTTCCAAATCTTCTTCTTCGGATAGTCCCGCATTCTGGATCTCTTCGATCTCAAATTCCAGGAAGGAAATCTCCTTCAGTCTCTGAGCTTCATCCGTATCCGCCTCGTTCAGTTCCTTTTGCACGGCACGATATGTCCGGTACGCTTCCTGTACCTGTTTTTTCACACCGTCCGCATCCTTGGCAAATGCATCGAGTATGGCCAGGTGATTCTTTTTATAAAGCAGGGATTGATGCTCATGCTGTCCGTGTATATCAATAAGCGCCGATGCCACTTCCCGGATCTTAGAGGCTGTCACCGTCTCCCCGTTGATCCGGCTCACACTTCTGGAGCCCGTCAGTTTGCGGCTGATGATGATCTGCCCGTCATCCGGATGAATCTCCAGCTCTTCAAGCTTGCGGATCGTCTCAGGAGAATTCACGGAAAAGGTAAGCTCTACAAGCCCCGCATCCGTTCCTTTTCGCAGCATATCAGCTGAATAGCGCCCGCCGAGGGCAAGACTCACACTTCCCAATACGATTGATTTTCCTGCCCCAGTCTCTCCGGTCAGAATATTCAGACCTTCCGCAAAATCCACTTCGACCTCATCGATCAGGGCGAGATTCTTCACATGTAGATTCTGTAACATGCTTCCTCCTGTTCTACTTTTCAGCTACTTCGCGAGCAGCTTCTTGATCTTTTCCATCAAAAGGATGGTATCATCCACACTTCGCACCGCGCACATCACGGTGTCGTCTCCGGCAATACATCCCACCAGTTCTGTCCATTTCATCGCGTCCAGAGCGGCCCCCACTGCCATCGCCATCCCGGAGACCGTCTTGATGACCAGAATATTCTGTGCCATATCCATGGACACGAATCCGTCACGCAGAATGCGGATATACTTTTCTCCCATGGCAGTATTTCCGCTTTCCAGTACTGCGTATTTCTGTTTTCCGTTCTCAGCCGGAACTTTCGTAAGCTTGAGGTCCCGGATATCTCTGGACACCGTTGCCTGTGTCACATGGAAACCAACCTGGTTCAGCCGCTCTGCAAGTTCTTCCTGTGTCTCGATCTGGTATTTATTTATAAGTTCTACTATTTTCGCGTGTCGGTTTACTTTCATGTTCCAGTTCCTTTCCATATTTATCAGGCAATGCCCTAATTTCCCTTCATCTTCTCACGCATAGTCTCCAGGAAACTGATCTTGCTCAATTTGACGATTTTCGCCGTCTCCCAGGCTTTTTTAATTCTCACCCGGTCTCCGGTATGCAAAGGAATCACATCTGCCCCATCAAAACTGATCGCCGCCTCTTCACACTGTCCTGCACGATGAGCTCCAATCTCAATCACGATCTCATCATCTCCCGAAAAAACAATGCTCCGTGAATTCAGTCCGTGTGAACAAATCGGGGTGACCACGATGAGCGATGCCCTGGGCTCCACAATCGGGCCGCCTGCCGAAAGGTTATATGCGGTCGATCCGGTCGGTGTAGAAATAATGATTCCGTCTGCTTTATACGAATTTAAAAATTCCCCATTGACATACAGATTAATCTGGATGATTTTCATCAGTCCGCTTCTTGTGACAACAATATCGTTCAGTGCCACATCACGCATCTGATTCGGGCCGGAACCATAGAGCATCATTCTGTTCTCGATCGCATAGTTGCCTGTCATCAGCTGTTCGATGGCGCGCTCCACATTCTGGACCTCTACTTCCGTCAGATATCCAAGCGTTCCCATATTGATGCCAAGCATAGGAATCTCTCTTCCGAACAAGGTTCTGGATGCCTGGATGAACGTTCCGTCGCCTCCAACGACCAGTGCACAGTCGATCTGATTCGGTATCGTCTCCGGTCTGATCTTCTCATAGTCATCCTTCTGGCAAAGGATACAGGTCTTCCCGTAAGACTCAATACACTCTTTGATCCGAGTCGTTATTCGATAGTCTTCGTCTTTTGCATAATTTGTAATAATATAAAATCGTTCCATTTTCAGCCTCATATCCCTGTTATGCAAGTGTGTCAAACGCCGCATCCGTCACCTGACGGATCCGTACACCTTCCTCCACTTTTGCTTCTTCCGGCGGGCATTTCTGCAAATGAACCAGATATTCGATATTACCTTCCGGTCCTTTGATCGGCGAAAACTCCAGCGCCTTTACCTTAAATCCTATGGAAACGGCATATTCTGTCACTTTCTCAATCACTTCAACATGAGTACTTTTTTCCCTGACCACTCCTTTTTTACCGACTTTCTCACGCCCCGCCTCAAACTGTGGTTTGATCAGTGCCACGATTTCCCCATCATCTTTCAGATAATTCCGGATCGGAAGGAGCACCTTGGTAAGGGAAATGAAGGAGACATCGATGGAAGAAAAATCAATCGGCTCGCCGAGATCTTCCGGAACCACATAGCGGATATTGGTCTTCTCCATGCAGACAACACGCTCATCCTGTCTTAGCTTCCAGTCAAGCTGCCCTCTTCCGACATCAATTGCAAATACTTTTCTGGCTCCATTTTGCAGCATACAGTCCGTAAAGCCTCCCGTAGAGGATCCCACATCGGTGCACACCTTGCCCTCCATGGAGACATCAAAATTCTTCATCGCTTTCTCCAGCTTCAGCCCTCCCCGGCTCACATAAGGAAGGGTATGCCCTTTTACTTCAATCTTTACATCTTCGAAAAATGTGGTTCCCGCTTTATCTTCTCTCTGTCCGTCCACAAACACATTGCCGGACATGATGATTGCCTTTGCTTTCTCTCTGGAGGCTGCCAGACCCTGCTTTACAAGTAATACATCCAACCGTTCTTTCATGTCTTTTTATCCTCTCCGTCCCATATATTCCGTCATGATTCGCTTCGCTATGGACTCATCATCCATCAGGACTTCCCGGCGCAGTACATCCACACTGCCGTGTTCAATATAATCATCCGGCAATGCGATCATAAGTACCTTCATCTTCAATCCTTTTCTGGAAACAAAATCCAACACTCTTTCTCCGTAACCGCCGCTTTTGACATTTTCTTCGATCGTAACGAGAAGTTCATGTTCACCTGCCAGTGCAAGGAGCATTTCTTCATCGATCGGTTTCACGAAGCGCGCGTTGATCAGCGTGCAGTTGTAACCGGTATCCTTCAGCTGTTCACGTACACGCACGGCCGTTTCAAACATATGTCCCACACTCAGGATGGCAATGGAATCCTCCTCGAAAATCGCTTCACTCTTGCCGTAGACGATCGGCTGACGGTATTCTTTGAATCCGTCGTACGCCGTGCCACGGGGATACCGAAGCGCGGCCGGTGCTCCCATTTTTACCGCAAAGCGCAGCATGTCTGCCAGTTCCCATTTATTCTTCGGTGACATCACCGTCATATTCGGCACCATCGAAAGATAAGACAGATCAAAATCGCCCTGATGCGTCTCGCCGTCGCTTCCTACCAGACCTGCCCTGTCAATGGCAAACACGACCGGAAGCTTCTGCAGACATACATCGTGGATGATCTGATCAAATCCCCTCTGCAGGAAAGATGAGTAAACCGCAAATACCGGATGAAGGCCGGCTGCCGCAAGTCCCGCCGCGAACGTCACGCCATGCCCTTCGGCGATCCCCACATCGAAGAACCGGTCCGGGAAATGCTTATGGAAAGCGGCAAGTCCTGTTCCGTCCTCCATCGCAGCCGTGATTGCCACCAGACGTTCATCCTTTTTCCCAAGATCCAGCATGACTTTGGAAAACACATCCGTGTAAGAATCTTTCGCACTCTTTGTCAACGGCTCTCCCGTTACGATGTCAAATGGCCCGGTTCCGTGGAATTTCGACGGATCCTGCTCTGCCGGGAGGTATCCTTTTCCTTTGCGGGTCAGCACATGAAGAAGCACCGGCCCTTTCACTCTCTTTGCTTCTTTGAACGCCCGGCAGAGTGCTTTCAGGTTATGCCCGTCCACCGGTCCTAAATATTTGATCCCCATATCTTCAAAAAACATACCCGGCACAAAGAGCTGTTTGATGCTGCTCTTCGTCTTGCGCATATGTTTTACGAGCTTCTCGCCGCCGACCGGAATGCTTCCCACCACCGTCTCAACCGCATTTTTCAAGTCAGTATAGGCCTTGGCGGTGCGCAGTCCGTCCAGATACTGGGACATTCCGCCCACATTCTGGGAAATAGACATTTTGTTATCATTTAACACAATAATAAAATTAGTTTTGAGTGTGGCCGCGTTGTTGAGTGCCTCGTAAGCCATTCCTCCCGTCAGGGATCCATCACCGATGACGGAAATCACATGATAATCCTCCCCGAGGATATCCCGCGCACACACATATCCAAGCCCCGCGGAAATGGAAGTGGAGCTGTGTCCCGTGTCAAATGCGTCACAGTCACTTTCCTTTCTTTTCGGGAATCCGCTCATGCCGCCATATTTTCTCAAATCATCAAACCCGTCTTTTCTTCCGGTCAGAATCTTATGGGTATAGGATTGGTGGCCCACATCCCAGATAATCTTATCCTCCGGAAGATCGAAATTCAAATGCATGGCCATGGTGAGTTCCACCACACCAAGATTGGAGGCAAGATGCCCTCCGGTGCGGCTGATTTTTTCTATGAGAAATTTCCGGATCTCAAGAGCCAGTTCATCCAGCTCCTCGTCCTTCAATTTTTTGATATCATTTGCTTTCTGAATCTGTTCCAGATACATGCCAACACCTCATTATTTTCTCCTATGTACCAGTTCCTGAATCAGCCATGTCAGATAAGGATTCTCAAGATTCAGACTCTGAAGCAGCTCCACTGCTTCTTCCGAGATTCTTTCTACGTCCTTTGCCGCCTCATCCAGACCTTTTATGGTCACATATGTCGATTTTTCATTCTTTTCATCGCTGTGGATCGGTTTCCCGAGTTCTTCCTGCGTGCTCGTCACGTCCAGGATGTCATCCTGGATCTGGAATGCAATTCCCACATCCGATGCGATCTTCTCCACCGTTCTTACCTGTTCCTGCGTAGCACCGGCAAGCACTGCACCGATCATCATAGCACTTTCAATGAGTGCTCCGGTCTTCAGCTCATAGATGAAGTTCAGCATCGCTTCGTCCAGTCCCTTGCCGCAGGATGCCACATCCACAACCTGTCCGCCGATCATTCCGTAAATTCCTGCCTTTTCTGCCAGGATCTTAAGTGCCTTCCCAATCTGAAGGCTCTTTTCGGGAGCAATGTCAAATGCTTTCACTGCCGTCTCAAACGCATAATTGAGCAGTGCGTCTCCCGCAAGAATTCCCATCGCTTCCCCGTAAACCACATGGGTCGTCTTCCTGCCCCGGCGGTATTCGTCGTTATCCATCGCCGGCAGGTCGTCGTGAACCAGTGAATAGGTGTGGATCATCTCCAGTGCCGCCATAAATGGCTCCACGACTTTTCCTTCTCCGCCAAAAAGGCGGAAGGTCTCCTGCATCAGCATGGGGCGGAGACGCTTTCCTCCCGCCGTCACACTATACGCCATTGCTTCCATGATCTGCTTCTGATATCCTTCGGCAGCCGGCAGATACTCATCCAGGATTGCCTCGATCTCATTTACTTTCTGCTTCATTTCTCCACTAAAATTCATGTATTTCTCCATTCTCCTCTAATATCAGCACCTGTTTTTCTACTTTATCGATTTTATCACTGCACCGTTTCAACATCTCCATTCCGCTCTGGTACAGCCGGAACGATTCCTCCAGCGATGTCTCGCCGCTTTCCAGTTTGTTCGTCACATCGTCCAGCTTCTCAAAGAGTTGCTCCAGTGTCTCTTCCGCTTCCTGTTCAGCTTCCTTCTCTTCCTTGATCGGTCCTGCCTCTTGTTTCCATTCTTCTTGAAATTTTTCTTTCGGCACTGCCTTTTTCTTCGTCTCTGCCACCCTTTAATCCTCCTTCCGGACGTCCCTGACCTGTGCGTGGATCACGCCATCGGTCACATATATGTTGAGGAGCTCCTTTTCTCTGACATCCGCAACGCGTCTGACCGTGCGTCCGTCCTCCCGCTGCACATAGGAGAATCCCTGATTCAGCCTGTCAAGCGGTGATGCCCCCTTCATCCGCTCGATCCTGAGAGCCAGCCTATGCTTTGCATCTGTCAGCTGCCTTCCCATGTCGGCGTGAAGGAGCTCTTCGTATTCGTCTACTTTATCCCGGAAATCCCTGATTCTGGCGTTAAATGCCTCCGGAATCAGTTCTTCGTAATCCGCAAGCTGCTGTCTCAGATCCAGAAGTCTTCCCCTGGGACTTAGATACCCCATCTTTGCCTGATATGTTTCCAGCACCAGGCGCATCATATTCAGCTTCTGCACGAGGCTCCGGTGCATCTTGCGTGCATAATTCTCCATCTTCTCATCCACTTTGCGAATCTCACAGACCGCAAGTTCCGCCGCTGCCGAGGGTGTCGGCGCGCGCAGATCCGCCACATAATCAATGATTGTCATGTCCGTCTCATGTCCCACGGCCGAAATGACCGGAACTGTGCTTTCAAATACGGCTCTTGCCACGATTTCTTCATTAAATGCCCAGAGATCCTCGATGGAGCCTCCGCCTCGTCCGACGATCATGACATCCACCTTCTTCTCCTCCAGCATCCGGATTCCTTTCACGATACTCTCAGCGGCACCTTCTCCCTGTACCAGCGCCGGGTAGAGGATAATCTGCACATAAGGATTCCGCCTTTTCGTAATATTCATGATATCACGCACAGCCGCTCCCGTCGGAGCCGTCACCACGCCCAGTGTCCGCACGTAGGGCGGGATCGGCCTTTTGTATTCCGGCGCAAACATCCCCATTTCTTCCAGTTCCTGCTTCAATGCCAGAAAACGTTCATAGAGAAGTCCTGCCCCGTCCAGACGGATTTCCTTCGCGTAGAGCTGGTATTTCCCGTCTCTCTCATAAACGCTGATGCTTCCAAGGACAATGATCTGCTGCCCTTCCCTCATACGAAAAGAAAGTCCGCTGCGTTGCCCGGCAAACATGACACAGGCAATCGTCCCGGACTCATCTTTTAAAGAAAAATATATATGTCCCGAAGTGTGATATTTTACATTCGACACTTCACCCTTCACATAAATTCGATTCAGCATAAAGTCCTGCGCAAACATATTTCTGATATACGCATTGACCTGCTTTACTGTATATACATTCTGCATGATCTCTCCTGCACCGAAGACCGGGTAAGACTTAAGCAAGCTTTCCCAGTACTCCGTTAATAAATGCCGGCCCTTCATCACCTGAGAATCTCTTGGCAAGCTCTACGGCCTCGTTGATCGCTACTTTCACCGGCACATCGTCATCGAATTTCATCTCGTAGACAGCAAGCCGCAGAATAGAAAGATCCACCTTATTCATTCTTGTTGTCTTCCATCCGGTCGCATTCTCATTGATCATCGCATCGATCTCACATACTTTTTCGGCAATCGCTTTTGCCTTTGCCAGCATATAGCTGCGATCCTTCTCGCTCACCTCATCCAGCTGGTCAAGATACAGCTCCAACTGCTTCTCGATCTGTTTCTCCTCCGTGAATTCCAGTCCGAAAATCATTTTGAAAATATGTTCTCTCAGTTCACTTCTTCCCATCGTCTCTCTCCAAATTTATTCTTCATCCGGCATATCCACGCCTGCTACACGGATGTTCACGTCCGCTACGGTAAGGCCGGTCATATTTTCAATTGCTGCCTTTACTTTCTCCTGCACCTTCATGGTCGTCTCTTTAATACTTCTTCCGTACTTCAGATTCAACGCAAGAGAAACGGTCACGATTCCTTCAAGCACATCTACTTTCACACCCTTGG
This sequence comes from bacterium, assembly GCA_022774325.1. GTDB lineage: Bacteria > Bacillota > Clostridia > Lachnospirales > Lachnospiraceae > Allocoprococcus. The sequence continues at coordinate 29,504 of JALFNN010000053.1, read as the reverse complement.
AAAGGCTCTTCATACCAAGCTTCTCGATCAGTTCTCTTGTAGCGTTGCCTGCCATGGAAGAAACGCCTTCTACTTCCATTGCCGCAAGCCCAGCAATGATCGCAACCACTTCATCTGCGATCTGAACAACGCCTAGATTCTCATCGGTTTCAATTGTATATGTGTTTCTTTCTTCTTTATTCATGATAAGCCTCCTTCAAAATTCATCTGTATACTCAGTTCATCCGCCCCTTATCGGGGCACATTCTACTCATACTATATCACATTTTCCATGCGTTGGAAAGAAGAATTATGAACGCCCGAACTCGGATAATACCAGGCCTTCATTTCGCTCCAACACCATACGGATGCTCCAGCTGTTGACAAAAAGCAGGAGCGGCCGGTCTTTCAGATCCTTGATCTTCTTCATATCAGAGGTACCCACCAGCCTGTCCATATCAATGTTATCATTTTCAATCCACCGAATATGCTCATACGGAAGGGTATCCATGCGGATCTCCACGTTGTATTCATTTTCCAGACGGTACTTCAGCACATCAAACTGCAGAACCCCGACCACCCCTACGATGATCTCTTCCATACCGGTATTGAATTCCTGGAAGATCTGAATCGCGCCTTCCTGAGCGATCTGATTGATTCCCTTGATAAACTGCTTTCTCTTCATGGTATCCACCTGGCGCACTCTTGCGAAATGCTCCGGTGCGAAGGTCGGAATTCCTTCGTATGCGAATTTCTCCGGAGAATTGGTGAGAGTGTCTCCGATGGAGAAGATTCCCGGATCAAACACACCGATGATGTCTCCTCCGTATGCCTTGTCGATCATCTTTCTCTCGCTCGCCATGAGTTGCTGCGGCTGGGAGAGACGGACCTTTTTGCCGCCCTGAATGTGATACACATCCATTCCCGCATCAAATTCACCGGAACAGATCCGCATAAACGCGATCCGGTCCCGGTGTGCCTTATTCATATTTGCCTGAATCTTAAATACAAATGCAGAGAATTCTTTCTCTTTCATCGGATCAATAAGCCCTTTATCGGACATTCTCGGGAGCGGAGAAGTCGTCATCCTAAGGAAATGCTGAAGGAATGTCTCCACACCAAAGTTCGTGAGCGCAGATCCGAAAAACACCGGCGACAACTCTCCTTTACTTACCAGTTCCTGATCGAACTCGGCACTTGCACCGTCCAGAAGTTCGATCTCCTCCTCCAGCTTCTCGTACTGTTCCTGCGTCACGATCTGCTTCGCTTCCTCACTGTCGATCGGCGCCTTTCTGACTTCTCCTACCGTCGTTCCTTTCTTCGTATCTGAAAAGATTTCCAGTTCTCTGGTATCCCGGTCAAACACCCCGCGGAATTCCTTTCCCGATCCAATCGGCCAATTGATCGGACAAGTAGCGATTCCCAATTCTTTTTCAATGTCATCCAGAAGTTCAAAGGTGTCCATCGCCTCACGGTCCATCTTATTGATAAACGTAAAAATCGGAATGTGGCGCATTACACATACTTTAAACAGCTTCCTTGTCTGCGCCTCAACACCCTTGGAACCATCGATCACCATGACTGCCGAATCCGCTGCCATCAAGGTACGGTACGTATCCTCCGAGAAATCCTGATGTCCCGGAGTATCCAGAATATTGATGCAGTATCCACCGTACTCAAACTGCAGTACGGACGAAGTTACCGAAATACCTCTTTCCTTCTCAATCTCCATCCAGTCTGAAACAGCATGCTTCGCTGTCGCCTTTCCCTTGACCGAACCGGCCTGGTTAATGGCTCCTCCGTAAAGCAGGAACTTCTCGGTCAATGTCGTCTTTCCGGCATCCGGATGGGAAATAATTGCAAATGTTCTTCTTTTCTTTATTTCATTCGTAAAATCTGCCATGGTATACTCCTGTTATTCTATAATGTAGTATTCGTTCTTTCTATCTATTTATTCAACTTTTCTCACTTAATGAGGTCATTTAATTAGTCTACCACATCTTATTCCAAAATAAAAGAGAGAAGTTGTTGGGGATGGCTCTGATTCCACAAATTAAGCTCATTCATTCTCCCCGCTATGGATCGGAGTGATCACAATATTTGCCGCGTTGATCCCTGCCTTGCGTATCACGATGTCTTCGATCTGCGCGCGTTTGGCTTCCGTGAGGTCACTGCTGTTCACCACAACATCTGCCGAATCCTCGGAAAGGCTGACGACTGCCTCGCTGAACCCTTTGCTGGCCAGTAGGGTTTCGATCGTCACTTCTTTTTCTGCCAACTCAGTCATCTGCACCATCTGCGCGATGGCATCTGCTTTCTGCTCATCGCTCACATTTGCATCATCGATGATTGCCTGAAGGGTTTCTTTATTTTTCGCCCGTACCTGCTCCCGGCTGATCTTTGCCTGTGCCACTACGCCGCTTGCAGTTCCGCTGGTAAGAACCGCTTCTCCCGGTGTACCTTCCGTTTCCGCATCGGACACTTCTCCGTCCGTCTGAGATGTATCTTCGTCAGAAATATCCAGAAGTTCCGTGCTTGCAAGTGTACTGTCCGCTTCCTCGGCCGTACTGTTTTTTCCAAATATTTTTCCGGAGTAATTAAGATAACCGGCCACCGCGATCATAACTGCAAGTGCCGCAATGACTATCTGATTCTTTTTGAATATTCGTTTCACTTTCCTTCCTCCTGTTAATATTTATTGATTGCGCTTCATTACTTTAATTCTATGCGTGTCTACCGGGAATAATGCCTGGACAGCCTCGGTTATATTTTCGATCACCACGGCATCATCTCCCCCATCCGCAATCACCAGAACCCCTTCAATAGCGGGGCTCAGTTCTTTCGTAATGTAAGGCGTCTCATTGCTCCCGTTTCCGGTATAAACGGAGGTTTCCGAGGAACTGCTCCTTTTCGACGAACCGGATTCATTTTCTCCGCTCGTCTCGCTGGAACTCTCTCTGTCTTTTTCCACGATCTTCTCCGAAGAAGCAGAAAGCGTGATCATCACGGACACTTTTCCTACTCCCTGCACCTGCACCAGTGCATCCTCCAGCCTCCGTTCCAGGCGTCGGACGTACGCCTCATCGTCGGTGCTTCCGGAACTCGCTGTTTCGTCCTGTACCTCTTCCTGCTCTTCTTCCCCTTCTTTTGGGACCGGGATCGCGATCACGACCAGCAGGATCCCGACAAGCAGAAGGATCAGCCACTGCTCCTTTTTCCCGAAGAACTTTTTTATATATTGTAGATACTCTTTATTCTTCTCCATCCTGCTCCTCCCCGGAAAATGAATAGACAAAATCTTCCAGACCCTCGGCCTGCTCTCGGATCTCCTCCAGTTCCTTCCAGTTGTCATCACTTACAGACACCCGCATCCTGCCTTCAAATCCGGCATCTATGACTCTCATGACCGGTGTCAAAAGAAGGATGACCAAAATCAGCCCACAGAAGAAACGAATATATTTTTCATAGCTTCTGTTCGGGATCAGCTGCAGGACAGCCGTTACCAGCACCATGTAAAATGCCAGATTTCGAAGCCATTCATAAAAATAGTTGAACATCCTGTGTCTCCTTTCTTCAACTGGTGGATGCCGCCGTCACTGCAATGGTCACCAGAAAGAGGATTGAAGTTGTGAAAATGATGCTAAAGAGCATCCGGCAGGCATTTCCCATGCTGGACAGCACTTCCACGATCCTTTTATCGGAAATCGGCTGAACCACAGCTGCCATCGCTTTATAAAGAATCGTCAGCACGCCCATATTCAGGATCGGGAGCAGACAGATTCCAACCGCCAGCACCGCTCCCGCCATCCCGACCGCATTTTTGATCAGCACCGCTGTTCCAAGTACTACTTCCGTCACTCCGCCGATGGCATCCCCGATTCCGGGAAGCATTTCGGCACCTTTTGTCCAGACACTCCGTTTCACCTGATCAATTGCAGGACTTAAGATTCCCTGGATCACACTCACTCCGGTCACACAGGCAAGCATCGTCTTCATCACCCAGGAGATCAGCGTCTCCAGAAGTTCCCCTGTTTTGGAAAGATATTCTTCACCGGACAGATAGTTCAGGATCTGCACCATCAGATAAACGTGCACGAGCGGGAGAACAAACCGCACGATCACCAATTCCACCAGATAGATCAGAATCAGGATGAGCTGATAGAATCCCATTCCGGAAACACTACCGGTCGCTGCCGTCATACACAGGAAATAGGCAGGAGCCAGAACCTTCATAAAGGTCAGAAGAGTTTCCAGCCCCTGTTCGACCGTTTCCGTGGTAGAAGAAAATCCGGTCAGGCAGACAGCAATCAGAAGAATATAGACGATATAAAATGCGCAGTCCGCGATCTGGCTGCTTTGAAACACGCCGGAGAAATTGGTGAAGACGGCTGCAACGATCAGGAGCAGAAGCATCTGCAGCATGGCGGGTCTGTTTTCCCTCACAAGACCGAACAGAGTATCCGCGACGAAATCCACAATCAATTCCGGGGAAATGGTTTGCTCCCCGTCCATCATTGCCTGCACCACATCTCGGAACCGGACTTTTTCCCGCGAATATGCCTCTTTTAAGACACGGTCGATCTGGTCGGTATCCAGTTCGTCGAACAGACTCTCTGCTGCATCCTCACTTAATTTCGCAGCGTCTTCCTGCGTCACCCTTTCCTGTGCCTCCTCTCCCTCGGCGTGTACCGTGCCCGTGACTGCAATCAGCAGAGCCACGAAGAGAACATACATTCCATGCCGCATGCGCCGTAGTATTCCTGTCATCTTTCACTCCTTCCCCATATTCCCAATCCCATACTCTTTTTCCCGGGCCTTCAGCCGAGGAATCCCTGAATCGTGACCAGAAGTGCTTCCAGTACAGGCATACTGAGAGCCAGGATCGTCAGCTTTGCAAAGATTTCGATCTGCGATGCGATCGTCTGGTATCCTGCATCCCGGCAGATCGCGGAAGCAAATTCCGACACATAAGTCACCCCCAGCATTTTGAGAATTGCTTTCATATAGCCATTGTCCACTTTAACAAAACTACCGATGGTGTCAAATGCCTCTTTGATCACCTCCAGCCTTCCGCTCATTCCAAAGAGTAGAAACAGACTGACGGCGATCCCTGTGTATATACCGTATTCCGCTTTTCCGCTTTTGAACTGCAGGGCAAGGAGCGTCCCCACTACCCCGATTCCTGCAATCTGCAGCATGTTCATCCGAATGCCTCCCTTCTAAAAACAGTCCGGCTGTTTTCTACAGTGCAAATAATCTCCTGATATCTTCAAAAAGCTCATACACATAAGGGATGATCCAGAACAATACCAGTATAAGGCCCGCAAAACTGGTCAGAAATGCCTGTTCCTCCCGCCCGCTGTGTTTCAACACCTGACTGAGCACCGACACCAGGATCCCGACAGCTGCGATTTTAAAAATCAGATTAACACTCATGAATTCCTCCTCCGATTTCTTTTGTCACATAAGCAGGATCACAAGGAAAAGTCCTGCCGACACCCCCAGCAGATTACTGAGACGCTGTTTCTCATATAAAATCTTCTCTTTACGGCCTCTCCGCTCCTCCAGTCGTGTGACGTACCAAATAAGTGTCTGCTCCTGCATACGGATATCCAGATGATTCATCTGATATCCAACCTGCGAAAGCTCGTTCATTTCCTCCGAATCTAAAGGAAGTGTTCCCAGAATTTTCCGCGTTCTGTTCTCCCATAACGCTCCAAGCTGCACTGCCCCCTTTTCCTGCATTTCCCTGGCCATTTCACGGAGCCAGAGGCTGTACGGACTGCGGCAGTATCTCGCTGTACGGAGAAAGATTTCCGGGAGCGGTGCTTTTGTATAGGAAATCTCTCCGCCGATCTCCCGGATCAGCTGTTCCAGACAGTGCATTTCCTGGATCTGCCTTCTATACTCTATACCTTGAAAATACCCCAACCCCGAAGAAGCCGTCAGAATGCAGAGACATCCGATCAGTTTCCACAGCATATCCGGTTCCCTCTGTCATCATAAATTCCTTCGATTTCTCCCGTCTTTCCACTTTCTTTCATCACCACATACCGTTTAAAATCATGACCTTCCCAGAAACGTTTCAAGAACGGCTTCTCACGGATTTCCTCCAACGATGTTCCGTGAACCGTCGCAAGCATGATCGCGCCACAGTGCATGGCATAGGATACGGCCTCCACATCTTGAGCGGTTCCAATCTCATCCACGGCCACGACCTGCGGAGACATGGATCGGATGAGCATCATCAACCCTTCCGCTTTCGGACAGTTATCCAGAATATCGGTCCGTTTTCCCACCTGATTCTGTGCCACTCCCTGATAGCATCCTCCGATCTCGGACCGTTCATCCACCACTCCTACATTTTGCCCTGCAAGATATGCATTCCCATCCGATATCTGCCGCACCATATCCCGAAGAAGTGTGGTTTTGCCTCTCCCCGGCGGCGATATGATCAGCGTGTGACAAAGGCGCCCATTTTCCAGCACTTCCGGAAACAGCCGGTCCGCACATCCTTTCACTTCATGACAAATACGGATATTAATAGAAGAAATATATTGAAAATTGCGCACATGTCCTCCATCTGGTATAATTTTTCCGGATATTCCCACCCGATGGCCGCCATCGATCGTGAGGAACCCCTGTTTCATCTCTTCTTCATAGGCATACAAAGAATAGTTAGCTATGTATTCCATCGTTTCTCTCAGCTCTTCGCGCGTCACAATGTGCGCAAACAGCTTTTCCTCCCCATCACATCGGATCACCAATGGCTGTCCTTCCCGGAGTCGGATCTCCTGCAGCGTTGCAAAATCAATTCCTTCATTCAATATGATCCCGCGGATCCGCTCCGCAAGCACTCGGATAATCTGGTTTTTCTTCTCTCTTCTCATCTTGTCCACCTCTTTAAACCAAATATATGGGCAAAATGCCGTATTTATGCTAAAAAAAGAACCCTTCATCTCTGAAGAGTTCTTTTCTGTTTCAATTTTATCTTTATTCAGCTACATCTTTGATACTAAAGCTGAGACGTCCCATCTTGTCCTTTCCGAGGCAGACAACCTTCACATGGTCGCCCAGTGTCAGGACATCTTCCACATGTTCAATTCTCTGCTTAGCGATCTTGGAAATGTGAACCATTCCTTCCTTGCCCGGAGCAAATTCAACGAAAGCACCGAATTCCTTGATGCTGACAACGTCACCTTCCAGAACCATTCCTGCTTCCAGGTCGGTCACGATGATTGCAATCATCTTCTTCGCTTTTTCCATGTTTTCAGCGTCGGTTCCGCAGATTGATACGTTACCGTCATCGGTGATATCGATCTTTACGCCCGTCTTTTCGATGATCGCGTTGATGGTCTTTCCTCTCTGTCCGACTACATCGCCGATCTTAGAAGGATCAATACTCATCTGAATAATCTTCGGAGCATATTTTCCAACCTGCGGTCTCGGCTCGGCGATCGCTTTACTCATGACTTCGTCCATGATGTAAATTCTAGCCTGTCTTGTACGTGCAATCGCTTCTTCGATAATCGGTCTTGTCAGTCCGTGAATCTTGATATCCATCTGGATCGCTGTGATACCTTTCTTGGTTCCTGCTACCTTGAAGTCCATGTCTCCGAAGAAGTCTTCAAGTCCCTGAATATCAGTCAGTACCAGATAATCATCGTCCGTCTCTCCGGTTACCAGACCACAGGAAATACCTGCTACTGCAGATTTGATCGGTACACCTGCTGCCATCAGTGACATAGAAGATGCACAAACGCTGGCCTGTGAAGTAGAACCGTTGGATTCAAATGTCTCGGATACGGTACGGATCGCATACGGGAATTCTTCCTCTGACGGGAGTACCGGCACCAGTGCTCTCTCAGCCAGTGCTCCATGTCCGATTTCACGTCGTCCCGGTCCTCTGGAAGGTCTGGTCTCACCTACAGAGTAAGACGGGAAGTTGTAGTGGTGCATATATCTCTTGGATGTTTCTGCTTCATCCAGTCCGTCCACTTTCTGAGCCTCTGAAAGTGGAGCAAGTGTGGTAACGGTACAGATCTGAGTCTGTCCACGGGTAAACATTGCAGAACCGTGTACTCTCGGAAGCAGATCTACTTCTGCTGCAAGCGGGCGGATCTGATCAATTGCTCTTCCGTCCGGACGCTTATGATCTTTGAGGATCATCTTGCGGACTACCTTCTTCTGATACTGATATACTGCATCCGGAAGTTTTGCCAGCCATTCTTCATTGTCTGCAAATGCTTCTTCCAGTCTTTCTGTCACTTTGCGGATATTCTCTTCTCTGGTCTGCTTGTCATCGGTAAATACCGCAACTTCCATCTCTTCCGGTGTCACGATCTCCTTCATTGCATCAAAGAGTTCTTCCGGTACAGCGAAACTTACATAGTCATGTTTCGGCTTTCCGCACTCTGCAACGATAGTTTCGATAAATGCGATCACCTTCTGGTTCACTTCATGTGCAGCGAAGATCGCTTCGATCATCTTATCTTCCGGAACTTCATTTGCACCGGCTTCGATCATGATAACCTTTTCCTTTGTAGATGCAACCGTCAGTGCCAGATCGGATTTCTCCTTCTGTGCTGCAGTCGGGTTGAAAACAAACTCTCCGTCAACCAGTCCGACCTGCGTAGATGCTGTCGGTCCGTCAAACGGAATGTCTGAGATTGCTGTTGCGATTGCAGAACCAAGCATTGCGGTAAGTTCCGGTGCGCAGTCCTGGTCTACAGAAAGAACCAGGTTCTCTAAAGTTACATCATTTCTATAATCCTTCGGGAACAGTGGTCTCATCGGACGATCGATTACACGGCAGGTAAGAACCGCATTTTCGGAAGCCTTTCCCTCTCTCTTGTTAAATCCTCCCGGGATCTTTCCAACGGCATATAATTTCTCATTGTATTCCACACTAAGCGGGAAGAAATCGATTCCTTCTCTCGGCTTGTCTGATGCAGTTGCTGTTGACAGCACAACCGTATCGCCATAATGCATAAGCGCTGCTCCATTTGCCTGCTTTGCTACTCTACCGACATCAACGCGGAGAGTTCTGCCTGCAAGCTCCATTTCAAATGATTTATACATGCTATTCTTCCTTTCTACTATTCACTATATGTCACCGGCAGCCTTTTCCGAAACTACTGAAAAACCCATCTTCCCCTCCGGATGCAGATACGCTTTTCAGTGGTCTCGGATCTACATACTGCCACAATCTTACACATTATATCACAGCAAGTCCTTAGTTGCAAGGGAAAAGTGAAGAGGGCGGCTAGCCACCCACATAAAAAGAGAGCACTCCACCCAGTGAAATGCTCTCTTTCGCTTTATGATCAGAATTACTTTCTCAGACCTAATCTTTCAATCAGTGAACGATATCTTTCAATATCATTCTTCTTAAGGTATGCAAGAAGTCCTCTTCTCTGTCCAACCATCTTAAGAAGTCCTCTTCTTGAGTGGAAATCCTTCGGGTTAGCTTTGAAGTGGTCGTTCAGGTCATTGATTCTTGCTGTAAGAATAGCAACCTGTACTTCCGGAGATCCTGTATCTCCTTCTGTTCTTCCGTATTCCTTAATAATCTGTTCTTTCATTTCTTTTGTGATCATTTGTCACTACCTCCTGATATATACTAATAATTGCCAGGTATTAAGCAGCGGTTGGAGATTCCATCTGCCGAACACCGGTTTTCACACCGCTTTAATATATCACAACAGCCGTATGAAGTCAAGCACTTTTAATCATCATCGTCACTGTAATCGTCCGGCTGATGAATCGCAAATGCAATATTTGTTGCGTGGTCCGCCACACGTTCCAGACCGGATACCGTATCGGAGAAAATCATACCGCCTTCCGGTGTACATCTGTTTTTAGTAAGACGTTTTACATGGGCTCTCTGGAGCTTCTTCTCTTTCTCATCGATCGCATCCTCGAGATCCAGAATTTCCTGCATATGTTCCTGATTGTTGTGTGTGAACATATCCAGTGAGTAGTCCAGAATTTCCATAACCATCTCTGTCATATCCTGAAGCTGCTGTTTTGCCTTATCGCTGAGCTGTGCCTCTCCGTTCCTGATCATTTTGGCTGAATCGGCAAGGTTCTCCGCATGGTCACCGATACGTTCGATATCGTTTACCACGTGAAAGAGTGCTCCCACCATCTGAGAATCGGCGATCGGCATCTCCATCTCGCTGGCCTTCACAAGATAATCCGTGATCTTATGATTCAGGAAGTTGATATACCGCTCTTTCTGGTAGATCACATTGATCTCATCCTCGTTCGGATCACAGAGTGTTTTCATTCCAAGCTTCAGATTATCACAGGCAAGCTGTCCCATGTGCTCGATTTCCTGAATGGCATTCACTGTTGCGGTACTTGGTGTCATCATCTTTCCTTCTCCGATGTAAAGAAGTTCAAATTCATCTTCCGGTGAAGGATCTTTACCCTTAATAATCTTGTAAGTTGCTTTCACTACCCAGTTCATGAACGGGAACAACAGGATTACTTCTGTAATCTTAATGATCGTATGTGCGTTCGCAACCGCACGAGACGGATTGTTTCCTGAGAACTTCAGGATTGCCGTTGTGATCGGATCGGTCGCAATCATCAGTACGATGAAAATAATAAAGGATCCGATAATGTTAAACAGAAAATGAATCCATGCGGCCCGCTTTGCATCCTTCTTTCCTCCAAGGCTGGCAAGAAGGGCTGATATACAGGAGCCCATATTACATCCCAGGATCAAGAACGGACAGATGGCAAATGCCAGAAGCCCTTGTCCTGCCATCAGAATAATGATACCGACCGTAGCCGATGAACTCTGAAGAATGGATGTAATCACAAATCCAACCACGATTGCCATCAGCGGATTGGTCAGTGACTGGAGAAGTTCCATGACTTGCGGAGAGTTTTTCAGGGATGTCATGGCATCCCCCATGGTACTGAGTCCCATGAACAAGATACCAAATCCAAGGACCACCATACCAACTCGTTTGATATTGGTCTTTTTACAGAACATATACATGATCACGCCGATCATGACGAACAGTGGTGCAACATCCGAAAGGTTAAATGCAATCAGCTGCCCGGTCACTGTTGTACCGATATTGGCTCCCAGAATGACTCCACTGGCCTGGTACAGATTCATGAGCCCGGAATTTACAAAGCTGACCACCATGACCGTCGTCGCACTGGACGACTGAACTACTGCCGTGAAAAGAATTCCCACCAGCATTCCAATAAAACGGTTTTTTGTAAAGAATTCAAGAATTCCCCGCATCCGGGCACCGGCTGCTTTCTCCAGTCCGTCGCTCATAAGCTCCATACCGAACAAAAACAGGCCCAAACCACCCAGCAGCAGAAAAATCGTTGTGATATTCATATCGTTTTCTCCTTATCCTCTTTTGTGACGGAAATACTCTCTTCCATAAGAGATATCAGACTCTACCTGCTGCCGCATTTCTTCGACAGAGGCAAACTTTTTCTCAGGTCTGCGGAATTCGTAAAGCTGAATCTTCACATTTTTTCCATAAGCATTTCCTTCATAATCAAACAGATAGCTTTCTATCAGCATCCGCTTTTCGTCTGTTACCGTCGGCTTTACACCTACATTGCCGATTCCGTCATACCACACGCCGTCCAGCTTCACGCGGTCTATATAGACTCCGTTCGGCGGAAGCAGTTTCTCTTTGGCAGGATGGACATTCAGTGTGGGAAATCCCAGTCTTCTTCCAAGCTGTTTTCCATATTCCACAATTCCGGCAACCGTATAGGGATACCCGAGCATCTCGTTTACCACTTGCATATTTCCTTTACGCAATTCTTCTCTGACATAAGTACTACTGATCTCACGATCTCCATACATTTCTTTCTCGATCACGAACAGTTCATAATCATATTCTCCGGCATATTCTGCCAGCATGTTCACATCACCGCGTTTATCGTGCCCGAACCGGAAATCGGTTCCGACCACAACATACTTTGCGTGAAACAGCCCGGAAAGAATGTCACGGATGAAGACTTCTGCCTCCATACTGCTGATTTTCTCTGTAAACGGACACTCCACAAGCGCATCCACCTCATCTTCCAGATGCATACGCCGTTCCTCGTTCGACATGATCCCATCTCTTGGCAGCCCCAGCCGCTCAAAAAGCGGTGTCATGTCAAAAGCAAACACAACCGACTTCACTTCATGCGCTTCCTTCAGCTGACGCACCTTATGAATCAGCTTCTGATGTCCGCGGTGAAGTCCGTCAAATTTTCCAAGTGTAATCGCTGTCCTTCCGTCTCCCCGGTAGGATGCAAGCCCTTTGAAATACTCCATTTCATTTCCTCTTTATGTCATAGTATACAGTCTTACTTCTCTTTTTTGTCAAAAAACATTTTTACGATTTTAAATAATTGATTTTCTTTTTCAAATTCATACACGGCAATAAAATTCCGTTCCTCATCATAGACCCGTACTCTTTCCGCATTCTGAAATCCAGAAAGTTCCGATATCCAGATTACATCCCCCAGACGGAACGAATTGCCGTTCCTCACAGCAGCCGAAGCTTCCGGCGTCAGATACACCTTCTGATAATCCGGGAACATCTCATCCACTTTTATCATATGTTCCTGAAGTGTTCCCTCATCCATAAGTTGCTCCACTTCGGAAATCCGGAGACTTTCTGCCACGCCAAACCGCTCCACTCTTGTCCGGATCAGGGATTCCATGCATCCTCCGCATCCCAGTTTCTCACCGATATCGTGGCACAGTGTGCGGATATAGGTTCCCTTGGAGCATGTTACTTCCATACGGACACGAGGCAGATCGATCTGAAGGATTCGGATACGATAGATCTGCACATGCCTTGGCTTTCTCTCCACTTCTTTCCCGTCTCTTGCGAGCTCATACAGCTTTTTCCCGCCGACTTTCAAAGCGGAAAACATCGGCGGTATCTGATCGTACTCGCCTTCAAAGGATAATACCACTTCCCGCACTGCTTCTTCCCTCAAATCCGCCGTGTTTTTTTCCTCCAGGATCTTTCCTGTGGTATCCTGCGTATCGGTTGAAATTCCCAGAAGCAGTACCGCTTCGTAGGTCTTATCCTTGTCAGTCAGAAGATCACATAATTTGGTCGCCTTCCCGAGACATACGGGCAGGACGCCTTCGGCTTCCGGATCGAGTGTCCCGGTATGACCGATCTTCTTCTGTCCCACGATCCTTCTCAAACGGGCAACCACATCATGAGAAGTATATCCTTTTTCTTTATAAATATTCAGCACTCCGTGTATCATTTAAGCCTCGTTCCCGCCTTTCATCTGCAGTTCGATCCTTCTTGACAGATTATTGATCACATCATGTACCGTTCCAGACATGGTGCATCCTGCTGCCCTTACATGACCGCCGCCGCCGAAATATCTGGCGATTTCACTGACATCCACAGCTTCGGTAGAGCGCAGGCTGACTTTAAATGTGCCATTTTCCAGCTCATACATGAAGATAGCGACATCCACGCCTTTCGTCAGCTTCAGCTGACTGACAATGCCATCCAGATGCTTGGGCTGTACCTGATAAAATTCCATATCTTTCTTCCGAAGAGAGGACACGATACATCTCCCATCCATGAACCGGATACTTTCCAGAAGCGCACGGCCCAGAACCTGGTTCTGAACATAACTTTTTTCGTCAAATGTCTCCGTAATGATCCTGGAAAAATCGATTCCTTTTTCCATCAATGCTGCGGCCGAGCGCATCGTAGACGGATGGGTATTGGTGTACCGGAACACCCCTGTATCGTGCACCATCCCCGTGTACAGACACTCTGCCACTGCTTTCGGGATCTTCTCATGATCCAAAAGATCATAGATCAGTTCTGACGTGGAACTTGCATCCGGTCGTACATAGTTCTCTTCTGCAAAAGCCTGGTTGCTGATGTGATGATCCACACACAGCGAATGCTTTGCATTCTCATAAAGAGGTGCTGAGAATCCCAGTCTGTCCGGTGATCCGCAGTCCAGAAGGATAAACAGATCGTAGATCTTCTCATCCGGGATCTCATGACGGATTTCTTCTGTTCCCTTCATGAACTTGAACGTATTCGGGATTTCCTCCAGATACACATGAATCTCTTTTTCGGGAAAGTTTTCTTTTACATAAAGCCATAATCCCATACAGGAGCCTACACAATCTCCATCCGGACGTATATGACCGCCGACAGCGATCGTCTGCGCTTTCTTAATTGCTTTCTGTAACATGCTCCTCATCCTCTTTTTTCAAATTCTTTGTCAGATCATCAATTTTCTTCGACATATTTACGCCGTACTCGATCGACTGATCCAGCACAAACCGGATCTCCGGTGTATTTCTCATATTCAGTGTATGTGCAAGCTCACGGCGGATATAGCCTTCCGCACTCTGAAGTCCCTTTACCGTGTCTGCCTGTGCCTTTTCATCACCAAGAACGCTGATGTATGCTTTACAGGTCTTTAAGTCCGGTGCAACTTCAACCGCCACCACCGAAGTCATCGGTGCAACGCGGGGATCCTTGATCCCGCCGCGCAGAATATTGCTCAGCTCACGCTGCACCTCCGTATTTACTCTTGTATTCTTAATACTGTTCTTTCTCATATTTCAAAACGCCTTCCTTTATTATCTTGGGATCTCGACCATCTTGAATGCTTCTACCTGGTCACCCTCCTTGATATCGTTGAAACGTTCAAATACAAAACCACATTCATAACCGGCTTTCACTTCTTTCACGTCATCTTTGAAACGTTTGAGGGATGCCAGTTTTCCATCATAGATCACAATGCCGTCACGTGTGATACGAACCTGACAGTCTCTTTCAAACACACCATCCAGCACGTAAGAACCTGCAATGGTTCCGACTCCGGATGCCTTGAATGTCTGGCGCACTTCGGCATGACCAAGAACCTTCTCCTCAAATACCGGTTCCAGCATACCCTTCATGGCAGCTTCTACATCCTCGATCGCATTGTAAATGACGCGATATAATCTCATGTCAACCCCTTCGCGCTCTGCTGTTTCTTTTGCAGATGCATCCGGGCGGACATTGAATCCGATGATGATCGCGTTAGACGCCGCAGCCAGTGTAACGTCTGATTCGTTGATTGCACCGACACCTCCGTGGATGATCTTCACCACAACTTCATCGTTGGACAGCTTCACAAGACTCTGCTTGATTGCTTCAACGGATCCCTGTACATCGGCTTTGACAACGATACCAAGTTCTTTCAGATTACCTTCCTGGATCTGGTTGAACAGATCATCCAGAGACATCTTCGTCTTCGTTTCATCCAGCATTTTCATTCTTCCCTGGCTGATAAATGTCTCTGCAAAGCTTCTCGCTTCTTTTTCGTTACCGCATCCTACGAAAACTTCGCCTGCGTTCGGAACGTCATTCAGTCCGAGGATTTCTACCGGAGTAGACGGGCCTGCCTCTTTCACCCGGCATCCCTTGTCATCCATCATGGCACGCACTTTACCGTAAGCAGAACCTGCCGCAACCGGATCTCCTACATGGAGAGTTCCTTTCTGTACCAGCACAGTCGCAACCGGACCTTTACCTTTGTCCAGTTCGGCTTCGATCACAAGACCTCTTGCGCGACGGTTCGGGTTTGCCTTTAATTCCATCACTTCCGCAGTCAGAAGGATCATTTCCATCAGATCATCAATGCCTTCTCCGGTACGAGCGGAAACCGGAACAAAGATGGTGCTTCCGCCCCAGTCTTCCGGAATCAATTCGTATTCAGTCAGTTCCTGTTTTACTCGTTCAATATTTGCACTCGGCTTATCGATCTTGTTGATCGCAACAACGATCTCAATTCCCGCTGCTTTCGCATGGTTGATCGCTTCCACAGTCTGAGGCATGACACCGTCGTCTGCTGCTACAACCAGAATCGCGATATCTGTAGAATTTGCCCCACGCATACGCATTGCAGTAAATGCCTCATGTCCCGGTGTATCCAGAAATGTGATCTTTTCTCCGTTCACCTCTACAACAGATGCACCGATGTGCTGGGTAATTCCGCCGGCCTCGCCTTCGATCACATGGGTATCACGGATCGCATCCAGAAGAGAGGTTTTACCATGGTCTACATGACCCATAACACATACAACCGGAGGACGTTTCTTCATTTTCTTTTCGTCCTCTTCTTCCTCTTTCAGAAGCTCTTCGATCACATCGACCACTTCTTCTTTTTCACAGAGCACTTCGAACTCCATCGCAATTTCTTCTGCGGTATCGAAATCGATTTCCTGATTGATCGTCACGATCTTGCCCTGCATAAAGAGTTTCTTCACGATCACAGACGGCTGGATTTTCATCTTGTCAGCCAGTTCCTGAATCGTCAGCTTCTCAGGAATGGTGATCTGCTTGATCTGCTCTTCTGCCGCCTCTTTCTTCGGCTGCGGTCTTTCTAATTTCGGCTGCGGGGTATTATTCTTTCCTTTTTTGCCTTTTGGCATTCTTTCTTCGTTGTCATTATCATCATTTCTGTATTCTTTTTTCTTATGAGCATCCTTCGGTTTCGTACGGCTCGGTTTCTGCTCAGCAATTGCAGGTGCCGGAATTGCCGGGCCGGATTTTCTCCGGTCATCACGACGACCGTCTCTTCTGTCATCCCTGGAATCCTTGTCACGGAAATCGCGGCTGTCCTTGTCACGGAAATCACGTCCGTCTTTGTCGCGGAAATCGCGGTTTTCTCTTCTGTCATCGCGGTCTCTTCCCTGGAACCCTTCTCTTCTTCCTTCGAATGGGCGACCCTGTCTCTGGTCGTCACGGCCTCTTCTGTCGTCACGGTCTCTTCCCTGGAATCCTTCTCTTCTTCCTTCACCCGTGCGGTTCTGTCTCTGATCGTCACGGCCTCTTCTGTCGTCACGGTCTCTTCCCTGGAACCCTTCTCTTCTTCCTTCAAACGGACGATTCTGACCGCCGTTTTGCGGGCGGCCTCCCTGCGCGTTATTATTTCCCTGCGGGCGGCCTCCCTGCGCATTGTTATTTCCCTGCGGACGGCCTCCCTGCGCATTGTTATTTCCCTGCGGACGGCCTCCCTGCACATTGTTATTTCCCTGCGGACGGCCTCCCTGCGCGTTGTTATTTCCCTGCAGACGGCCTCCCTGCGCATTATTATTTCCCTGTGGACGGCCTCCCTGACGCTGTCCCTGCGGACGGCTGTTTCGTCCGCCGTTCTGTGTATTCTGAGGACGGAACACCTGAACAATATTTTTCTTCTTCGGTACCTCCGTCTCTTCTGTCTCTTTTTTCGGCTGTACTTCTGCCGGCTTCTTCGCCGCTGCCGGTTTCTTCATCATATCGACCTGCTCATCCGAAAGAGTGCTCATATGACTTGCAACTTCGATACCCTTTTCCTTTAACATGGCGAGCATCTCTTTGTTCGTCTTATTCAGCTCTTTCGCGAGCTCATATACTCTTAATTTTGACATATATAACTACCTCCTATGCAACCGTATCCTTCTCTGTATCCAACTGCTTTCTGATTCCTTTCGCAAATCCTGCATCCGTTACTGCAAGAGACGCGCGGAATTCCTTCCCCATTGCATGCCCCAAGGTATCTTTATCTCCATAAAAATAGATTGGCACTTTATAAAAATCACACATATTCTGAAATCGTTTTCTGGTATTGTCCGATGCATCCGCCGCGACGATCACGAGATATGCATCTCCCTCCTTGACTGCTTTTTCCGTAAGGAATTCTCCGCTTTTTGTCTTACCCGCTTTCGTCGCAAGACTCAGAAGGGACAGTGATTTATTCAACTTCAAGATTTTCCAGCTCCTTTTCCAGGTTCTCATAGACTTCCTTCGGGATCGTCTGCTTGAATGAACGTTCAAGCCCTTTGTTCTTTCTTGCCTTTTCCAGGCATTCCTTCGAGAAGCAAAGGTACGCCCCGCGTCCGTTCTTTCTTCCGGTCGCATCGAGAACAAATTCATTCTCCGCTGTTTTCAGAATACGCAGCATTTCTTTTTTACTCTTCATTTCCTGACATCCCACACACTTGCGCATGGGAATTTTTCTCATAGCGCTCAACGTATCACTCCTAATTATTCTTCATACAGATCCAGATCATCGGAAGTATAATCCTCTTCCCCGGAATAATTCTCAGCAGGTTCATCCTCCTGATAGTCCTCCTCCATGGCCATTTCCATATAATTTGCCGGGAGTTCGCCGGATTCGATTGCCTGGGTCTCACTCTTGATATCGATCTTGTATCCGGTCAGGCGGGCAGCCAGTCTTGCATTCTGTCCTTCCTTGCCGATGGCGAGGGATAACTGGTAATCCGGAACGATCACGCTTGCCGTCTTCTCATCCGGATCAGCCGCAACCGAAATAACCTTCGCCGGGCTGAGCGCATTCTCGATCAGAAGTGCCGGGTTCTCATCCCAGTTGATGATATCGATCTTCTCACCGCGGAGCTCATTTACCACCGCTCCGACTCTGGCGCCGTTCATACCGACGCATGCTCCGACCGGATCCACATCCGGATCATTGGACCACACAGCAATCTTGGTACGGGATCCCGCCTCTCTGGCAATGCTCTTGATCTCCACGATACCGTCCTTCACTTCGGTAACCTCTGCCTCGAAAAGACGTTTTACCAGCTCCGGATGAGTTCTGGAAACCAGGATCTTCGGTCCCTTCGTGGTGTTCTTCACTTCAACTACATATAACTTGACTCGTTCGGTCGGCTGGAATACTTCTCCCTTCACCTGCTCGTTTTCTGTCAGCATCGCATCCGCCTTACCAAGGTTGATGCTGATATTCTTGCCGACATAACGCTGCACGATGCCGGTCACGATATCCTTTTCTTTTTCAAAATACTGATCGTAAACGACTTTTCTCTCCTCTTCACGGATCTTCTGAAGAATCAGATTCTTCGCATTCTGCGTTGCGATTCTTCCGAAAGATTTGGACTCGACCGGGATCTGTACGATATCGCCCAGTTCATAGGACGGATCCATCATCTTTGCATTGGTAAGACTGATCTCTTCCACCGGATCCTCTACCGTCTCAACAACTGTTTTCTCCTGGAACAGAGAATAGTCACAAGTCTTACGATCCATGATCACTTTAATATTGTCAGCTTTTCCAAAATGGTTCTTACATGCGCTGATCAGTGAATTCTCAATTGCATCCATCAGCGTTTCCTTGCTGATGTCTTTTTCCTGTTCAAGAATATTAAGCGCTTCTAATAATTCTGTGTTCATTTTCTTTTTTCCTCCTGTCACTAGAAATCAAATGCGAGACGAATCAAAGCAATATCTGCTCTTTCGAATGTCTTTGTCTCTTCGTCTTCATACTCAATGGTAACTGTATCCTTATCATAACTCTTTAAGATTCCAAGAAATTCTTTCTGTCCGTCGATTGCCCGGTATGTCCGGATCTCCACTTCCTCGCCCAGGCTTCGTTCAAAATCTCTCTCCTTCTTAAGCGGGCGTCCCAGTCCCGGAGAGCTGATCTCCAGAATATATGCCTCATCAATAAAATCTTTCTCGTCCAGAATATCGGACAGTTCGCGACTGACCACCTCACAGTCATCGACCATGATTCCCCCCGGCTTGTCGATATAAGCTCTGAGATACCAGTTGCTTCCCTCTTTGACATACTCTACATCCCAGAGTTCAAATCCATGCTTTTCGAGGATCGGAAGCAGAATTTCTTCCGTTTTCTGTTCATACACTTCCCTTTTTGACAATCTGCAACTTCCTTTCTTTTTGAATCTGTCCCGTCACCGGCACTTCGTAAAAAGAAGAGTGAACTTTCGTCCACTCTTCTGCTCATTTCCTATGTTACTGGTAATAACTATAACACTTTCAATTCTCAAAATCAAGTATTTTCCGCTATTTTCTCATTTTCGTTCCGATTCCATCCCGCCGTGCCAACTTCAGACGGTTCAGTGTGATCTCTTTCTCATGAAACATAACCTTTGCTTCCGTTCCCTCTTCAAACAGAACCACTTTCTCCACGGCATCCTTCTTCTGGAGCCGGATTCCCCGCACTCCGACGGCACCCTTTTTCTTTTCGGCCACTTCTTCCGCAGCAAACCGGAGTACATATTCGTTTTCCGTCATCAGCACCACGTTCTGGCTGTCGTTCACAATCTGAATGCTCACAACCGCGTCATCATCCTGCAGCTTCGTCGCTGCGATCGTCCGCTTTGCCACCTGGAACTCACTTCCGTCCACCTTTTTCAGCATTCCCTGCTTCGTGACAAACAAAAACTTCGCGAAATACAGCTGTCGGTCATCACAAATATAGATGATCTCCTCCTTCGTACTGTCGTAATTACTTACGTTGTCCACCGGAAGCCCCTTATCGCGGAACTTTCCGTAAGGCAGATCCTGTACCTTGGCCTGATGCATCTTGCCGTCCGCCGTGAACAGCATCAGCTTTCCGGTATTCATGCAGGTAAGAATGTATTTATTCTCCTTGTCGGCAGCTTCTTTGTTCCTTTCATAAGTAGAAACATCCACCGTCTTTGCATAGCCGAAACGATCCATCAGAAGTACGACCTCCTGCTCTTCCACCTTCTTTTCTTCGAAGACAGCTTCCTCAGCATTCTCGACCACCGTCCGCCTCTTCACCGCATATTCCTTCTTCAGCGCATCCAGATCATCCATGATAACCTCGGACATGGAGTCATAATTATTCAGGATATCCTCATAGCGTGCTATATTTTTCAGCGTCTCTTCGTGCTCCTTCATGAGCGCTTCGATCTCCAGTCCGATCAGCTTGTAGAGACGCATTTCCAGGATCGCCGTCGCCTGACGCTCGGTAAAGCGCAGCATGGATGCCATCTTCTGGGAAATCTTTGACTTAAACTTGATATTCTCCGTGATTCCCTGAGTCAGGCACGCCTTTGCCTCCTTCACCGATTTGCTCCCCCGCAGGATCTCAATGATCAGGTCGATCACATCGCAGGCCTTGATCAGGCCTTCCTGAATCTCCTTTTTGTCCTTTTCTTTATTGAGAAGTGTCCGGTACTTTCTGGTTGCCAGTTCAAACTGGAAATCCACATGATACTCAATAATCTTCTTCAAACCCAGGACTTCCGGTCTTCCGTCTGCAACCGCAAGCATATTAACGCCGAAAGTATCTTCCAAACGGGTCTTCTTGTAAAGCATGTTGATGAGGTTCTCCACATCCGTATCTTTCTTCACTTCGATCACGATGCGGATTCCTTCCTTGGAGGACTGATTGGAAATGTCCACGATATCATTCGTCTTCTTTGTCTCGATCAGGTTCGCCACGTCATTTAGGAATTTTCCGATTCCCGCACCGATCATGGTGTATGGAATCTCAGAAATAATGATCTTCTTGCGTCCTCCCTTGACCTCTTCCACATCGACCTTCCCGCGGATCTTGATCTTCCCGGTTCCGGTCTCATAGATATTCAGAAGCTCATCCTTGTTGACCACGATCCCTCCCGTCGGGAAATCCGGGCCCTTGATATATTTCATGAGCTGCTTCGTGGAAATGTCGTTGTTCTTCATGTATGCCTTCACCGCATCCACAATTTCTCCCAGATTATGGGTCGGAATGCTGGTTGCCATACCGACTGCGATTCCTTCAGCTCCGTTGAGCAGCAGATTCGGCACACGCACCGGAAGTACGGAGGGCTCCTTTTCGGTCTCGTCAAAGTTCGGCACGAAATCGATGATATCCTTATCCAGATCCGCCAGAAACGCTTCCTGCGTGATCTTCGCCAGTCTCGCCTCCGTATAACGCATGGCCGCAGCACCGTCCCCCTCGATGGAGCCGAAATTGCCGTGACCGTCCACGAGTACCATGCCTTTCTTGAAATCCTGAGCCATCACAACCAACGCTTCATAAATAGAACTGTCCCCGTGGGGATGATATTTACCCATGGTGTCCCCGACGATACGGGCGCATTTCCGGTAAGGCTTGTCATACCGTATTCCCAGTTCATACATATCGTAAAGTGTTCTTCTCTGTACCGGCTTCAGTCCGTCTCTCACATCCGGAAGCGCGCGGGACACAATGACACTCATCGCGTAATCGATATATGATTTCTTCATCAAATCCGAATACTCTGTCCGGATAATCTGTGAATTCTCCAAATTGCCTTCCCTCCTAAATATCCAGTTCCGCTTCCGTCGCATTCTCATAGATAAATGCGCGGCGCGGCGGTACTTCCGTTCCCATCAGCATCTCCGTCACGCTGGATGCCATGCGGGCGTCTTCTATCTCGATTCTCTTAAGCAGTCTTCTCTCCGGATCCAGTGTGGTCTCCCAGAGCTGCTGGGCGTCCATTTCTCCGAGACCTTTGTAGCGCTGAAGGGTAAATGGTCCCTCATGCGTCTTACGGTATCGCTCCAGTGCCTTGTCATCGTACAGGTACTCTTCCTCTCCCTTTTTCGGCATCGCTTTATAGAGCGGTGGCATCGCCACATACACATGTCCCTCATAGATCAGTTCCGGCATAAACCGGTAGAACAGCGTCAGAAGCAGCGTGGAAATGTGCGCACCGTCCACATCCGCATCGGCCATAATGAT
This sequence comes from bacterium, assembly GCA_022774325.1. Lineage (GTDB taxonomy): Bacteria > Bacillota > Clostridia > Lachnospirales > Lachnospiraceae > Allocoprococcus. The sequence goes on along the minus strand of JALFNN010000053.1, from coordinate 6,995 downwards.
GATCTTATCATACCGTAGTTTCGTAATGTCAAAATCGTTTCCGTACCCTTCGGAAAATCCGCATCCGAAGGCATTGATCATGGTCTTGATCTCCGCGTTGGCGAGAATCTTGTCGATGCTGGCCTTCTCCACATTGAGGATCTTTCCGCGGATCGGAAGGATGGCCTGATACATCCGGTTTCGCGCCGTCTTCGCAGAGCCTCCCGCCGAGTCCCCCTCGACGATAAAGATCTCACATTTGGAGGGATCCCGGCTCTCACAGTTCGCCAGCTTCCCGTTGCTGTCAAAGGAATACTTCTGTTTCGTCAGAAGATTGGTCTTGGCCTTCTCCTCGGTCTTACGGATCTTCGCCGCCTTTTCCGCACAGGAAAGCACTTTCTTGAGCGTCTCCAGATTCCGGTCGAAATACCTCGTCACCTCATCACTGGTCACCTTTCCGGTGGCTTTTGCAGCATCCTGATTATCCAGCTTGGTCTTCGTCTGCCCTTCAAACCGCGGATCCGGATGCTTGATGGATACGATCGCCGTCATTCCGTTCCGGACATCGGCGCCCGTAAAATTGCTGTCCTTTTCCTTCAGGATCCCCAGCTCTCTCGCATACTGGTTCATGATCGTGGTAAATGTGGTCTTAAACCCGGTGAGATGCGTTCCGCCTTCGGCATTGTAAATGTTGTTGCAGAAACCGAGTACATTTTCATGGAATTCATTTACATACTGGAATGCGACTTCCACTTCGATACCTTCGGCCTCTCCCTTATAATAGACCGGTTCGTGCAGGGTCTCATTCTTGGAGTTCAGATCCTTGATAAATCCAATGATTCCGTCCGGCTCATGATATTCGATCCGCTCCTCCGGTTCCTTTCTCTTATCTGTAAAAAGGATCGTCAGCTCCGGATTCAGATATGCGGTCTCATGCAGACGGCTCTTAATCTCTTCCTCCCGGAAACGGGTCTTTTCAAAAATCTCCGGATCCGGCAGGAAATTGACACAGGTTCCCGTCTTCTTCGTCTTCCCGATGACAGGCAGTAACCCATTTTCCAGCTCGATCACCGGATGCCCCTTCTCATACCGGTCGTGATGTACCGCGCCCTCCCGGCTGATCTTTACATCCATATATGTGGACAGCGCATTGACGACCGAAGAGCCTACCCCGTGCAGCCCCCCGCTCGTCTTGTATGCTGAATCGTCAAATTTTCCGCCCGCATGAAGTGTCGTATATACAATACGCGCCGCCGACACACCCTTTGCGTGCATTCCAACCGGTACCCCGCGGCCGTTGTCGTTCACCGTAGCCGATCCGTCCTTCTCCAGCGTCACCTCGATCCGATCGCAGAATCCTGCCAGATGCTCATCCACCGCATTGTCCACGATCTCATAGACCAGATGGTTCAGTCCCTTCGTACTGACACTTCCGATATACATACCCGGACGCTTTCTGACAGCCTCCAGTCCTTCCAGTATGGAAATACTATCCGCATCGTATGTAGATTGTTTTGCCATATTTACCGTTCCCTTTCTTTTTTCGTATGTTATGAATTTTATCCCAAACTTTCCTGTTTTGTCAAGTAACACGAAAATTCACTGCAGAACATCATTCAAAAGCTCGGCAAGCGGTTCCATGGCATTTCTCATTTCTTCCACCGTGTTCGTCTGTGCTCCCGCTTCGATCAACAGCATCTTCGGGCAGAGATCCATGTTATATTTGTAGCCCTTCAGATAAATCCGTCTCGCAAATCCGGGATATTTCGATTCCGCAGCAATTTTCATCTGCAGAGAAAATGCCAGATTATCCTGTATATATGGGTTCGTCATTCCCGTCAGATTGCCGTTCGCTCTGGTTCTGCACATACCGTTAAAAAACATGATCTGCGCCGTCTGCTTTCCGTTAATCTCCGTCACCAGATGCGTGGTGCTTTTCACACCGTCCCGATGCAGATCAATGACGACTTCGATTCCCGGATTCTCCTTCAGAATCCGCTCAATTTCCGGCTTTGCGAGCTCGTACGCTTCACTTCGATCCAGTTTGCCGTCGATCAGGTCATACACCCCTTCATGATGAAGGGTCTCGATATGGTACTTGTTTGTAAGAAGCTCCGCCAGATACCTTCCGATCCCCACGATACTGGTCGATGGATCCCCATTGGAATCGATAAAGCTTTCCTGTGAATGCGTGTGGAAAATGAGAATCTTCGGACCTTCGGCATCTCCCTGGATCCTCATATCCTTCTTCATCAGCTCTGCCGCATTCAGGTCCGAAGATTCCACATAGGTCACGCTGTCTACCGTATAGAAACTGCTGACCAGATACTCAAAATCCGACAGTTTTTCCAGAGAAATATCTGCCGCCGCCACAGTGGGTGTCTGCGTTATCTGGCTTTCATCCTGCCCTACAAGATTTCCATTCTCGTCCACCTGGTTTTCGTCCTCAGCCTGTCTTCTCACCAGCATCTCATAGGTAGCCTCATCCTCCACCGCAGACTCCGCATCACTTTTACTTCCTATATATTTACCAAGCGGGAAAAGATTCATCGCCATCCCGGAGATCCATTCATTTACCGATCGTTTATCCGACTGTTTTTCGCTGCATGCGATCCCTGGAAAATACATCATTTCCGCATGTTCCTGAATTTCCTGCGCGATCTGCAGCTTCCATGAATTCCAGATCTGCCTGCTTCCCTTAAGGAGCACATAGCCTCCGAGTATGCAGATAATGATTCCCGTAAGGAGTGTACTCATCCGCCATTTTTTCATATTTTCCGCCTCGATTTCAAACCTGCGACATTACCTTCGCTTTCCTATTTTATGCAACGTGGCGACAGATTATTCCTTCTCCTTTTCTTCTTCATGGGCGAACAGCATATTTAAACTTTCTGAAATCGTATAACTGATCCTTTTTACCGTCTCATCAATGTCTTTGGGCGTCACGAACATTCCATTTAAATGTGGGGAGATCAGTTGCCTGACCAGTTCATACTTTTCCGCAGCATTGTACCCCTGCAGGACCAGTCCGACTCCCTTGAGCGTCTCGGATTCTTCCAACGCCTGAAGAAAATTCTCCATCGTATCGTTGACAATCGTCGCCGCATCCACTACCGTGGGAACCCCGATTGCAATGACCGGTATCCCAACCGTCTCTTTCGTTATCGCATTGCGCTGATTTCCCACGCCCGATCCCGGATGGATTCCGGTGTCCGCGACCTGGATTGTCCGGTTCAGCCTTCTGGAATTCCGCGCGGCAAGCGCATCGATGGCAATAATGAAATCGGGGTTCGTCTCCTTAACCACCCCGCGTATAATCTCGACCGTTTCCATTCCGGTCTGCGCCATCACCCCCGGCGCAATGGCACTGACACTTTCCGCCTTTTCCTCCCCCATCGCATATTTTCCATACTCCCTGAAAATATGGCGTGTGATATTCAGGTTATCCACAACATAAGGTCCCAAAGCATCCGGTGTCACTTTCCGGTTCCCCAGTCCCACGATCAGCACCTGATAATCCTCCTCTTTTTCAGGCACCATATCCTTGATAAATTTCGCAAGCTCCCTGGAAATCTCCCGGTGGTACTCCTCATCCGGCACCGCCATATTCGGCGCTTCCATGGTAATATAGCTTCCCACCGGTTTTCCCATGATTTTCGCGCCTTTCTCCGTCTCTATCTTCACCGTGGTCACACGGATCTCCAGTTCTTCATTATATTCTTCCGTGAGAGATACTCCCTGAACCTCGACATTGTCCGATTCAAAACGCTCTTTCTGCTCCAAAGCCAGATCTGTCCGGATACTGTATTTCTCGATCATACTGTTCCCCCTTGCCTTCTGTTTTACTTTACCGCATTTATTCCTAGTTTTTCTCAAAAAACACAAAATATGTATTGACAAGAAATATTTATTCGAATACAATAAATAAGTGTGTTCGGCAGATGTTCCGTGTCACGTTCTGTCGGCAATGAAAGAAATGAATCAGAATTTGGAGGTGTCGGAAAATGGCTAACATTAAATCTGCTAAGAAGAGAATTTTAGTAACTGAGACAAAGACAGCTAGAAATAAAGCAATCAAATCTAAAGTGAAAACTTATGTGAAGAAAGTTGAAACTGCTGTTGCTAAGAAAGATGCTGAAGCTGCTAAGGCTGCTTTAAAAGAAGCAATCTCTGTAATCAACAAAGCAGGAACGAAGGGTGTTTATCATAAAAACACTTGCGCAAGAAAGATTTCCCGTTTAACAAAGGCTGTTAACGAGATTGCTTAATTTCGTTTCGAGATAAATTTGCAAATAGGAAAAGACAACCATTCCGTCATGTGGTTGTCTTTTTTATTTGCCTTTGTTTAGTCGATTCTGCAAATCTTCTCCGATTGCTCTTTATAATGTCCTTTACAATTTCGAATATCCGAAGCTGTTCACGATCGCTTCGATCCGCTTTCCTTCCTTACACATTGGACACTCGAGCGGCTTATATGCGCGATAATCCGGTAGATCCGCACTTGTGAAGATCGTCTTCACTTCCATTCCTGCCACTTTACTTACAGAACTGAAGATCGAACAGATTCCGCAAACAGTTCCCCCGTAATACAGCACGGACTCGATGGCCTGTTTTACAGACTTACCGGTCGTGATTGATGCTGCCAGCAGAAGCACCTGCTTATCCTTGATCATTCTCTGCTTATTATCACGGAAAATGATCTGGCCGCCCTCATGGTATTCCGGCGTTACAAGTGAAATATTGTTTCCCTTACTAAGAGAGAGCGGGTTCATATCGGCAAGCTGTTCCGCCATAAATGTTCCGATGGTATCCGTCTCCTCCAGACATACGATCGTATCAACCATCGTTGTACTTACATATTCTGACGCCAGTACCTTCGCCGTCTCACGGCAGTTGTTATGTCTTACTTTGACCGTAGACATATCAATATATGTATTGATGTGAGAATGGCTGGTTGCAAAATGTCCCTTTAATATCTTAATTCTTGCTTTCGGGTTCTTCGTCGAGCGAAGATCTTCAAATCTCTCGTCCATTTTATTCCTCCTTTAATTCCGACTCGTTTTGGGAATTATCACTGAATTCAGTATAACATAACGGTGAGATTTATGCAATTCATCCTATGAATACTTTAAAAGAAAGGATACCGCGAGTTCATGCAAGCATGACTCGCGGTATCCTTTCTTTTTATGTGACCGGCTCGTTGCCTATCGACTAGTTATTGATCAATTTGTCTTCGCTGCTCCAGCTGTAGAGTTTTCTTACTTCTTCGCCTACTACTTCTGCCGGATGTTCTGCTGCTTTCTTTCTCATTGCTTTGAAGTGTACCTGACGTCCTGCCGGTGACATGTCGAGTAAGAATTCTTTAGCGAATGTACCATCCTGGATATCGGAAAGAATCTTCTTCATTGCTTTCTTTGTATCTTCTGTGATGATCTTCGGTCCTGTGATGTAATCACCATATTCTGCTGTATTGGAGATAGAGTATCTCATTCCTGCAAAACCGCTCTGATAGATCAGATCAACGATCAGCTTCATTTCATGGATACATTCAAAGTAAGCATTTCTCGGATCATATCCTGCTTCTACCAGTGTTTCGAAACCAGCCTGCATAAGTGCACATACACCACCGCAAAGAACTGCCTGTTCACCGAAAAGGTCTGTCTCTGTCTCTGTTCTGAAGGTTGTCTCAAGGACACCTGCTCTTGCTCCACCGATTCCAAGTGAGTATGCAAGTGCTCTGTCAAGTGCTTTTCCTGTAGCATCCTGTTCTACAGCTACCAGACACGGAACACCTTTACCTGCCTGATATTCGCTTCTTACTGTATGTCCAGGTCCTTTTGGTGCAATCATGGTTACGTCTACGTTCTTCGGAGGAGTGATGCATCCGTAATGAATATTGAAACCATGTGCAAACATCAGCATGTTGCCTTCTTCAAGGTTCGGTTCAATGTCTTTCTTGTACATATCTGCCTGCAGTTCATCGTTGATCAGGATCATGATGATATCTGCCTGCTTTGCAGCTTCTGCTGCTGTATAAACCTGGAAGCCCTGTTCTTCCGCTCTCTTCCAAGATTTGCTTCCTTCATAAAGTCCGATGATGACATCACATCCGGATTCTTTCAGGTTCAGAGCGTGTGCATGTCCCTGGCTTCCGTATCCGATAATTGCGATCTTCTGTCCTTCCAATACGGATAAATTACAATCTTCCTGGTAAAAAATTTTAGCCATTTTAATATTCCTCCTAAGCTTTGCTTTTTCTGTATTATAGTTAAAGGCGATAGGCCCCTAGCTTCCTGATAAAAATGAATGTCTGCGGTTCTTCCCTCTTCGCTCCCGCAATCTTTAATCTATGTATACAACATCGTCTGATCCACGGGTAAGCCCGGTAATTCCGGTTCTTGCCAGTTCCAGAATCTCATATCCGTCCAAAAGCTCCATAAATGCTTCCAACTTGGATTCTGTTCCCGTCAATTCAATCATCAGACAATCTTTCTCAACATCTACGATCTTCGCACGGAAAATGTCTGATACGGAAATGATCTCCGCTCTCTGGGATGCATTTGCACGGATCTTGATCATCATCAGTTCTCGGCATACAGAGTTTGTTGTATTCAATAATTTGATATCAATCACATCCTCCATCTTCCGTACCTGTTTCTCAATCTGAGAAAGGATCTGTTCGTCACCGCTTGCCACGATCGTAATTCTTGTAAATCTCGGATCCGCAGTCGTTCCTGCCGTGATGCTTTCAATGTTATACCCCCGACGGCTGAAAAGTCCTGCCATCCGGCTAAGAAGTCCCGGGTTATTGTGTACTAAAATAGAATACGCTTGTTTTCTCATAACATACCTCTTTCTTCTAAAAACAGAGTGCGTTCTGTTTTTTTATTGTAACAATTCACTATATCTTTGTCAAGTGACTTTCTTAAATTTTATCATTTTCATTACTATTTGACAAGGGAGAGACAGGGGGACATGTTCATTGTCTCACAAGAGAGTCAATGAAACTGTCCCCC